>DATJIZ010000389.1:0-10439 GCA_035492735.1 Gemmatimonadaceae bacterium | reverse complement strand
CATAGCACCCCCTCGTCCGGATCGCCGAACGCCCAGCGACGGGGCGTGAACGCGATCGTGGTCGGCGGCTCGGCCTCGGGCTCGGTGGTGTGCGGCAGGACGGTGGCGCGTGGCGGTGGAACGGCGACCTTCGCCTTCGATGTCTCCTCAGTCCCTTTCGATTCGAGCATTGCGTGCTCCCTCCTCTCGCGCGCCTACGGACGTGCAACGCACGCCGGTGCGTCGGCGAGACATTGTGAGACGGACTCCCGCTTGAGCTGCTTCCACTTGTCCGCGGCGCCGGCGAGATAGCGATACAGATCCATCGACAGAAGCAGCGCGCCGCCGCTCGCCCCGTCTTCGCCATGCGGGCGCCAGAGATAGCTGACGTGCCCGATGTCGCTGTGGTGGAGCATGACGCCGGTGGCGAGACCGCCGGAATCGGGAAACGCGAGCACCCACGTCACGCCGCTATAGCTCTTGAACTGCCCGAAGTACCTGAGCAGCCCGACCGGCTCCACGACCAGCACGGGCTTAGCGCGCAGCGTGTTTGCGGCAAGCGGCCGATCGCTGAACATCTCCGCGCCGGCCGACGCGTGAAACAGCACGAGCTGAAGCCGCGGCGGCTCCAGCTCAGGTCGGGGCATGTAGCCGTTCACGAACAACTCGAGCGGCGTCATCGAGTAGCCGTGCTGCATGAAGTTGTCCCAGCGCGCGGCACGTTTGGCCAGCGCGGCGGCGAGCGCGGCGCGCGCCGAGCCACCGTACAGCGTTGCCAGATCGTTGAGCGTCAGCGCGAACCAGCAGAGCGGACGCAGGTCGCCGTCCGGCAGCGCGCTGATCACGATCGGACCCGGCGGGCGGCCCACGAACAGGCTCACCCGCTGTGGCGCGACCAGCCGCGGCTCGACCGCGAATCGTTTCGTCGTGATGCGGCCGTTCAGCCGGGCCACGGAATCACGCTCGCCTTCGGCGAGCTCGGCACGCAGCGAATCGAGCTCGGCGACCAACAGCGCGCGTACGCTGTCGGGCAAGGTCGCGAGCGAGCCAGGCGTGCCGGCCAGCGCCGCCGGCCGCGCCTCGAGCCCGAACAACATCGCGACCGAATCGGCGATCGCGCTCCACGCGCCGGCGCGCCGCGCCGGCTCGAAGCGCCGCTTCAGCGACTCCGGCGTGAACGCCACCCACGGCCCGAGCTCCGACTTCGTCAAGCCGCCGACAGCGTCCGCATTGCATTCGGTGAACGCGGCACTCTGGCCGCCGGCGGACGCACCGATCGTGAGGAGCAGCGCGGCACTACACGAACATGTCCTTGCTCGCCAGCGCCTTGCACGCATCGGCCGACCGCTGCGCGACGGCCAGGAACTCGGAGATGCCGATGACTGCCTCTTCAAGGTCTGCAGCATTGGCGAGCTCCTTTGCTTTCTGGATGACCGCCGCGATCTGCGTCTCGCACCCGACCGACTGCGTCACCGGATACGAGGCGAGCACCTTCGCCTGCTCGGCGTCGGAGATCAGCGGCGCGCCCAGCGCGCCGTTGATGATCGGCACGTGGACGAGCGGATGGTCGAGGTAGTGCGTGTAGCCGTGCACGTTCGCCGAATGAAAGTGCTCGAGGGGTCCGATCGGGATGTAGTTGTCCCCCCACGTCACGGGGCGAAACGGCGCCATCAGGACGAACGGGTCGAACCGGTGCCAGGCGTTCAGAAAGAACTGGCAGTACGTGTCGTTCGCCGAACCCGCGCTGGTCGGGCGCACGATCGAGTCGAAATAGTTGATGTCCGCCACGAGGTTGCGCGCCAGCTGACACACGTCGGCGAGCATGAACAGATTCGCGAACTGCCAGCGTGCCGCGGTCAGCGCTTCGTTGCGCTCGAACGGCTTTCGGCCGAGCACGTCGAGCGAGTCGTGCATGACCGCGGTGCCCAGGCTGTGGGCGAGCACGGAGATCTCGGCGGCGCCGGCTCGCATGGCGCGCATCGCGATGTCCGCGACCTGCTTCGTCACCTGGGCCCGAACGTCGTCGCGCACGAGGTGAAATCCACGGTACAGCAGCGGATCGATCGCCGTCGTCCAGAAGAAGCCTGTGGTGTCGGCGGGCAGCGGCGAGCGGAGCCAGCTTGCCAACTTCGGCAGCGAACGGCCGGCGCCTTTCGCCCACGCGTCGAGAGCGCCGGCATCGCGATTCCACGTCGAAACGATGTTCGCGAACACGTCGTCGTACACGATCTCCTCGATCGTGAGACGCTTGCTGAAGCGCGGGCCGGTCTTAAATGCCGGATACTGCGCCGCGACCGCGTCGAGCTTGGCGACGACATCCGCCGACCAGCCGTGGGCGTGCTCGCCCATGCCGTGGACGACGACGAGAACCTTCGTCATCGAGCCGCGGCGGCCGGGCGTGGTCGAGCCGCGTGCGCGCGTTCGATCAAGCGGTCGGCGAACCGATCGGCGCACGCGGCAATCGTGAGCGATGGATTCGCGCCCACCGGGCCGGGGAGCACGGACCCGTCGGCAACGAACAGCCCATCGTGCCCGAACACTTCACCGAAGGGATCGACCACGCCTTGTTCGGCCGAAAAACCCATCGGGCATCCGCCGAGTGGATGCACCGTGATCACACGTCGTAGGTACCAGAGCGGATCATCGGCGAATCGCTCGGCGCCCCAGGCGTCGGCCATTTGCTTCATGACGGATCGCACGCGCGTGAAGTAGGCCCATGACGTCTTGGTGCTCCAATCATTCGCCAGGTCGCCGTCTGCGTCCAGCGACATGCGGCCATTGGGAATGTCTCGTCCCATGCCGAGCAGTGGCAGCATCGCTTCCGAGCGTGCCCCCGCGCCCAGCATCGCCGAAACTTCGCCGCTCAGGTTCGAGCCGCGGCTCAAGTGCAGCGCGCGCATCAGCCGACGCCAGCCGAAGCGGAAACCGCGCTTGAACGCACCCACGGTGTCGGTCGATTCCAGGAGCCAGACCATGAACAACGGAATGCCCGCGTCTTCCACGTAGAAGCCGCGGCCATTGGCGCCCGTCTCGTCGAGTGCGTCCGGAACACGAAACGCCGTGGTGATCACGGGGCCGACGCTCGGGTTCATCGCCCGCGCGCAGGCGCGCTCGGCGTCCGTGCATTCGACGGCGAATGTCAGCAGGTCGCCGTTCCCCGAGAAGCGTGTGCCTAGCGCGTCGCTCAAGCCGGGCAGCCGCGGACGATTCTTGAGCAGGAGATACGTCGAGCCGTACGTGCCGGCCGACAGCACGAGATAATCGCACGTCAGCTCCACGGGCATCAGCGCGCGCGTGTCAAATCTGGTTCCGGCACGCTGGAGGTCGTGCTCCACATAACGCACGACGTATCCGCCGCCGGACAGCGGCTCGAAGCCGCGCACCTCGCACAACGTGCGAATGTCGGCGCCATGTTCCGCTGCCCGGCTGAGATAGTTGTAGTCGAGCGTGTTCTTGCTTCCGGAGTTGCAGCCGATGTCGCACTCGCCGCAGAGCTGGCAGGTGAGCCGCGCGCGATGGTGCAGATTTCGCTCGCCACCCACGATCGGCTCGCCGGGCACGGGTGGGACGCCTGGATTGCCGAACGTCACGGCGAGCGGCGGAAATTGCAGCTGGCCGACGCCGGGAAGTCGGCGCGCGGCATCGACCATCGCCTGCGTCTTGGTCGTCGAGCGGTACGGCTCGTGGTCGAACGGATACGGCGTCGCCTGCATCATCCGCTCGACGGCCTCGTAGTGCGGCTCGAGCGTGCGATAGTCAACCGGCCATTTGCGATTCGCGCCGCTCGGCAGGTCATCGTTCACGAACCACTTCTCATCCTTGCGCAACAGCACGTTCGCGTAGATGAGCGAGCCTCCACCGAGGCCGCTCGACACGAGCGACTCGACGCCGTCGAAGGACCAGACGTCGAACATGCCGTACAGACCTTCGCTCGGATCCCAGAAGTTGCGCGCCAGGTCGGTCGGCGTGCGCGCGAACGATCCCGGCGGATAGGCGCGGCCGCGCTCGAGCACGCAGACCCGCAGCCCCGCCTCGGCGAGGCGATACGCCATCACCGAGCCGCCGAATCCCGTGCCGACGACTACCGCGTCGAAGTGCGTATCCTGTGGCATCTCAACTCCTCGACAGTTCACTCGACACCGACGGCCTCGCAGCGTAGGCGTCCGTCGGTGCGACGACGGACCGTTCCACGGCAACGGGGACCTCGATCAACGCCGGCTCGCTCGCCCGATCGTCGGCGGGCACCAGGAGACCACTCCACTCGCCCTGCGCGTCCGGCGCGCTCGCGCCGTCGCGCCACGCGCGTGGCACGCGATCGATGCCGATCGGGTACAACTTCAGCGCGCCCTGCGGCGTCACGTGGATGCGGAGCCAGCTCTTGTAGTCCTCGCAGTGCAGAGACGAGAACGCCTCGCCAGCCTGCCGACCAAACACGTTCACCGAGATGACCAAGTACACTCCCATGATCTCGGCGCCGACGACGTATCCAAGCGCAACGATCAACACTCCGGCCAGCGAGAGCTGCGCAATGGAGCCGAACGGGAAGTAGTGCGTCGTGAGCCGCGTCGCCCACCAACCAATGAAGAACGCGGCGAGGAGATGCGCCGCACCATGCGCGCTCCCGCCCCAGAGCTTGTAGCGCGGCGAGTTCGTGTCGGTGAAGTAATAGAAGCCGAGAAAAAGCAGCAGACCCCACAGCACGGCGATCTGGCTCTGCAGCGTGGCCGTGAGGGTGATCCGCAGCGCATCGCCGAATTGGCCGACTCCCGCGTTCGACAGATCAGCCTTGACCGCCCACCCGAGCAACAGGTAGAGAAGCCCGGTGCCGATGCCGAATGTCGGATTCACGATCGGGAACGCCAGGTTGCGCCACGACAATCGGCGCGACTTGGCTGGCGGCGGGTACGCCGCCTTGCAACGGTAGTCTTGGGCGAGCACCTCGACTTCTTTCTGGTCGGCGTGGGTCGGATAGAGGAACGCGCCGCCGCCGCCTGCGGTGATCTTCTGCCGGCCGTCGGGCGCCTCGTGCCGGCGGTAGTGGTGCAGGTCGCCGGCGAGGACGACGGCGACGCGGTGCTCGAACACCGTCTCCTCGAGCACCTGGAGATTCTTCTGGTTGACCGTCGGGTCGAACTTGTGGTACCGCGCCTCGTAGATCCAATGGGGCTCGGCGACACACAGGATGACTCGATCGTGCGGACCCATCTGCCGCGCGATGCCGCGGAAATACTCGAGCTGCGGATCGTCGAGGTCCGAGTCGAGCTGCATGTCGGTGCCGATCAGCCACCAGTCGTGCGGCAGCTTCACGGCGAAGTAGCTCAGCTTCTGCACCGTGGTTCGGCCACCCAGCCATCGGCCCTCGTCGCTGCAGAACAACCGCGTGAACGCCACGAGGCTGTCGTACCAGTCGTGGTTGCCCGGGATCGCGAACACGCCGGGATACGGCTTGGCCGTTTGCGCCAGCGCGGTGCGATAGGGCGCCACCAGCTTGCGCTGGTACGCGTCGCGGTTCGCCGTGGGATACACCTCGTCGCCGCCGAACACCAGCAAGTGTCCCCGCTCCGTATCGTGGGCCGCGCCGGTCGGATCCTTCACGCTCAGCGTCTTGCGCGCCGAGTGATACGCCACGGCGTAGGTCGAATTCCAGCCGTCGCCCGTGTCGGCCACGTAGTCGATCCACAGCTCGTCCGACGTGGAGTAGTCGCACGGATCGGGATTGTGGTGCGCGATCGCGTCGAGCAGCCGTCGGTCGGCGTTTCGTCCAAACAAGGTCGAGACCACGACCTTCATCGCGGTGTCGATGAGCTGCCCGGGATCGAACCAGCCGACCATTTTGGCGCGCGCCTCGGGAGGCGGCGCTTCAGGTCTGACCGATTGTTCCGTCGTGAGCTTCATGTGTCCGCACCGATCGGCCGGCCGAGCGCACCGCCGTACGACTCGATCAACTGGCCGGCGAAGAACCGCCCGAACCGTTCGACGGCTTTGGCTCCCTCCAGCGCCGACGTCGCACCGACCGGTCGGATCGTCGTCAGCAGCTTGGCGAAGTCTCCCATGTCCAGGCGGAGCACGCCGGCGCCGACCACGGTGCCCGTCGCGTCGCGCCCCTTGTACAGCCGCGTGTAGAGCGTCGTGGTATCGCTCAGCATGTCGAAGCCGGGATCGTCGCGCACTTCCTTCTTTCCCGCCAGATAGTAGTCGTCGCCGTCGTGGCGGAACGCGAGCTCGTAGACCATGTAGCGCAGGCGCGGATCGTCGCTTGGCGAGAACAGCTTGAACACGCCGCGCTGCGCCGCGATTCCGCTGCCGAATGGCGCGAAGTCGATCTCGCCCATCAGCTCACCGGTATGCTCGGGATCGCTGACAAAACGGTCGACGTCGCGAACCGTGACGGTGGCGTGCATCGTCAGGTTGGTCCCGGCGCGCGTCGCGTCCGACTCGCCCGCGCGAGGATCGGTCGCGCCGAGCGCGAACGGACCGGTCATCTGCTCGCGGAAGGTGATCCCCAGTGGCTCGTCGCTCATCTGCGTTGCCTCGGGTGTAAGGGGGACGCCGCCCGCGTCGGCGGTCGCCAGGTAACGCCAGCAATCGGCGTAACCGAGATCGATCAGCGTGCGCGCATCGATCCGGCCGAAGTAGAAGTCGGGATCGAGCGGCAGCGCGTAGCGCGGTTTGATCACGTGAAGCACGATCGGGCGCGTGCGTCCGAACGGTCGTTCGCCGGCGGCGATGCGCTCGTTGATCGCGGTGATCTGCGCGAGCTCCTCGAACAGCGCGCCGTTCGCGCTCATCTCGATCATGTGCACGTATTGGCGGAACGCGCCCGGGTAATACGTCGGCGTGTTGCCGATGCACCAGATCAACCACAGCTCGTCGGCGCCGCGGCGCACCGACTCGAGCAGATTCGCGTCCTTGATCCACACCGCGTCGGTCCAATCGGCGCCGCGCGCACGCACGGGCGGCATGAAGATCGGAAGCGAGATGCACGCCACGAGCAGGTCGAGGTCGATCTCCGTATGCGCGATGACCTCGGCCGTCTTGCGCGTGAAGTTGCAGACGTTGAAGGTGCCGGTCATCGCCCGTGTGGCGCGAATGCGGTCGGTGTCAATGCCAAGGTGCGGGAACACTGCGTTCCTCACACCGTCGCCGCTGCCGAGGCCCATCAGGTGCGGCGCGTCCAGATAGGCGTGGATCGGCAGCAGCGTGCCGAACGACTTGACGTCGAGCGTCCGCCAACGTTCGCACATCTGGTCGGCCGTGAGCCCCGAGAGCAGCATCGCGAGGTTGATCGTGCCGCCCGACGTGCCGTCGCCATGAAAGAAGCGGAGCCCCGCTTCGGCCATCGCGCGAAGCACGCCGGCCTGGTACGCGACGCGCATCCCACCGCCGGCCAGGATCACTGCCCGGCGCGTCGGTGCGTCGGCCACACCTGCCGGCGTGTCGCGCGTGGCCCGAGCTTCGGCGTTAGTCACCGCGCCGCCTTGCGCCAGTACCAGGCAATCACGACGAACGACGCGAAATCGAACGACGCCACGATCAGCGCGAGCGGCGAGAACACGTGCCGCGTCACGCCGACCGCGACGGCTGCCGAGGCGCCGAACTTCTGCAGCGCCGCCCAGCCCACGGCGATCGACGATGCCGGCACCGGGCGCGCGCCCTGCCAGAGCAGGCCGCCGAACAGGATCATGAACATGCCGACGATGGCGAAGAAGTGCGTCGCGCCGGCGCTCGTCTCGCCGCCGACCGCGTGCAGCATGACGGCCGGCGCCACGAGTTGAACGGCGCCGGTCACCATCGTGAGCGCGCCGATCGCCAGGACGACGACGCGGATCGCGCGCTGGACCGGCGACGGCGCCGCTACGCCCGGACTTTCGGAGCGCGCATCGCTTTCTGGACGAAATACGCGCTCATCAACACCCACTGCAGGATCCATAGCGACACTCGAATCTTGTTGAGGAGCATCCAGCGATCGAGCACGACGTGCAGCCGCGCCGCATCGCCGATGTGGGCTTCCATTTCCTTGTTGTATGGAAAGATCCCGTAGATCGTGAGCGCGGTGGCGGCGATCACCGCGCCGAGCACGGCCAGGGGGATCCAGCGATAGCCCGTGCGCCACTCGCTCCACGCCATGACGATCGCGCTGGCGACCATCACGATCGTCATGTACGTGAAGAACCGGGTCGCCGCCTCGACCGGCGCCACGAACGGCAGGAAATAGTTGGCGGGCGTGAGCTGCGGCGCGAGCGGGAACGAAAACAACACCAGCGACCCACCGGTGCCGAAGTACATCGAGGCGCAGGCGAACAGGAGCGCTGCGTTCAGGATGAAGATCGGCCGCTGGCGCTCGATCGCCGGTTCAGCGGGGCTCAGCGCGTCAGCTGTGTATCCACTGGCTCGCGGTGCGGTGGTTTCGGCCATGTTTGTCCCAAGCCAAGATTGACGACGGATTCCATCCCTTCGGGCTGCTGTGCCGGGAGCCGATCGAAGCTCAGAAACCAGCACTCGAAGTGATCGTCCAGGACACCGTGAGTGGCCGGCAGAAAGGCCGTGAACACCGGCTTGGCGCCGATGTTCAGGTCGGCGAGCACGCGCATCGACGGCTGGCGTCCCAGCGTGAGCCGCGCCGCGCCGGCGCCGCCGAGCGACATCCCCAGCTTGCCGTTGAAGTAGATGTACGACTTATAGAGCATGCCGCGGAACGCGCAGTAGTTCGCGGCGGGAATGTTGACGAGCGGCAGCATCGGTCCGCGCGGCCGGTCGATCTCGATGCGCATCGCCAACGCGCCATCGATGTCGTACTGGCTGCTCACGGTTCGATCGGAGATCTGGAAATCGAGGCTCGCCTGATGCTTGGGCATTCCCCAGATCCCCTTGCCGCCCTTGACCGAGATCTCGGTGCTGACCGGCAGATCGTAGACGTACTGGCCGAGCCCGAACGTCTTCTGGAACAGCAGCGGCAAGATGGGCGGCGCCGGTCGCCGCCCGCGCGTACAGGCGATCGCGATGCTGAACTCGATGTACTTGCCGATCGACGTGATGCGGTAGTCGACGACGGTGACGATGAGCAGCCCGCGACCAAACAGCGTGAACGGGTGCAGCTCGATCCCCGGCAGCAGCCGCGCCGCGCGCTCGGCGTCGATCGGAAAACCCGCCATGAGCGCCGGCGTCCGCTCGGAGTGTACGGGCAGCTCGAAGGGGATGCCATCGACGAGCGCGTGGCGTCCGTTCTGGTCGCGCAGCCGGGCGGGCAACAGGGTCACGAGACCTCCGACAGATTTGCCGTGCTCCCCGCCGTCGCGCGCGCCGAGCGTGCGACCATACGACGTCCGGCCTCGCGCTCGAGCTCGGCGGCGATGATCGGGAAAGTGTCGCGCGCGGCGTTCGCCCCCATGAACACGTCGAGATGGCTGTAGCGCGGCAGCACATGGAGGGTGTGATATCCAGGGCGCAGGCGATTCAAGTATTCGTACGTCCGTGACTGGCTCACGGGCAGGAAGCACTGGTTGAGCGCGCCGCCGAGGAATGCGAAGCGAGCATCCGTCTCCGGCGGCCGCGCCACGTAGTCGCGCGGCAGCGCCGCGTAGCCCTCGACCGAGACGAGATGGCCGGCGCGCAGGCATTCACGCATCTGCAGAAAGAACGACAGCGGCACCGCGGCAAATTCCTCTCGAAGCCACTGGTGCGTCGCGTCGTTCAGATTCTCATGCCGCCAGAGCGCCGGGAACCCGCTGCCGTACACGAAGCTGACCATCCGACAGACGGAGTTGTCGCACTCCCGATGAAACAGCCGGACGGCCGCAACCATGGCCTTGGCGAGCAGCGTCGGCGCGCTGTCGCCCCAATGGGGATTCACGTAGCGCGTCAGCCTGGCGATCGCCGGCACCGCCACCTGCATCTTGGCGACGGACCACGGCGGCACCACCGGGTGCAGCGTCACGGCATTGGCGACGATCGTCCGCACCCGCGGCACCAGCCCGGCGACGGCGGACATCATGAAGCTGGTCGAGCCCTGGCAGTGAATGACCGCGTTGATCTCCGACGCACCCGTCTCGCGGCACACCGTATCGACAGCAACGGGATGGTCGTGCAGCGCCGCCTGGTCGAGCGTCCACTCCACCGGCTCGAAGTCGATGCTCGCGCGCCAATTCTCGAGCCACACGTCGTGGCCGCGCGCGATGAGATAGTCGACGAGCGTCGTGTCGACCGGCGCGCGGAAGATGTTCGCCCGCACGCCCGCGCCGTGAACGAGCAGGACAGGCGGGCGGGTCGCGGGGATCGGCCCGCGCACGTTGATAACATTGCCGGGGCGACCATCGCCGGCAGTGAACGGGACGACGCGCTCGACGTACGACTCGCGTGGGTGGGTAGCCACGGCCGTCTCTCGGTTGGCGCGCACGCTCGGCTGCGGAGATCGCCGGCAGCGGCGATCGGGTTCCGTCGAGCGGTTGCTAATATGTTGAACG
>DATJIZ010000388.1:0-10431 GCA_035492735.1 Gemmatimonadaceae bacterium | reverse complement strand
CGCGCAACGCGACCACGGGATCGACGTTCATCGCGCGCCGGGCGGGAACGCTCGTCGCCACGAGGGCGATCGCGATCATCGTCGCCGCGGCGACGGCCAGCACGAGTGCGTCGGCCGACCCCACTGAATACAACATGGACGAAGCCAGACGGGTGAGTGCCAGTGCGCTGGCGAGACCGACGAGCAATCCGGCCGTCAACAGCACGCCCGCAGTCGACGCGACCATGCGGAGCACGTCCGCTCGTTGCGCACCCAGCGCGATTCGGACGCCGATTTCCTTGGTCCGCTGCGCCACGGCGTACGAAATCACACCGTACAGCCCGATGGCGGCGAGCAGCGATGCGACGCCCGCGAGAATCGCGAGCAGTCGGGTCGCGGCCCGTTGTCCCTGGAGCGGTCCCTCGATGTAATCGGCGAGCGGCATCGAGTTGAATACCGGCACGGTGGGATCGATCGACCTGACCGCCTGGCCGATCGTCCGCACGGTCTGCTCAACGGATGTCGAGGTGCGGGCGAGGAACGTGTATCCCTTTTCCGGGCGATACACCTGACGCACCGGAACGTAGAAGTATGGCGTGGGCGGCTCGGTGAGGCGGTAGGTCTTCACGTCCTTCGCCACGCCGACGATCGTGAACCATCGTCCCCAGCCGTGAACCCTGACGCCGAGCGCCGTGCGTCCAGCGAGGAAATGCCGCACGAACGCCTCGTTGACGATCATCACGGGTGCGTGCGCCGAGTCATCGCCTTGCGTGAAATCGCGGCCGTCGACGAGCGGAATGCCAAGTACGGTGAAGTAACCCGGACCGATCTGGTCGCGGTACAGCTTCATATTCTCGCTCGGCTCCGGCGCGTATCCTTCCACGCGCAGGTCCTCCCACGAGCCCAGGCCGACGCTCAGCGGCACGTGGTCCGTATAGCTGACTGCCGACACGCCCGGTTCTCGTCCCACACGCTCGGCGACGTTGCGCAGGAACGTCTCGCCGCGGGCAGAGTCGTAGCCGGCGAGGGTGATGCTCACCGAGGCCATCGCCACGTGATCGGCATCGAACCCCGGCGAGACGGCATGCGTGCGGCGGACGCTCTCGTAGAACAATCCCGCGCCGACGAGCGAGATCACTGCCAGCGCCATCTCCGACGACACGAGCAGACTGCGAACGAACGTCGCATGGAGGCTGCCAGCCGCACCGCGTCCACCGTCGTTCAACGCATCGCTGAATGCCTCGCGCGAACCGTGCAGCGCGGGCGCGATTCCCGCCAGCAAGGTGATGCTGCCGGCGAGGATCGCCGTGAACGCGAGCACGCCGGCATCGACGTGCGGGGCGACGAGCGACGGCGCGGCGAACGATGGGACGAGCCAGCTGAGAGAGCGGGCGAGCCACACGGTGCAGAGCAGCCCGACTGCCGATCCGGTGACCGCGAGGACCGATGCCTCGGTGAGCAGCTGCCGGACCAACCGGGCGCGCGGCGCACCGAGCGCCAGCCGGAGTCCGAGCTCGCGCCGCCGGCCAGTCGCACGCGCCAGCAGCAGATTGGCCGCGTTGGCACAAACGATCAGCAGAACCAGTCCGCACGCCGCGAGCAGCACGGCGAGCGGTGCGCGCAACGCGTCTTGTACACCCCAGTGCGATTGCCAGAGCGGCATCAGTCGACCACCCATTCCCTTGCTGACGTCGGCGTTTGCCTTCGCCATGATGGCGGCAAACGATTCGACCTCGCTCCGCGCCGCGGCGAACGTTACGCCCGGTGCCAGGCGCGCGAGCACGCGGAAGGTGCGTGTGCCGCGATCGCGCAGCCACCAACCGCCGGTTGGCACGATCTGCCCGAGCATCGCGGCGGGCACCCAGATCTCGATGCGCTCGCCGGGCATCGAGCCGTGAAAGGCCGCTGGTGCGACGCCGACGACGGTGAACGGAAAGCGGTTGATCTGCACGATACGTCCAATGACCGCGCTGTCGCCGTGCCAACGACTCTGCCATAGATCGTAGCTGATCACGACCGCGGGCTGCGCACCCTGCGTCTCGTCCGCGCTCGACGGGAAGAAGCCGCCGAGTGCCGGCCGCACGCGCAACACGTCGAAGAAATTCGCCGAGACCAACTCGCCCCACCGGCGTTCGGTGCGAGCGTCATCGCCCATCGCGAGCGACGTGGGATACGACGCGGCGAGCCCGTCGAACGACTTGAGGTACTTGCGAAAGTCGAGATAGTCGAGCCACGAGGTCGGCGTCCAGCTGCCCGACGCGCTTGTAGTTTCCAGCGCCATGACGCGTCCGGCGTCGCCGGCGCCGGGCAAAGGGTCGAGGAGCACGCTCCGCGTCCAGCTGAATACCGTCGTCGTTGCCGCGATGCCGATGGCGAGCGTGACGACGATGATTGCCGAGAGTGCCGGGGCGCGACGCAGCTGCCGCAGCGCGTATCGCAAGTCCGTGATGAACGACTCGATCGTCGGCCACCGCCAGCTCTCGCGACCGTCTTCCTCGACGCGCGTGACGTTGCCGAACGCGCGGCGTGCCGCCTCGCGCGCCTCGACGGGCGACATTCCCCGCGCGATCAGTTCGTCGGTCTTTTCCTCGAGATGGGCGCGGATCTCGTCCGAAAGATCGTCGTAGATGCGCCGACGGTGCAGCAGACGATCGAGCCAGATCATGATTTCCCCAGCGCCAACACGAGATTGATCCCCTCGAACATTCGCTCGAAGCTCGACAACTCGTTGCTCAGGTGCTTGGCACCCGTGCGCGTGATCCGGTACACCCGCACTCGGCGATTGGTCGACGATACGCTCCATTCGGCGTCGACGAGACCGTCCTTGAGCAGGCGCTGGAGCGCGGGATAGAGCGACCCTTCTTCGACCTGCAGCAGGTTCCGCGACGTTTGCTGGATGCGCTGCACGAGCGCGTACCCGTGCATCGGCTCCTGTTTGAGCAGGCGGAGGACCATCATCTCGAGGGCGCCGGGAAACAGGTCGCGGCTTTTCGCGTCGGGCATCGGACGAAATAGTGGATGGCGAGAGCGAGGCTGCCCTGATTGCTCAAGGCCTAGACTAAAATAGGGTCTGCGCCTCGACCCGTCAATGTCGAGTTCTCGTGCGGGCGAGCTGACGCGGTCGCGCATCAGAACGGCCTCGTCGATCCTCACCATGCCGTGGTTACGACGCCAGAGGGGCGACGTTCCGATCGCGTACGCTACCGTCCGCCCGGAACGAACCGGGCAAGATCGACGAAGTCGGCCATCGCGCGATAGCCGGTCTCGTTGGGATGCAGATGGTCGCCGCCGTCCAAGTCCGACCGGAGTCGCGACCAGTCGGTCGGGTCGCGCACCGCCCGGTCGAAGTCGATCACCGCATCGAAGTCGCGGCTTCCGCGGATCCAGGCATTCACGGTCTGGCGCACCTGTTCGTGTTCGGCGCTCCAGTAGAACGAACCCCCGAACGGAAGGATCGTCGCGCCATAGACCGTAAGGCCGCGGGCGTGCGCGCGCGCGATCATGTCCTTGTAGGCGGCGATCAGCTGCTGCGACAGGAACGCCGCCGAGTCGGGTCGCGATCCGCCGATGTCGTTGACACCTTCCGACACGATGAGCCAACGGATGCTCGGCTGGTCGAGCACGTCGCGCTCGAAGCGTTGGAGCGCCGGCGGACCGAGCCCACCGCGCACCACGGAGTTTCCGCCAATGCCGGCGTTCAGCACCGACACATTTCGCGTCGCCGTGTTCGCGCGGAGCCGTCGCGCGAGATTGTCGGGCCAGCGGTCGTTCTTGTCGGTCCCCGAGCCGCGTCCGTCGGCAATCGAGTTGCCGAGCACGACGACCGCGGCGGCGCTCGCCGGTGCGCTCACGTCGGCGCGGCTGAGCAAGTACCAATGTTCCGTCTTGCTTGCAGTCGGCAGCATCCAATCAGACACGTGGTTTCCGGCCACCAAGTACGACGTCGTCCGCGATCCGGGGTGGCCCGTGACGCCCGCCGGCGCGGCGGTCACGTACATGCTCACGGCGAGATCGCTGAACGCCGTCGCGTCGAAGGTCACGACGTCTGACGTCGCGGCTTGGCCGGCTGCGATCGTGATCCCGGCTCGTCCTCGGAACGTCACAGCGACGTCGCTCGCGGCGTTTACGCTGTCGCGACCCGCGACGCCATGAGCGATGCGCATTGCCGAGATCGCGAGGGGCCCGTCGCCGAACTCGTTCGACACGCGGAAGCGCCACTGTGACCCGGCGAGTGACACGCGAATGGTCTGCCGGAGCGTGCTCCCGGCGAGGCCCGGCGCGGGCGGCAGGTTTCGCGGCTCGGTGAGCTGCGGCGGACCTTGCCAGACGGCGACCCAGTGCCCGGGCGCTGCGCTCGCGGCGGTGGCCGGCACGGTGCGCGGTGTACAGGCGGCGCCGCCGAGGAGCGTGAGCGCCGAGCCCGCCGACACGAGGGTCCGGGCTGATTTAGAGAACCAAAAATCGAGTCTGACCCCGATTAGACCGATTAGAGAACCAAAAATCGAGTCTGACCCCAATTCGAGACTGCTCATGCGGCGAGGCCGGCCATCAGACGCAGCAGTCCGTCCTGCGTCGCCGTGTGGCCGGGGACCTCGCCGACCAGACGACCTTCGCGCAGTACGAGAATGCGGGTCGAGAGACTCAACAGCTCGGGGAGCTCGCTCGAGATCAGCACCACGGCCGTCCCTTGCGCCGCCAACTCGTTGATCAGCGCGTGAATCTCCGCCTTGGCGCCTACGTCCACGCCGCGCGTCGGCTCGTCGAGAATCAGCACCTTCGAGTTCGCGGCGAGCCAGCGTGCGAGGACGACCTTCTGCTGGTTCCCGCCCGACAGTCCGGCCGCCGGCACGTCGGGATCGCGGGCCCGCACGCCGAGTCGCTTGAAGTACTCCCGCACGAGCTGCCACTCGGCGGACTCGCGGACCCAGGTGAGTCGCGCGAGGCGCTCGAGGATCGGCAGCGTCGTATTGTGCCGACAGCTCTCGGACAGGACGAGCCCCTGCTTCTTGCGATCTTCCGGCACCAGACCGATACCGAGCCGGATCGCGTCGGCGGGATCGTCGATCCGCGCCGGCTCGCCGTTCAGCACGATCTCGCCGCGAGCGTCGGGGTCGAGGCCGAAGATCGCCGACGCGATCTCGGACCGCCCGGCGCCGACCAGCCCGGCCAGTCCGACGATCTCGCGCGACCGGAGCGAGAACGACACGTGCTGAAACTTGCCGGGCGACGTGAGGTCCTGAACGCGCAGTACCTCTCGCCCCTCTTCCGTCGACTTGGGCGGCGGAAAGTACTCGGCGAGCGGACGGCCGATCATCATGCGCACGATGTCGCCCTCCGATAGCTCCGACGCGGGGTGCGTCCCCACGTGCTTGCCGTCGCGCAGCACGCTCACGGTGTCGCACAGCCGGAAGACCTCCGGCATGCGATGCGATACGTAGATGCACGTCACGCCGCGCTCGCGCAGCCGTCTGATCAGATCGTACAACCGCTCGGCGTCGACCTGGCTCAGGCTGCTCGTCGGCTCGTCGAACACGATCACGCGCGCGCCGCTCCCCACGGCGGACGCGATCTGAACGATCTGCCGCTGCGCGATGCTGAGATCGGCCACCGGCCGATGCACGTCCATCGTGGCGCCGATCTCGGCCAGCAGCGCTCGCGCACGCGCTTCCATCGCCGGACGATCGACGAAACCGCGGCGCGACGGCAGCGTGCCAAGGCACAGATTCTCGGCTACCGACAGATTCCCGCAGAACACGAGCTCCTGGTGCACGATCCCGACGCCGGCGGCGAGCGCATCGCGCGGACTGTCGAAGTTCACGGCGCGACCGTGCACGAAGAGACGGCCCTCGTCGGGCGTGTAGATGCCGGCGAGAATCTTTCCGAGCGTACTCTTGCCGGCGCCGTTCTCGCCGCACAGCGCGTGACACGATCCCTGCGCTACGTCGAGCGACACGTCGCTCAACGCCTGCACGCCGGGAAACCGCTTGGTGACGTGCTCGAAGCGTACGGCAACGGCTCGCGCCGTCTCGACCGCGGGCGTCGTGTCCTGGCGCGCCGTGGTCATTGCTTCGTGGCCGCCACGCTGCCGCGGCTCAGGCGACGCGCGGTGACGCGGCTGCTCCACTGGTCGACGACCACCGCGGCGACGATCGCGCAGCCGATCACGATCCACTCGTAGTTCTGATCGAAGTGGAGCGTGCGAATCGACTGGCGAATGAGGACGATCAGGATCGCGCCGAGCATGGCGCCGAGCGCGCTGCCCTTGCCGCCGATGAGACTGGCGCCGCCGACGACCGCGGCGGCGATCACGTAGAGCTCGTACCCCTGCGCGTCACCGGAGGACGTCGACCCGTAGAACGTCGCGCCAAGAAACGCGGCGAATCCCGCCGTGAGGCCGGCGACCACGAACACGCCGATCTGGATGCGCCGGAGCGCCAATCCCGCGAACCGGCTCGCCTCGATGTTGCCGCCGAACGCGAAGATGTGGCGCCCCATCACGGTGCGCGTGAGATAGATCGTGCCGATCACCGTGCACACGATCATGGCAAGCATCGGCACCGGATACAGACCGCCGCCGAGTCCGAGCGTCGCCTTCACGACTCGCGTGAGTGACGGAGGAACGAGAATGCTCATCGCGCCCGTCGCCACGAACGCGATCCCCCGCAGCACCCACATCGACCCGAGCGTGATGATGAACGGATGCACGCGGAGGCCGACGACGAGCGCGCCGTTGAGCAGTCCGCACAGCAAGCCCACGCCCAGTGCGGTGCCGAGTCCAACGAAGGTCGTTGCCACGGGGTTCATCGGTCCCACCGCGCGAAGCAACAGCGCCATCGAGACGCCGGAAAGCGCGTACACCGAGCCCACGGAGAGATCGATTCCGCCGGAGATGATCACCATCGTGGCGCCGATCGCCATGATGGCGAAGAAGCTCGCGTCGGTGGCCGCTTGAATCAGCGTGTATGAATTCCAGAAGTTGTTGACCGTCTCGCCGGTGCGCGGATCGACGTGCGAGCCCGCGAACGCCGTGAGCGCGATCGCGAGAGCGACCAGAACGATGAGGAGTCCCGTCTCCTGGACGGCGAGCAGTCGCTTGAGTAGTGAGGACATGAGGCGTGAATGGGAAGCCAAAGATGCAATCAACGCCTCGAATCTGCACCTGAACGCGCCGCGTGGAAGGAGGCGCGGAATCGCGAGTACGGCTCGTCGTACGCTTCGTGCGCCCCGGCCGCCGGCTGCTCGAGTGCGCCGCGCACGAGGGTGGCGCGCGCGGCGGCGGCCAAATCGCGGAACGCGCCGGCGCCCACCGCCCCGAGGAGCGCGGCTCCGTAGGCGGGACCCTCTTCGCGATTCACCGTGCAGACTGGGAGGCCGTAGACCTCTGCCTGGAGCCGGCGAACGAACGAGCTTCTCGCGCCGCCGCCCGTGAGAAGCACATGGTCGGTCGAGAGTCCGAGTTCCCGCAGAATGGTGAGCGAGTCGCGGAGGGCGAAGCAGATGCCCTCGAGCACGGCGCGCGTCACGTGGGCGCGCGAGTGCGCCAGACTCAAGCCGAGCAGCGCGCCGCGCGCCGAGGCGTCGCGGTGCGGCGTGCGCTCGCCCTGCAAGTACGGAAGGAAAGTCACGCCGCCGGCGCCCGGTGGAACCGTCGCGGCCTCGGCATTGAGGAGCGCGTTCGCATCGCCCAGTGCGGCCGCGTCGCGCGCGAGCTGGTCGCGGTACCACGCGAACGCGCCGCCGGCCGAGAGGACGACGCCCATCAGATACCACGTGTCGGGCACGACGTGACAGAAAGTGTGCGCGCGAAGAGCGGGATCGACGCGCGGCTCGGACATCGGCGCGAGCACGGTGCCCGATGTGCCCCAGCTCGCGACTGCTTCGCCCGGGCCCACCGCGCCGACGCCTGCGGCGCCGCACGCATTGTCGGCACCGCCGCCCACCACCGGCGTACCTGCACGGAGGCCGGTCAGCGCGGCCGCTTCCGGCGTGACCCTGCCCAACACTTCGGCCGAACCGCCGAGAGCAGGGAGAATCGACTGCGACAGCCCGACCGCATCCAGGATCTCGCTGCTCCAAATGCCGTGCGCCGTGTCGAACATCAGCGTCGCCGAGGCGTCGGATGGCTCGGTGGCGAGCGCGCCAGTGAGCCGGTGGCGAACGAAATCCTTGGGAAGGAGCACGGTCGCCAGCCGCTCGAACGCGGCCGGCTCGTGATTGCGCAGCCACAGCACCTTGGGCAGGGTGAAGCCCTCGAGTGCCGGATTGCACACAAGATCGCGCAGCCGATCCTCGCCGCCCACGCGCCACGTGATCTCGGCACATTCGGCGGTCGTGCGACCGTCGCACCAGAGCAGCGCGGGACGAATGACGTCACCGGCGCGGTCGAGGAAAACCGACGAGTGCATCTGGCCGGAAAGCCCGACGCTTTCGATCTCGACCTGCGGCTGGGCTTCGACCACGACGCCGATGGCCGCCATCGCTGCCTGCCACCAGGCCTCGGGCTCCTGCTCGGCCCAGCCGGGGTGCGGCGTGGACATTGTGAGCGGTTCGGTCGCCGACGCGAGCACGTCACCCGACGCGTCGACGAGAATCGCCTTGACGGCGCTCGTTCCGATGTCGACGCCGAGGAAGGACGAGCCCACGTCAGCGCACTCCGAGAAGGATCTCCATCGTCAACTGATCGAGCCGCTCATAGGCATACCCTCGCTCGCGCATCGCGTCGAGATCGAACGCACGGGCGGCGAGCGCGCTGGCCACGGCGGGGCTGAACGGGCCGGGGACCGCCGCTTCGCCATCGCTCCGGAGCGCCTCGAGCAGGCCCTGAATCTCCGCGTCGGCGTTGAAGCGGTCGACCCTCTCCTTGAGAATGAGGTACGTCCGCATGCTGCCGCGCGCAAAATCCCACACGCCGGCTTCGTCCTCGGTGCGATAGGCGTGACTGTCGAAGTGCCGCATGCCGGGCCAGTCCGCGTCCTCGAGCAGCTTCACGAGGAAGAACGCGCCCTTCACGTCCTCGCTGCCGAAACGCAGATCCTGGTCGAAGCGGCCGGGCTTTTGGGCGTTGAGGTCGATGTGAAAGAGCTTCCCGGCTTCGAGCGCCTGTGCCACGCCGTGCGAGAAGTCGAGGCCCGCCATCGTATCGTGGGCGACTTCGGGATTGACGCCGACCATCTCCGAATGATCGAGCGTGTAGATGAACGCCAGCATGTGGCCGATCGTCGGCAGGAAGATGTCGCCGCGTGGCTCGTTCGGCTTGGGCTCGAGGGCGAATCGGAGCGAGTACTTCTGCGATCGCACGTACTCACAGAGAAAGTTGATCGCCTCGCGATACCACTTGATCGCCTCGGTCGCGGATTTGGCGGCATTCGTCTCCACGCCTTCGCGGCCGCCCCAGAACACGTACGTCCCCGCGCCGAGCTCCACGCCGAGATCGATGGCCCGCATCGTCTTCTGCACGGCGTACGCGCGCACGCGCGCATCGTTGCTCGTGAACGCACCGTCGCGAAAGACGGGATCGCCGAACAGGTTCGTCGTGGCCATCGGGACTTTCATTCCCGTGTCGTTCAGCGCCGCCTTGAAGTCGCGCACGATCCGGTCGCGCGCGGAGGCCGACGCGTCGCGCGGCACGAGATCGTCGTCGTGCAGGTTCACGCCGTACGCACCAAGCTCGGCGAGCTGCCGGACGATTCGCGTAGGAGGAATCGGCGCGCGCACGGGATCGCCGAACGGGTCGCGGCCGATGTTTCCCACCGTCCAGAGGCCGAACGTGAAATGGTGCTCGGGGCGGGGCGTGTAGTCGGCAGTCATGTGCGCTCGAGAATCGTCTAATAGATCGCCGGGCACCGCGGCTTGTCGCGATTGGCCGGACAGCGGAGACTTTCGTAGAACGAAAGCGGATGCAGCGGCGGATCGTAGCCGGATGGAATGGGCAGGCGCGAGAAAGTCTGGAAGTACGACAGCGCCGCGTCGCGCCACCAGCGCGCTTCGTGCTCCTGGATCACCAGGAAAGAATCGACGGCCGCGAAGCGCTGCCGGTCGATGGCGCCGCGGACGCGCTGCCACCCCCGCTCCATCGAGCGAACGGTGTCGACGCCGGCGGTGTAGTGGCGCACCAGCTCCTCCCAGAGCGTGCGGCCCGAATGGAGTCGCTCGTCCCACCGCACGTGGTGAAACCAGAGCAGAAGATTCTCCGGCACCGAATCGCGACTCGCGAACACGTCGCGAACGGGCGGGGAGTACTGCGCGACCGCGTCGCTCCCCGTCGCCGTGCGATCGAACCCCAGGCCCACGGTGTCGGCGCGATGAAAGTACGACGGCGTCTGGTCGGGGCGCGCGACTCTGGCCCACGGTCCTGGACCGTAATGGTGCCCCGTGGCCATGATGTGCGCGAGGCCGAGCGGTGTCATGTAGTTCACCACCGCCTCGCGCGACACGAGCATCATGTGCTCGATG
>DATJIZ010000387.1:0-7784 GCA_035492735.1 Gemmatimonadaceae bacterium | reverse complement strand
CATAGCGAGCGTATCAGACAAGCGCCAGCAGCGTGCCACGGGGTTCCCGAGAATGAAAACGGGCCGCCAGTGAGGCGGCCCGTTTCGATTCAGTTCGGGTTGGACTTTAGTACATCCCGCCCATGCCGCCCGGGCCAGCCGGCGCCGCGGGCTTGTCTTCCTTCTTCTCGACGATCAGCGCTTCGGTCGTGAGCAGCAGTCCGGCGATCGACGCCGCGTTCTGCAACGCGGTGCGCGTCACCTTGGTCGGATCGATGACACCGGCCTGCACGAGGTTCTCGTACGTGTCGGTAAGCGCGTTGAAGCCGAATGCGTCGTCCTTCGACGCCCGCACCTTCTCGACGACGATCGAGACTTCACCGCCCGCGTTCTGCACGATCATGCGGATCGGCTCCTCGACCGAGCGACGGATGATGTCCACGCCGATCTGCTCGTCCGAGTCGGTGAGCTTGAGCGTCTTGAGCACGCGTTGCGCACGGATGAGCGCCACGCCGCCGCCCGGCACGATGCCTTCCTCGGCAGCGGCGCGAGTCGCATGGAGCGCGTCCTCGACGCGGGCCTTCTTCTCCTTCATCTCGGCTTCGGTCGCCGCGCCGACGTTGATCACCGCCACACCCCCGGAGATCTTCGCGAGACGCTCCTGCAGCTTCTCCTTGTCGTAGTCCGAGGTCGCCTTGTCGATCGCAGCGCGGATCTCGGCGATACGGCCCTTGATCTTGTCCTCTTCACCGGCGCCATCGATCAGCGTGGTGTTGTCCTTGTCGACGACGATGCGCTTGGCGCGACCCAGGTCGTTGATGACCGCGTTCTCGAGCTTGAAGCCGACTTCCTCGCTGATCACCTGACCGTTGGTCAGGATCGCGATGTCCTGCAGCATCGCCTTGCGGCGATCACCGAAGCCCGGAGCCTTGACGGCGCACACTTTCAGCGTGCCGCGCAGCTTGTTGACCACCAGCGTGGCGAGCGCCTCACCCTCGACGTCCTCGGCGATGATGAGCAGCGGACGACCCTGCTGGGCGACCTTCTCGAGCACGGGGAGCAGGTCCTTCATCGACGAGACCTTCTTGTCGTGGATGAGGATCAGCGCGTCCTCGAGGACGGCTTCCATCTTCTCCGGATCGCTCACTAAATAGGGCGACACGTAGCCGCGGTCGAACTGCATGCCCTCGACCGTCTCGAGCGTCGTCTCGAGGCCCTTGGCCTCTTCGACGGTGATGACGCCGTCCTTGCCGACCTTGTCGAACGCGTCGGCGATCAGGTCGCCGATCTCCTGATCGTTGTTCGCCGAGATCGCTCCGACCTGGGCGATCTCCTTCTTGCCGGCGGTCGGGACGCTGATCTTCTTGAGCTCCTCGACGATCGCCGCCACGGCGCGGTCGATGCCGCGCTTGATGGCCATGGGGTTGGCGCCGGCGGTGACGTTCTTGAGCCCTTCGCGGAAGATCGCCTGCGCGAGCACCGTTGCGGTGGTCGTGCCGTCGCCCGCGAGGTCGGACGTCTTGGTGGCGACCTCCTTGACCATCTGCGCGCCCATGTTCTCGAGCGGATCCGAGAGCTCGATCTCCTTGGCGACGGTGACGCCGTCCTTGGTGACGGTCGGGGCGCCGAACTTCTTATCGATGACGACGTTCCGGCCGCGGGGTCCGAGGGTGACCTTGACCGCTTCGGCCAGCTGATCGACGCCGCGCTTCAGCGCCGCACGCGCGTCCGTGTTGAAATGGAGTTCCTTGGCTGCCATATGCGTTCAGTGCCTCTGGTAGAGAGTGGTGTCCGGAGTCTCAGCCGATCACCGCGAGCACATCGCTCTCGCGCAAGATCAGGAACTGTTCGTTATCGATGGTGACTTCGGTGCCGCTGTACTTTCCGTACAGGACCTTGTCGCCGACCTTCACGTCCATCGGAACGCGCTTGTCCTTCTCGAAGCGGCCCGGCCCGACGGCGACGATCTCGCCCTGCTGCGGCTTTTCCTTGGCCGTATCGGGGATGTACAAGCCGCCGCGCATCTGCTCCGTTTCCTCGAGCGCGCGAACGACGACGCGGTCGGCCAGCGGGTTGACCTTGATACTGGTCTTGGTGGCCATACGGTCTGCTCCTCCTTGCTGTGGCTACGGTGAAACTGGGGGAAGATACGACTTGGCACTCGCCGTTGGAGAGTGCTAACAGCGTGGAGTCTACCCAGCCCCGGGAGCCACGTCAAGACCTCGGGCGCCAAAGCGTCCGAATTTGTAAATATTTGCCGATAAATGGCTTACGCGACCGTCTGGCGGCCTTCCCGGAGCAGGACGTGCGCGAGCTGTAATCCTTGCAACGTCAGGTGCGGCTCCACGCGATCGAACGTGGTGCACAGATCGGCCATCGCCTCGGCGAATCCGCCGGTGGCGATGACGATCGGCGCCTGCGTCCGCGGCCACGTCGCCTTGATCCGGCGCACGATGCCGTCAATCGCATCCGCGGCGCCGAACATCACGCCGGCGCGAATGCACTCCTCCGTTCGTCGACCGATCACGCGCGTCGGGATCGTGAGCTCGGTCGCGGGCAGCTTGGAGGTTCGGCGCGTCAGCGTCTCCGCGGACGTCAGCACGCCCGGCGCGATCACCCCGCCCAAAAAGACGCCTTCAGCCGTAATGCAGTCGAACGTGTTCGCCGTCCCCATGTCCACGACGATCGCGTCGTGCTCGTACAGGCGGCTCGCGGCCAGGGTGTTGATGATTCGGTCGGCGCCGACCGTGAGCGGCTCGTCGACGTCGAGCGTGATCGGCAGCCTGGCGCTCGCATCCACGATCAGTGGCTCGCCGACGGCGAAGTAGCGCACGCACGCCTCGCTCAATGGTCCGGTCACCCGCGGCACGACTGATCCGATGGCCACGCTCTCCACGCTCTCGCGCGCAAAATCGCCCGCCGCCAGCAGCGACCGGATGAGCACTCCGAACTCGTCCGGCGTTCGCGCGACGTCGGTCATCACGCGCCAGTGGCCGCGCAGCTCCGATTCGCTGAACAGTCCGATGGACAGCTCCGTGTTGCCGACGTCGAAGACGAGGATCACCGCTCCTCCTGGAAAACGAGAGAGCCCGCGCGCGCCGTCACCACTCCTGATGCGGTTTCGACGAGCAGCGCGCCACACTCGTCGATGCCCCGTACGCGACCGACCGCCGGCTCGACACACGGTCGCCCGACCGCGAGATCGCGTGCGGCGAACGCCGCGCGCTCGTCGGGCGTGAGACGCCCGGTGCTCGCCGCCGCGGCGCGAAGTCGCGGAAGGATCGCGCTGAGCACATCGAGACGCGAGGTGCCGGGACGCAGCGCGGTCGCTCGCGACTCGCTCGACGGAACTCGGAGATTGATACCGACGCCGATCGCCACCCAATCGAGTCGCTCGCCGCGCCAGCGCGCCTCGATCAAGATGCCGCCCAGCTTCGCGTTTCCCGAATACAGGTCATTCGGCCACTTGAGCCGCACCGGCGCGGCGGCGAACGGCTCGAGCGCCGGTGCGATCGAAATCCCCGCGCGGATCGAGAGCACTTCGAGGACGCCGGCATCGGTTGGTCGCTCGATGAGCGTGAGCCAGATCCCGGCCCCAGGCTCGGAACTCCATGTCCGCCCCTGACGGCCGCGCCCCGCCGTCTGCGCATCGGCAAGTACCAGCGTGCCGGCCGCGGCGCCCTGGGCGCCGAGGGCGTGGCCCGCGTCCATCGTCGACGACACCCGGTCGAGCAGCACGACCTTCGGCAACGCGAACCGACCGGCCAGCTCGCGCGCGTCGAGGTCACCGCGTTGCGCCGCGGCGTGCAGCTCAGCGGACGACGACAAGGTAGAAGGCGATCGCCAGCACGATCCGATACCACCCGAATACCGTGAAGTCGTGTCGCTTCAGATATGTGAGGAACGACTTGATCGCGATCACGGCCGTAAGGAAGCTGACCACGAAACCGATCGCGAGGATGCTGAAATGGCCGGCCAGCGCGCCGTAGCCTTTGAGGAGCTCCAACCCGCTCGCCGCCAGCATCGTGGGCACGGCGAGCATGAATGAGAACTCGACGATCGTGCGCTTGCCGATGCCGATCAGCGACCCGCCGACGATCGTCGCAGCCGATCGCGACACGCCGGGCACGATCGCGATCGCCTGAAACAGGCCGACGAGCAGTGCACGCCGATAGGTGATCTCGCTGAAATCCGGATCGGCGTCCGCATGATCCGAGAATCGCTCGAAGATGATGAGGGCGATGCCGCCGATGAGCAGCGTCCACAACACCACCGACACGCTGCCCAACAGCGTCTTCACTACGCGATAGAGGGCCAGCCCGATCACGCCGGTGGGGATGAACGCCACCGCGAGCTTGGCCAGAATGTGCCAGCTCAGGAATCGGCGCCAGTACAGCACGACGACGGACAGGATCGCGCCCAGTTGAATGATGATCTCGAAGCTCTTGAGAAATTCAGAGGTGCCCAGTCGGAGCGCATCGGACGCGAGGATGAGATGCGCCGTGGACGACACCGGCAGGAATTCCGTCACCCCTTCGATGATGCCGAGCAGCAGCGCGTGGCCGCCGTCGAGCGTGGGGAGAGGGCCGGCGGCGGTGAGCCCGAGGGTGAGCGTCACGCTGGTGCCGAGGAGAGTGGCGGAGTCGCGGCGCGGCGCTCGATGGTCGAGGGCTGCGCCAGCGTGTACTCGTAGAACGACTCGTATTCGGCGACGATGGAGTCCATCGAAAAGCGCTCACGCGCGTCGCGCGCCGCCAGCGTGCTCATCTCCTGCCATCGCGTGCGATCGCGCAGGATCAGCAGCGCGGCCGCGGACATCGCATCCACGTCTCCCGGCGGGCACAGCGCGCCAGTCTCGCCGTTTCGCACCACCTCGGGAAGCCCACCGGCGTCACTGCCGATCACGGGAACGCCGGAGGCGAGCGCCTCGAGCGCGCTCAGTCCGAAGGATTCGCTGTTCGACGGCAAGAGGAAGAGATCGGCCCCGGCGAGCAGCGGCGCCACCGTGTCGATCTTCCCGAGGAAGAACACCTTGTCGTGCAAGCCGAGCCGGCGCGCTTCGGCTTCGGCGTCGCCGCGATCGGGACCATCGCCAACCATGATGAGCACCGCGGGCAGCTCCCGCGCGACGCGCGCGAACACGCCCACGACGTCCTTCACGCGCTTCACCGGCCGGAAGTTGGAGATGTGCATCAACACGCGCGTGTCCGAGGTGAGCTGCTGGTCGAGCACCGACGTGTATCGCCCGCGATCGTAGACCTCGGGGTCGATGAAGTTCGGAATCACCTCGATGCGGCACGCCGTACACCCGAACGTCGTCAGCGTCTCGGTCTGCAGGTAGCGCGACACCGCCGTGAGGCCATCGGACTTCTCGATCGAGAACTTCGTGATCGGCCGGAATGACGGATCCTGTCCGACGATCGTGATGTCGGTCCCGTGCAGCGTCGTCACCACGCGAATATCGGGTCGGGTGCTGCGCAGCATCTCCTTGGCGATCCACGCGCTCGTGGCGTGCGGGATCGCGTAGTGGCAGTGGAGGAGATCCAGTCCGTGGGAGAGCGTCACTTCGTGCATGCGCACGGCGAGCGCGAGCTCGTAGGGCGGGTACTCGAACAGCGGATAGCGACCGACGTCCACTTCGTGGAAATAGATTCGCGGCGTGAACGCCGGCAGCCGGAACGGCTGCTGATACGTGATGAAGTGCACCTCGTGCCCGCGCTTCGCGAGGGCGATGCCCAGCTCCGTCGCGACCGCGCCCGAGCCGCCGTACGTCGGATAGCAAGTGATGCCGACCTTCACGCCTCTGCCCTCGTCGCCGGCGATGGTCCAGCCGCCCACGCGGCGACGACCGCCGGCCAGTCGGGCGCCGTGGGGTCGAGGCGCGTCACGCGGTCGGCCGACAATTGGTGACGGAACCACGTGCGCTGGCGCTTGGCGTACTGACGCGTTTCGATCAGAATCGCTTCGCGCGCGCTCGCGCGTGAGCGCGCGCCGCGCACGAGCTGCCGCAGGACGTCGTAGCCGGTGGAGTTCCACGCCGGCGCGTCAGCCGGAACGGTCTGCATGAGCCCTTGCACCTCGTCGAGCCAGCCGTTGGCGAGCATCGCGTCGATTCGAGCGGCAATCCGCTGCGCGAGCGACGGACCAGGATCTACGACAAGATAGCGTGGACGCCAACGGTGAGTGCGCGGTCGAGCGCGGTGCAGATCGCTCACGCGCGCGCCGGTGAGCAGCGCGATCTCGATCGCGCGCACGAGCTGTGTGCGGCCGAGACGGGCTCGCGGCGGGTCGAGCACTTGAACCCAGCGACGCAGCTCGCCGAGGCTGAATTCCGCGAGCTCGCGCTCGAGGGTGCGCCGACGCTCGGCGTCGAGCGCCGGCTCCTCGAACAACCCCTCGAACAGCGCGCGGACATAAAGACCCGTGCCGCCGACGACGAGTGGACGTCGATGCGAGGCGCGGGCCTGTTCGATCCAGCGGTCGGCCATCGCGGCCCAGGCGGCGGCTGAATAGCGCTCAGTGGGTTCGACGACGTCGATGCCGGCATGCGGCACACGCGCCAGCTCGTGGTGGGTCGCCTTGGCGGTTCCGATATCGAACCGGCGGTAGATCTGCCGCGAGTCGGCGCTGATGATCGTCGCCGGCTCCTGCTCGGCGAGCCACATCGCGATGGCGCTCTTCCCTGCGGCCGTCGGCCCGCAGATGACGAGCACGTCATCGCCGGCCGAAGCGGCGCTCAATCTCCTCCCAGGTCAACTGCACGATCGTCGCGCGCCCGTGCACGTCGTGCGCGGGGAGCGTCGTGTCGCGCAGTGCGACGAACAGCGCGCGCATCTCCGCCGGCGACAGCAGCTCTCCGCCCTTGATCGCCGCCTTGCAGGCGATCGTCGCGGCGAGCCGTTCGTGCCGCGCGTGGACGCCGCTCTCGCGGTCGCCAGTGAGCGCGGCGAGCGTCTCGCGCACGCAGCGCTCGGCGTCGAACCGCGGATGCGGCATCGGCACCGCGCTCACGAGCAGAGTCGTGCCGCCGAAACCCTCGATCTCGAAGCCGAGTCGCGCGAACAGCTCACGATGCCGCTCGAACGCCTCGGCCTCGGCGAGCCCCAGGTGCAACGTGAGCGGAAAGAGCAGCCGCTGCCCGCTTGCCGCGCCGCCTTCGAGATCTCGCATGAACGCTTCGTACAGCACACGCTCGTGCGCGGAGTGCTGATCGATCAGCACGACGCCATGCTCGTGCTCGAAGACGATATACGTTCGATGCCATTGCTGGAGGGATGGCACCTCGAGGGAAGCATCCGGCTCCGCGCCGAGCGCCGGCGCGGACGTGGGCACGGCGCATTCGTCGACGCAGGCGCTCGAGCCGGCCGAGTCGTGCGGATGCTCTCCGCTGAACAACCCGTCCCCGGGAACCACCGCCGTCGCACGCAGATGGTCGAGTGAATCGATCGACGACTCCGGCGACGGCACCAGCGGCGAAGCCGCCCGCGTTGGGAACGTCCAGCCGCGGCTGAACGTCGCGCCGGCTTCGAACGTTCCCAGCGCGCGACGAACGGCGGTCTCGAGAGCGCGCTCCACCTGCCATCGATCGCGAAAACGCACTTCGGCCTTGGCGGGATGAACATTCACATCGACCATGTCCGCCGCGACCACGACGTCGAGGAACAGCGTCGGGCGCACGCCCGCGGGAATCGTCGACTTGTACGCGGCTTCCGCGGCGCGTACCAGTCCGGCATCGCGAACGGCGCGGCCGTTCACGGACACGAAAACGCGGCGAGTAGTCGTTCCGACGTCGGCCGGTCGCTCGA
>DATJIZ010000386.1:0-4409 GCA_035492735.1 Gemmatimonadaceae bacterium | reverse complement strand
CCTCGACCAGGAGCTGGCGCTGAATGCGCGCGCGGCTCGCGCCAAGTCCAAGCCGGACCGCGAGCTCAGGCGCGCGCTTGACCGACCGCGCGAGCAGGAGGGCCGCGGTGTTGAGCAGTGTGACCAAGAGGACCACCGCGACCGCGCCCATCATGATGGCGAGCTGCCGGGAAACCGATCCGACGACGAACTCGCGGAGTGGCGTGAGCTGCACGCGAACGTCGGCGGGCTCGCCAACCGCACGTCGCAGAATCGTGGTGAGCTGTTCTTCGGCGACCCGTGGATCGACGCCTGGGCGAAGACGGCCGACGACGTCGAGGAACTTGTTCGCCCGCCAATCCATGAACGGCCACGACGGCTCCGTGGTGAGCTTGAGCCAGATGTCGACGTCGGAATAGACATCGGTCATGGGCGGGAGCACGCCCACGATCACCGACGGCACGTCCTCGATGTGGATCACTCGGCCGACGACGTGCGGATCGCCCCCGAGCTGGTTCTTCCAGAACTTCCACGAAATGATGAGCGTCTCGTTGTGGAGGTCGTGGAATTCGCTGGGGAGGAACAACCTGCCGAGTGCGGGCCGTACTCCCATGACCGCGAAGAATTCCACCGTCGGTGATGCGGCGGTGACGACGCGCGGCTCGCCGTCGCCCGTCCAGACCTCGCTGAAACGCGGAATCACCGCGGCCACACCGGTGAACACGGTGTTCTGAGCGCGATAGTCCCGGAAATCGGGTCCGGACGAGGCGCGCCGCGTGTCACCAAGGGACAGCGCGTGAGAGGAAACGACGTAGAGGCGGTCGGAATCAGAGAACTGCAACGGCGCGAGCAGCGTATGATGGAAGACGCTGAACATCGCGGTGTTGAGCCCGATCCCGAGGCCGAGCGTGAGCAGGGCGATGGCGGTGAAGCCGGGATTGCGTCGGAGCAGGCGCACGCCGTACTGCAGATCCTGAACGACGGATTCGAGACGTGGCAGCAGCTCCTGCCGTCGCGCCTCCTCCTGGACGAGGGTGCGATTGCCAAACTGCCGCAGTGCCTCGAGGCGCGCCGCGCGGGGGCTCGCGCCGCGGGCGATCAGCAGCTCGGTTCGCATGTCGATGTGCGACTGCAACTCGTCGCGCAGATCGCTCTCGACGCGCCGACTGCGAAAGACGCCGACGAGACGAGCGATCAGCGATCTGACCCGTGCGGCGATTGTGTCGAGCATGCTACGCATACGCGTGCTGCTACGCGTGCCGCAGCACGGCGGTCATACCACGCACGAACCGCAGCCAGTTTTGCTCTTCGTGGGCCAACTGGCGGCGCCCGGCCGGCGTGAGCGAATAGTATTTCGCGCGGCGGTTGTTCTCGGTGGTCTTCCACTCGGATCTGATCCAGCCGGTCTGCTCGATGCGGCGCAGGGCAGGGTAGAGTGATCCTTCCTCGACGCGCAACACGTCGTTCGACAGCTGCTGAATGTGCAGCGCCAGGCCGAACCCGTGCATGCTGCCGAGCTGGGCGAGTCCTTTCAGCACCAGCAGATCCAACGTACCCTGCAGCGCGTCGTTGGCTCGTGACACGGTGTCAGCTCCGCAACGCTCGGACGCCCGAAGGTATATCCGCCGCTTCCATAGACGTCAAGGGGAGCCGGCGTGCCAAGAACCGAGGCGCGATCGGCGAGCGCCGGTTGTCGCGCGGCAGTTTGCATGCTGCGGGCATCACAACCGTGTACGCGGTCGTGTAAGCAACTGGTACGAATTTGCTCGAGACGCTCGATTCCACCCGTTCGCGGAGTAGAGTTGCGGGATGCTCACGCTCGTCACCGCATCATTCCTGGGCCTCGCTGCATCGGCCACCCCGCCGTGCTCCCCGGCGACTGGCGATGCCGCTGCCGTACTCCGTCGCACATCCGCCGTCACCGGTCTCTCGGCCGCGACCGCCGCCGGCCGTGTGCTGCGCGTGCAAGGCTTCGACGTCGAATCGCAGGATTATCAATCCGACCGCTGGTATCCGCCCTATCTCTCCAACGTCGGCACGATGCAGGATTGGTACGCGCCGGCCACTGGCGTCGAGCGACGCGCGTCGCGGATATCGATGGCGGGCTACGATTACGCCAATCCAACGACGATCGGCGACGAGCACGCCACCTTCATCGTGCGCGACAGCGGCCTTGCCCCCAACGAAGCGCTGCACGCCTCGATGTACGCAACGCGCGCGCTGAACGTTTGGGCGGTGCTCGGCGACTGGATTCGCGGCGGCGGCGCGCGCGTCGCCGAGCGGTGCATGTATCGCGAGTACTCACGCCTGGTGCTGACCCGAACGGGGATGCGTGGTCCGGAGAAGTTGTTCGTCGACGAGAAGTCTGGCTTCCCCGTCAAGCTCGACCGCATCGAGCCACACTATCTCTGGGGACAGTCGCACGTGGAATACGTATACTCGACGTGGATCCGCGTCGGCGAAGCATCACTGCCCGGCGTGAGCTTCCGGGTGGCCGACGGGCTCACGAATGTCGAGCGGAATGTGACGCACGTCGCGCTGGTGTCCGGCGACAGCGCACCTCGCCTCGCCCTGCCCGCCGTGACCGCACCGATGCACTACGGCATGGCGGAGTTCCTGGTGGGGTCGCGGCCTGACACGACTCGCGTCGGACCGAACGCCTTCATCCTGCGCAATCGCGGGTACGGTGAGATGGTCGTAAGAACGCGCGACACTGTGTTTCTCTTCGACGCAACTCAGGGGGAGGACCGTGCGCGAAACGATTCGGCGTGGATCGACGCGCTGTTCCCGGGCCGGCTTCCGATCGCGCTCGTCGTTACCGATCTCGCCTGGCCGCATGTGGCCGGCGTCCGGTTCTGGGTCGCGCACGGTGCCACCGTGTACGCGCATCGTGCGGCCTGGCCGATGCTCGACTCCGTGGTATCGCGGCGATGGACGCTCGCGCCGGACGCCCTCGAGCGAAATCGTGCGCGTGCGCGGCTGCGCTTCGTGCCCGTGGCCGATAGCCTGCGGCTCGCTGGCGGCGATCTCCTCGTCTTCGCGATCGATGGCGTCGCGAGCGAGGTCGCACTCGCGGCGTTCGATCAGACCGATCGGGTGCTCTGGGCGAGCGATTACATTCAGAGCGCCAGCGAGCCGACCTTGTACCTCGATGAAGTCTGTCGCGCCGTGACGAGAGTTGCACGAACCCCCGATCGCGCCGCCGCCGAGCATCTGCGCGTTACGCCATGGGAACAGCTACGCGCGATGGCGAACTGCTCGTCGTGACCGGTTGACGCACTGACCCCGGACACGTCGCTCGAGGGCGGTCGTGCCGTCGGCACACCGCGTCGTGGCGACTCGCCGAAACGGCGCGGCGCGCTGGCGTTCGTCAGTCGCCCCGAGTCGCCGTGAGCGGATCGATGTGCGCCGCCCGTCCAGCCGGAATCATCGCCGCGACGACTCCCGCAGCGCCAAGCACGAGCGCGACGCCGACGAACGTCACAGTGTCCGACGGCGTGACGCCGTAGCGGCGTGATGTTCTCGCAGTTCATCGCCGAGCTCCAGGCATGGCAATTCGCGCCGAGCAACCTCAGGCTCCAACCGGAGCAGTCTTTCTCCGCATTCAACCGCGGCGGCGAAGTGCACACGTTCACCGAAGGCGCGCACTTCGGAGGCGGGATCGTTCCGATTCTGAATCAGCTCTCGGGCAATCCAACGCCGGCACCCGAGTGTCTGGCGCTCTCGGCAGGCGACGTCATTCCACCGGGCGGCTCGTCAGACTCGGACACGCCGAACGAGGCGGGCACGGAATTGCATCAATGCTGCATTCACCTATGGATGCGCGCGATCGTGACGGTCAAGAAAGGCTAGCGCAGCGGGCACTGCGCCGCGGGCGTCACAGTGGCCCGTCTGATGCCGAGAGCATCAGCACGATCCGGCCTTCGGACCGCCGTACAATCGCGACCCAAGGAGACAGGCGAATGTCAGGGCGTTCGATCATCATCGATGCGATCGACGGCGCCGTTGCCGGTGCGGTGGCAACATGGCTGATGGGCAAGGTGACGACCGCACTGTACGAGCGCGAGGCTACGATCGTTCGCGAGCGCGAGGACGCGGCGCGAGGCGGGAAGACCGCGTACGGCGTCGCGGCCGAGCGGCTGGCGGCGGCCGTCGGGGAGCAACTGTCGGACGAGAAGCGCAAGGAATTCGGCGAGAACATTCACTGGGCGCTTGGCGTCGGTGCCGGCGCGGTGTACGGCGCCCTCCGGACCAGGATCGGCACGATGTCGCTGGCAGGCGGTCTGGTATTCGGCGCGCTTTTCTGGCTGCTCATCGACGAAGGAGCGAACGCTGCGCTCGGACTGACCCCGGGCCCGGCCGCCTTTCCCTGGCAGACTCACGCGCGTGGGCTCGCCGGACATCTCGCGTTCGGAGCCGTGGCGAATACC
>DATJIZ010000385.1:0-2214 GCA_035492735.1 Gemmatimonadaceae bacterium | reverse complement strand
CGCAGAGGCGCAGAGGCGCTCCGTGGCGCGACGGCACCGTTTGCAACGAGCCCGGACGAAATTGTCTTTGGCACTGCCGCTCGGGATGCCACGAGCAGCGTCCCGAGCGGCGTCTCACAAACAAATCCCGGCTCGTGGCGGCCTCGGTACTCTTCTGCGCCTCCGCGTCTCTGCGCCTCTGCGTTGAGTAGTTGAAGCAGTTCCTCCGCGCCCTCTGCGTCCTCCGCGTTGAGTAGTTCAGCACTAGCTCAGCTGTAGTTCAGCGCTGCTTCAGCAGTCGTTCAGCGAGACGCACTCACGGCCGCACGTATTTCTTGAGATGCGACGTGGCGTTCGGACCGTACACGGAGGGTCCGACTTCCGCCCCGTAGATGTTGCCCCGCGCGTCCACCGCGACGCCCTCGGCCGAGCTCGTGCTCGGCGGATTCACGGCCGGATCGGGGATGAAGTACTTGACCGAGCCGTCGCGCGCGCTGCCGATGCGGATGCCGCGCTTCCAGTCCGTGCGCGTGCGCGCCACCGAGCCTGACTCCGAATCGGCCACATAGATGTCGTCCTGCGCGTCGATGTAGATGCCGCTCGGCCGGCTGAATTGGTACCACGTGTCGAGCAGCTTGCCGTCCTGGTCGAAGATCTTGATCCGATTGTTGCCTCGGTCGCCCACGAAGAGCCGGCCGCGCGAGTCCATGGCGAGGGCGTGCGGCTGGTCGAAGTCGTCGGGTCCGTGGCCCAGCGTGCCCCACGCTTTGATCAACTTTCCATCTTTCGAGAACTTGAAAACCCGGGCCACCGACCCTTCGTTCGACGAGTGCCCTTCGGCCACGAAGATGTCGCCGTTGGGCGCGACGAGCACGTCGTTCGGTTGAAAGAACGCGCTGTCGCGGCTTCCACCCGGCACGCCGAGCGTCATGAGCAGCTTCCCCGCCGGGCTGAACTCGAAGATCTGATGCCCCTTTGGCGCGCTCGGCGCCGGCGGCGCGGCCGCCGAATCCGCTCCGCGGCCACGGCCGCGACCTCCGCCGGTGCACGCGCAGTCGGTCACCCACACGTTGTCATCGCGATCGACGTAGATGCCGTGGGGCGAAACCAGCAACCCCGCGCCAAAGTGCGCGACGAGCGCGCCCGTCGAGTCGAACTTCATGATCGGGTCGAGCATCGACGTCGCGCAGCTGTTGGTGCCGCACCGCTCGGCGATCCAGATGCTCGTGCCGTCTTTGTCGATGTCCACCGCGCTCGTCGAGCCCCAGGTGCGGACGTCGGGCAGCCGCGCCCACGATTCGATCGTGCGATACGGGTTCGGCAGATCGTTGATCGGCGCGACGGGCGCTTGGGCCGCCGCCGCACTCGCCGCGACAGCGCAGCTGACCACGAGCGCGGCCGCCGGCACGAGCGACATCGGACGGTCGAGTCTTCGGAGCATTGGGGCGGGCGAGGGGTTACGGCTGTACGGCGATCCGGCGGCCGCGCAGCAGCGTCGTGTCGGTGCTCAGTGACTCCGGCGCCGGCGGCGCCGGCGCGTGATTCACTTTGAGGAGATAGGCCGTCACGTCGAGGTAGTCCTGATCCTTGAGTCCGCCGGGGTTGTCGACCGGCATCGTGCTGCGGACGAGTGCGTAGAAGTCGCCAACGCGGCGGTCACCCCAGTTGTCGACGAACTGCTGGCCGACGAAGCGATCGCCGGTGTGGCAGGCGGAGCAAGTCTGGTTGAAGACCTGTTCGCCGCGCGCGGCCTGAGCAGCGCTGAAGGGTGCGGGTGGGAGGTTGGCAACGCGCGCGATGACGACCTTGGCGTTCGGATCGAAGCGCAGCGGCACTGGGGCGCCTGTCTTGGCGCCGGCCAGCAGTTGTGCCGCCAGAGGCGGACGGGCGGTCGTCGACTGCCGCACCGCGACGCAGCCGGCGATGGCGACACAGGCAAGGATCATCGAACGCGATCGTCTCATCCACACTCCCGGACGGATGGGGAAAGCCCATATTAGACCGGGGTCCGACGCGCCGCCAGTCTCGATGGGGGCGCGTTGATTTCATCTGCGCGCGGCGACAAGTTGGTCGAGTCGACCCCCCCTCCATCAGTCAGATCCATGGCCAACGATTCTCAGCCGAACCCGTCGAATCCCGCTGCCGATACGAATCACGCCGATGCGGACGCGTTGCCACGCCGTGACTTCATCAAGGCCGCAGGTGCCGGCGCTGGCGCGATACTCCTCGGCGGAG
>DATJIZ010000384.1:0-7990 GCA_035492735.1 Gemmatimonadaceae bacterium | reverse complement strand
CGACGCCGCCGGTTGTCAACTGCCAGGAGACGTACCCGGCCCGACGGCCGCCGCGATCGCGGGACTACCGCGGAAGACCGCGCCGAGCGTATACTCGGCGTATGCGCGACACGCACGTGGTGCCCTCGCCGATGACCGTCGACGAATACCTGGCGTTCGAGGAATCGAGCCCCGAGCGCCACGAATACATAGCGGGAGTCGTGTACCTGATGTCGGGCGCGAGCGGCCGGCACAACCTCATCTCGTCGAACATCCTGCGGGCGGTCCATGCCGCTGCCCGGCGCCGCGGCTGCCGCGTCTACATGGAAGGCGTCAAGCTGCGCGCCGCGCAGGACCGCATCTACTATCCCGACGTGATGGTCGTCTGCCGCGAGCTCGCCGGAGACGAGATCGTCCTCGAGAATCCATCTCTCATCGTGGAGGTCACGTCGCCCGGCACGCGCGCCACGGATCGCCGCGAAAAACTCGCCGCCTATCGTGCCATGCCTTCGCTCGAGACGTACGTGATCGTCGAGCAACGGCGCCGATTGGTGACAGTCCACTGGCGCGTGCAGGGAGGCGAATGGCAGGGACTGGAGCTCGCCGGAGACGGCGACATTCCGCTCCCGTTCCTGGGCACCACGCTCACGCTCGACCAGATCTACGAGGACGTACCGCTTCCGCCGCTGCGGGTAGGCGAAGAGGCGGACGAGTTGGCCGGCGACGAGGACGACGGCTCGTACTGAGCGGCGCTCGACTCGTCCAGCATCATTCGGCGACTTACAACAGCGCCACGGGATCCCGATCGAACGTCAGCCGCATGTCGCCGGTCTTCGGCACCGGGAAGCGCTCTACGAAGTACCGTCCCAGCCGGGTCAGCTCGGCCGGATGCTCGGCCTTCACGAGCGCGTGCCAGCGCCAGCGGTTCTTGATGCGCTCCACCGGGCACGGCGCCGGACCCACGATCGTGATCCCGGCGAGCGGCCGCTTCCGCAAGAGCGCGTGCAACCAGGTGACGCCCGAGACGGCGAGATTCGCCGTCGCGGCCTCGGTCGTCCCGCTGAATACGATGTTGGCGAGACGCACCGTCGGTGGATACGGCGGCGTGCGACGTCCGTCCAGCTCCTCGCGCACGAAGCCGTGATAATCGTGCGTCACGGCGCACCGCACCGCATGATGGTCCGGCACCCGCGTCTGGATGAGCACCCGCCCGCCCTTCGGCCCCCGGCCCGCCCGACCCGCCACTTGCGCGAGCAGCTGAAAGCAGCGCTCCGACGCGCGGAAGTCCGGCAGGTTGATGCCAACGTCGGCGTCCACGACGCCCACGAGCGTCACGTTCGGAAAGTCCAACCCCTTGGCGATCATCTGCGTGCCGAGCAGGATGTCCACGTCCCCGCGGCCAACACGATCCAGGATCTCGGCGTGCGCCCACTTGCCGCTCGTCGTGTCGACGTCCATGCGCGCGATGCGCGCCGAGGCAAACCGGTCGGCGAGCAGCCGCTCGACTTGCTGCGTGCCGAGTCCGCGCTGCCGAAGCACGGCACCGCTGCAGCGGGGACAGACCGTCTGTTGTGGCTCGGCGTGCTGGCAGTAGTGGCACACGAGCCGTTCCGGCGTGCGATGATACGTGAGGCTGATCGAGCAGTTCGGGCACGTGGCGACGTAGCCGCACGCCGCGCACTGCATGAAGGCCGCATAGCCGCGGCGGTTGAGCAGCAAGATGCTTTGCTCGCTCTTTCGCAGGCGGTCGGCGATGGCCGCCTCGAGCTCATCGCCCATGACGATGCGGAGCCAGTCGCCGGCATCGCGCTCGCGCTGAATCTGCGCCTGCGTCTCGCGGCGATCGATGATCTCCACCTGGGGCAGCCGTCCCTCGCCGACCCGCTCGGGGAGCGTGAGCAGGGCATACTTGCCGCTCTGCGCGTTGACCCAGCTCTCGAGACTGGGCGTCGCGCTGCCAAGCACGACCATCGCGCCCTCGGCATGCGCGCGGACGATCGCGACCTCGCGCGCGTGATAGCGCGGCGTCTCACCCTGCTTGTAGCTCGACTCGTGTTCCTCATCCACCACGATCGCGCCGAGATCGGCGAGCGGCGCGAACACCGCGGAGCGGGCGCCGACCGCGATTCGCTTGCGCCCCTCCTTGAGCGCGAGCCATTCATCGTAACGCTCACCGTCGCTCAGCGCGCTGTGCAGCACGGCGATCGATTCGCCGAACACGGCGCGAAAGCGATCCACCGTTTGCGGCGTAAGCGCGATCTCGGGCACGAGGACGATCGCGCTGCGTCGCTGCTCGAGCACGACGCGCTTGAGCAGCTCGATGTACACGAGCGTCTTGCCGCTGCCCGTCACACCGTGGAGCAGAAAGACGTCGCCGCCCGTCCCGGCCGCGAGACGTCCGATGGCCTCTCGCTGCGCGGTCGATGGCGCGTGATTGGCCGGCGACTGCGGCGGGCGCCAGGCGAACGGGTCGCGCGACACGATTTCGTCCTCGAGGGTCACGAGCCCACGCGCCACGACGCCGCGCAGCACCGAACCCGAGAACTTGAGTTGAGCCGTGAGATGCTCCACCGGCACGCGCCCGCCGAGCGATTCGATCAACTCGTACAGCGCCCGCTGCTGCGGCGCCCGCGCGAAGATGCGCTCGCGATGGATGAGCGACGGCACGTCGCGGCGCAGCGCGGCCACACGTCGCGTGCGCCGGACCGGCTCCGGCGCCTGGTGCGACGCCAGCGCCGCCGGCAGCGCGCAGCGTAGCGCGACACCGAGCGGCACGACGTAGTACTCGGCCATCCATCGACAGAGCGCCAGCATGCTGGCGCTCACGACCGGCTCGGCATCGGGCAGCGCGTGGACGGCTTTGAGCTTGAGGTTGGGCTGCGGCTCCGCCGCGCCGACGATCACCCCGATGTCACGGCGCCCGTGGAACGGCACCACGGCGCGCATCCCGGTCTGCGCGCGGCTCGCCTGGCTGTCGTCGACCTCGTAGGTGAACGTGCGAAAGAGCGGCAGCGGGAGGGCGACGGAGACGAGCATCGAGCGAAAGGTAGTGCACGGAGGAGCGGTGCGGACTCGACCGCTCGCCGCCCGCAATTCACCCCGGCCACAACCCGTCCACCGTCACGGGCTTCCCTCCCGCCGCCGGCAGCTTCACGACGAACGTCGTCCCTTCGCCAAACGTGCTCTCGACCGCGATCGTCCCACCGAGCTGCTGCGTGAGCCGGCGGGTGATGCTCAGCCCGAGCCCCGTGCCACCGTACGAGCGCGTGCGCGATTGATCGAGCTGGCGGAAGTCTTCCCAGATCGCGTCGATCTCGTCGGGACGAATGCCGACGCCGGAGTCGCGGACGCGCAGCACCATGCCGTCGCCATCGCGCGAGACCGACAGATCGACGACGCCGCGGTTGGTGAACTTGACCGCATTGGAGAGCAGGTTGAGCAAAATCTGCTTCACCTTCGTCTTGTCCGTCTCGATCTCGGGCGCGGCACGGTCGACCGAGCGCGTGAACGCGAGATTCTTCGAGGCGACCATCGGCTCGATCTGCTGCGCGACTTCGTCCACGAGCTCACCCAGCGACACGCGCTCGAGGTTGACCGGCATCTTGCCCGCCTCGATCCGCGACAGGTCGAGAATGTCGTTGATCAGCGAAAGCAGATGTTGCGCCGCCGTTCGGCTACGCGCCACGTAGTCGTGCTGGCTCTCGCTCAGATCGCCGGCGATCCCGTCGAGCAGCAGCGCGGAATAGCCGATCACCGCGTTGAGCGGCGTGCGCAGCTCGTGCGACATGCTCGCCAGGAAATCCGATTTGAGCTTGTTCGCCTTTGCGAGCTCCTCCGACTGCCAGAGGAGCTGCTCGTTCTGCTGCGCGAGATCCGTCGTCGCGGCGACGATACGCTCTTCCAGCTCGCCGTTGAGCTGCTTGAGCGCCTCGTACAGCCGTTCGTTCTCCGCCTGCTGGGTGAGGTCGTGCAGCACGGAGACGATGGCGATCGCCTCGCCGCGCTCGTTGGGGATCTTTCCCGAAACGACCTCCACCGGCAGCTCGACGCCGGTCGCCGGCTCGACGAGCGACATGCGCTCGCGCCGCGCGAACGCGTTGGTGAGCGCGAAGTCGGAGATGAACGACGTGAACTTGGTGTCGTTCTGGCGAATCGCCTGCGAGATTCGGCCGCGCTGCGTCGCTTCCGACGGCCCGTGGAACAGCTTCTCCGCCTGGTCGTTCATCAGGATGATGTTCGCGGCGCTGTCGGTGACGAGAATCGGATCGGCCACGTTCTCGAGGATGAGATTCAGCCGGTCGCGCTCGTCGGTCGCCTCGACCTCGGCTTGCCGCACGCGCTGCACCTGGTGCTCCAGCTCGCGCGCCGCGCGCCGCAGATCGGTGACGTCGCGCAACACGGAGAGTACGGCGTCTTCCGGTCCAACGCGCTCGCCAAGCGGATGGGTGAGCACCTCGAACAGGAGGTCGTGGCCTTCGTCGGGGTCGACGAGGTTCAGCTCGCGCGGCCCTCCCGATGGCGTGCCGCCAATCATCGCGCGCGACAGAAAGGAGCTGAACAGCAGGTTGTTGAGCTCGACGGCTCTCCGGCGGCCGGGCGAGTCGTCGTCGCTGACGAACAGCAGGTGCTCGGCGCGTTTGTTCTGCACGACGATGTCGTTCGATGCGTCGGTGATCACCACCGGGTCCGGCAGCGAGTCGACCATCTGCTGGAATCGGCTTCGCTCCTGGCTGACCCGATCAAAACCGCGCTCGGCGTCCTGGTGCGCGGCCACGCGGAGCAACACCGGTCCCGCGAACATGACGATCGCCGCGATCTCCCGCACGGCCTCATCTTCCAGCACCGTGTCGATCACGATCACGCCGCCCGGCGCCGTACTGAATCCGCGCTGCACGAGGGGCACGAGTCGGGCACCGTGGGGCGCCAGCACCTCGGCGGCGTATGCATCGGGCCAGATCGCCGGCGCGCCACGGTAGTGCGGGCGCGGCATCGGCAGCGCGGTCCATCGCTCGATCGGCGGCCGCGCCACCGGGCGCGAACCGGCGAGGCGCTCAGCGACGACCGGCGTGAGCGCGAGCGTCGCGACCATCCACGGGTGGGCGCGCTCGGCAATCGACAGCTCGGCCGGTAGTGGCTCCTCGAAGCCCGACTCGCAGGCGAGCGCCAGATGCTGTTCCGCCGCGTCGAAGCGCAGGAGCAGGGCACGGCTCGCGCCCGTTGCAGCGAGCACGTGGTTCAGCAGGAAAGTCGCCGCCGCCGAGAGATCCGGCGCCTCGGCAAGGGCCGACAGCAGCGCGAGATGACTGTACTCGGGTGCCGCCGCCGCGCTCAGTCTGCCTTCTCGAGCTTCAGCTTGATGTTCACGAAGTTGTACGGGGGCCATGGACCGGAGTACTTGAACGACAGCACGTCCTCGTACTTTCGGCTGATCTCCTTGACCCGCTCATCGAACGCCTGCTCTTGCGCTCGATCGACGAGGAACGCGGCATTCAGAATCATGCGGTCACCGATCGGCTTGTTCGACCGGCTGGCCACGGCGACGCGCTTGAGCGCGTCGTGGATGTCGGATACGTAACGCGAGCTCATCTCCTCGAGCGCCGAATCCACCAGACGCCCGAGCTGCATGCGCGCGAAATACGTGGAGGTGGTCGTGTGCCGACTGATCTCGTCCTTGAGTCGGCTGATCTCGTCGTTGTCGCGCTCGAGGTTGATGATGACCTTCTCGCGATCCCACAACACCTTGAGGCCGAACTCGATCTTGTCCTGCATCTTGTCCAGCACGTCACTAAATGCCTGGTAGGTCGATCGAAGCAGCTCGGTGACGTCCTCTTCGGAGCGAAACACCGTGCCGAACGACATCGGAATGACGGTGAACTCCTTCATCACCGTTTCATTCACGAACTCGTGGGCGAGGACGTTCTCGCGCGTCGGGTCGTAGATGACGATGGGCGTGTCGCTTACGACCGCCGCCAGATCCTGGAAGGCGACGGTGAAGACGCGCTGTCCACCGCCGATCCCGATCGCGCCGAAGTCGCGCTGCCTATCGCTTCGTACGATGCAGTAGACGTACTTTCCACCGTCGGCCCCAGGTTGGGGATTCGATTCGACCGATGGTGACTCGAGCATTTCGATCCTCACGAAAAGAATGCGGAGCCCGCCGACTGAGCGCATAAGCATCGCATCGGGTACGTCGCTTCGCTAGACTGGCGGGCAAATGTTTGTTCCTCACCAATTCTAATCGCGAATTCCACATGCGCTTACGCTGTTTCGCTGCGTTGCCCGGGCTGCTGTTGGCCGTTTCGATTCCATCGGCCGGGCCCGCTTTGGCTCAGACGAGTGTTGCGACGCTGCAACAAAAGATCCGACAATACCGCGCAGCGCACGACAACGAGGTCGTCCGCGAGCTCAGTGCGTTTGCTGCCATCCCCAACCTCGCGTCGGATTCGGTCGGCATTCGCCGCAACGCCGATCATCTGATGGCCATGATGCGCGCGCGCGGCATCACAGCGCGGCTGCTTCAGTCGCCCGCGGGTGGTCCGCCCGCCGTCTATGGCGAGCTCCCCGCCCCGGGCGCCACGAAGACGGTGGTCTTCTACGCGCACTACGACGGCCAGCCGGTCGACACGACACAATGGGCCACGCCGCCATGGAAACCCGTACTGCGCGACAAGCCGCTGGAGATGGGCGGAAAGCCCATCGAGATCCCCACCACGGCGGGAGCCATGCAGGGCGAGTGGAGGCTGTACGCCCGCTCGGCGAGCGACGACAAGGCGCCGATCGTGGCTTTTCTGGTGGCGCTCGACGCGCTCCGCGCGTCGGGAACGGCGCCGTCGGTGAATCTCAAGTTCTTCTTCGAGGGCGAGGAGGAGGCGGGCTCCGGCCACCTGCGCGCGAATCTGGAGCGGAACGCGGCCCTGCTGCGCGCCGATGCCTGGCTGTTCGGTGACGGACCGGTGCACCAATCCCGCCGGCAGCAGATCGTGTTCGGCGTTCGTGGCGTGACCGGCGCCGAGATCACGGTGTACGGTCCGTCGCACGGCCTTCACAGCGGCCATTACGGCAACTGGGCGCCCAATCCGGTGACGCTGCTCGCGAATCTCATCGCGAGCATGCGTGACGACGACGGCCGCATCCGGATCGCGCACTTCTACGACGACGTCACACCGATCAGCGCCGCCGAACGCCGCGCGCTCGCGCAGATCCCGATGGTCGATTCAGCCTTGCGCGTCGAGGTGCAGTTGGGCGCAACCGAAGCGAACGACGCGTCGCTCGTCGAGCGCATCATGCTGCCGGCGCTCAACCTTCGCGGAATCCGCGGCGGCGGTGTCGGCGCGACCGCGTCGAACACCATCCCGACCGAGGCGACGGCGTCGATCGATTTTCGGCTCGTGCCCCGCCAGACGCCCGAACACGTGCGGCAGCTCGTCGAAGGCCACCTGCGCGCGCAAGGCTTCACGATCGTCGACCACACGCCGACGCCAGCCGAACGAATGCAACACGCGCGCATCGCGAAGGTGACGTGGGAGTCAGGCTATCCGGCCACGCGCGTCTCGATGGACTCGCCGCTCGCGCAGGCCGTGAGCCGAGCCGCGCAGGAGGCAGTCGACGCTCCGATCGTGCGGCTGCCAACGCTCGGCGGGAGCTTGCCGCTGTACACGTTCGAGAGCGTGCTGCACACGCCGGTGATCGTGCTGCCGATCGTCAATCACGACAACAACCAGCATTCGGCCAACGAGAACGTGAGGCTGCAGAATCTGTTCGACGGGATCCAGGTGTACGGAGGCGTTGTGGCGAATGTGGGGAGATACTGGGGGGAGAGGATCAGGCCGTGAGTGATGGACGCTGATCGACGACGCCCAACCCAGGTCGATCGCTCACCCTGATCCTCCCCCCTTCGATCGTCGCCCCGCGGTACGGATCATCGGCCAGCAGCGCCGCTCCGTCGAAATCGGCGTAGTCGAGCAGCGGCGCGAAATGCGCCGCGGCCGTGATGCCGAGGCTCGTCTCGATC
>DATJIZ010000383.1:0-5187 GCA_035492735.1 Gemmatimonadaceae bacterium | reverse complement strand
AGCGGCTGGATGGCCGCCGCTCGACGCGCCGGCACGTAGCAGGCGGTCAACGCCACCGCGGCCAACGTCAGCGTGACGGCAGTATAGACCAGCGGGTCGCCCGGACTCGTGCCGAAGAGCAGATGTGTCATGAGGCGCGTGAGCGCGAGTGCGACTGCCACGCCGAGCGCCAGCCCGAGGAGCGGCATGCGCATGCCGCGCGCGACGACCATCCGCATGACGTCCGATGCAGCGGCGCCGAGCGCGATTCGAATGCCGATCTCGCGGGTGCGCTCGGCGACCGCAAAGTGAACGACGCCGTATATGCCGACCGCCGCGAGCACGAGGGCGAGGCCGGCAAATGCCGACAGCAACCAGGCGTCCAACGCGCGCTCGGCCGTCGAGTCGCCAAGTTGGCGCGCGGCGGTCGAGACGCTCGGGACGAGCGCGCCGGGAAAGGCTGACAGAATCATCGCACGGATCGTCGGCGCCGCGACGGCCGGATCGCCCTGCGTGCGCACGAGCAGGTCGCTTCTGGCAGACGGCTGCGGGATGAGCGCGCCGAAGTACTCGGGGATCGCGCCACGATCCAGGCCCTGGCGGTGCATGTCGGCGACCACGCCGACGATCACGTACCAGTATGGTCTGCCGGTCGGATCGATGCAGAAGCGCTTGCCGATCGGATCCTCGCCCGGGAAAAATCGTCGGGCGAACGATTCGTTGACGACCACTGATTCGACCGTTTCCGGGGTCTGATCGCCAGGCGTTCTCCCCGGCACGGCGGGAGTCCAGAGAGCGCGGATCTTCTCCGCCGCGTCGTCACGCGTGAGGTAGCGGCCGCGACGAAGCGGAACGCGCAGCGCGCCAAAGAAGCTGGGTGTGACGGCACCGTCGTTCAACTCACCCACGCCGCCGCGATCGATCGGGTGACCGGGAATGGCGATCGACGTATTCCCCTGGCCGGCGATGAACATGTCATCGATGAACCCGGCCGACTCGATACCCGGCATCTGCTCGATCCGGGCGATGAGGTCGTTCATCTCTTGCTCGCGCGCCTGCGCACGGGCCTGTTCGCCGCGAGGATCGGAGCGATCAGGCGCTGCCATCAGCCGATCCTCGGATGGGAACTCGACTCGCATGGTGAGCACATTGCGAGCATCGAAGCCCGGATCGACTGACCGCAGTCGGTCGAGACTCTTCAACACCAGACCCGCACCCGCCAGGAGTACCACCGTCAACGAGCACTCGGCAACGATGAGCAGTCCGCGCATGCGGTGTCCGCGGCGGCCCGTACCACCGCGTCGCTCCTTGAGAATTTCGCCCGGATCGACACCGGCGACGCGAAGCGCTGGCGCAATGCCGAACGCGATTCCCGAAACGAGCGAAGCGGCGATCGCGAATGCCAGGACGCGAACATCGACGCCGACTCCGTCGATGCGCGGCAGGCGTGACGCGATCGTGACTCGAAGCATGCGCGTCGTGAGGAACGCCAGCGCGATGCCCAGCGCCCCACCCGCGCCGGCGAGCAGCAGACTTTCGACGACGAGTTGTCGAACGAGCCTGGCCCGTCCCGCGCCGAGCGCGCGGCGGAGGGCGAATTCATGCTGGCGCGCGGCGCCGCGCGCCAGCAGCAGATTGGCCGCGTTGGCGCAGGCGACGAGCAGCACGAGCGACACGGCGGCGAGCAACAGCCAGAGCGCCGATTGGAGATTCCGTCCGGCCACGCTGTCCAGCACCGGCTCGACGTTCGTCTCGAAGCCCGGGAAGTCGGACCGGTCACTCGGATAGGCGAGTGCGAGGCGTCGGCCGATGCTGGCCAGGTCGGATCGAACGGCGTCGAGCGACACCCCGGGCTTCAACCGCGCGACGGCAGTCCAACGGCGCGCCCAGTCCGGAAAGCGCTCCGCGCTCTCGCGCGCGAACCGCCAGTATGTCGTCGACGGCATCCAGAGCTCGGTCTGGCGGTCGGGAAAGAAGAAGTCGGCCGGCATCACGCCCACGATGCGCACCAGGCCAGCGACTCCTTTCCCGGCGTCGTCGACGTAGAACGACGTACCGACGACGCTCGAATCCCGGCCGAAGCGACGTGCCCAGAGCGAATGGCTGATCACGGCGACCTCGCTCGCTTCGCGTTCGTCGCTGATCGAGATCGCGCGCCCGAGCAGGGGCCGTGCGCCGAGCACCGAAAACAGGTTGCCGGATACGAGCGTCCTGATCGACCGCTCGCGGTCGTTGCCGACGCCGATCGTGACGCGATGTCGGTTGAAGTAGGCGACGTCGGTCAGTGTGCGGTTGGCCTGCCGCCAGTCCCCGATCGTTCGCGATGCAGTCGGCTCTTCGTGCAGACCGCGCCTGCGGTCATCGGTGAAGACGAGGGCCAGTCGCTTGGCCTCGCGATACGGGAGCGGACGCAGCATCACGGCGTCGACGACGCTGAACATGGCCGTGTTCGCGCCGATGCCCAGCGCCAGGGTGAGAGTCGCCACGATCGTGAACGACGGGCTGCGGCGCAACGCACGGATCGCATAGCGGAGGTCGAACCAGACGGCGTCGACGATCCCCTCCCAGCCGGCGGACCGCACTTGCTCCTTTACGGACTCGACGCCGCCGAACTCGATCCGTGCCAGGCGCTCCGCTTCCGCGGGCGACAGCCCTCGCCGGACGTGCTCGCGCGCCGACATCTCGATGAAGTGGGCGACCTCATCGCGCAGCTCGTCTTCGGCGGCGCGCTTGTGCAGGAGCCGCCGCACCCCACTCACGATCGAACGAAAGGCCATCGTGCCTCCTCGACCATCGCCAGTCGGCAGAGGATCCGTCTCGCGCCAAGATAGGAGCTCTCATCTTGATTGGCAAGATGAACGTTCGCCTCGTCCTGTTGATTGGCAAGATGAGCGCGGCGCGATTGGCGCGCTCGCACGCGGCCTAGTGCCGGAACAAGACGAAGCTGGTCAGCACGCCAAAGGCCGCGACCACCAGGCCGGTGATGATCCGCGCCTTGGTCAACTTCGACCGGTCGCCGAGCGAGTCGATGTTCGTCCAGATCACGATGCTTCCGCAGCCGGTCAACCCGTGCTGAAACTCCGCCGGCGCGGTGGCGCCGGAATACACTTCGATTCCGGTGATCTCGGTCGGCTGCACGAAGGCATCGATGTCGTCGGCGCTGAGCTCCGCCATGTAATGGCCGTCCACGTAGACGGAGGGTGCGCACCAGTCGGCAACGGCGCCCCGCATCGCGATCGTCGGTCGCGTCATGTCGTCGAGACGACCGTTGCCTCGGTCGAAGCGCACACCGGCCATCGATCGAAACAGGTCCGACGTGAATGCCGGCCGCCGGCGCGCGATGTCCTCGGCCGTGATGTACCGACCGAACCCGCTCTGCCGGCGCCGGTCGAACTCGGCCTGCTGGCGACTGGACACACGGCTCGCGTTGACCTTCACGGTATCGAGCACGGTTTGCATCGTGGTGAGCGCGACGCGGACCGGGGCCGCGGCGTCGAGCACGTCGACCGGGCGGCGATCGGGGTAATAGCCAAGCGCGCGCACCTCGAGCATCCGCGTCCCGCCCGGGACGTCGGTCAGCGTCCATTCGCCGTGCTCGTTCGTGCGCGAGCGCGGGCCACCAGCGATACCGACCAGCGCGCCGGCGACCGGCTGGCTATCGGTCGCGGCCACGACGACTCCGCTCAGATGCGCGTCGCCGGCGCGCAGCCGCCGCGTCGTGTTCGTGACCGAGTCGAGCTCGGCGACCGTCCTCGACGCGCCGAGGTAGAGCTCGCGCCGTAACAACCCGCTCGACGGCACCGTCAGCTCGAGGACGTCGGTGCTGTCGGCGCCGCGGCTTGCGGTGATCAGGATCGTTCCGGGACTCGGCACGTTGCAGAGTGCGAACCAGCCTCGCTCACTGGTCGTGGCAACGAGACGCGGCACGCGGCTGCCGATGGTGCCGCGCTTGATCGAGATCTCGAGCCACTCGCCTGTGACCGTCGCGTTGGCCGCCGGCGTGCCGTCGCGCGCGTCGTGTACGAAGCCCACGACTACGGCGTCCGATGGCGACAGGACCTTGGGACCGCAGATCGCGGCGCGGAGCCGGGCTGGCGATGGAATCGCCAGATCGGCCCGCACCGGACGCCGGCCATCGACGTCGACTTCACGCGCGCCCGACTCGAGGCCGAGTGAATCGAGCATCGGGTGAAAGAAGCCGAGTGCATAGCGGCCGGGCGCAACACTGTCGAAGGCGAACCGGCCGCGCGCGTCGGCGACCGTCGTGCGGGCTTCGGCCGAAAGACTGTCGCGCACAACGAGCTGCACGACCGCGCCGGCGAGAGTCGTGCGCGCGATGCTGTCTCGCACGACGCCGCTCACGACCACGCGCGGAACCCGCTGGGCCGCAGCCGTCTCCTGCGCGGCGGCGAGTCGCGCAAAGGAAATGAGCCCGAAGACGACCAGAGTCCGCACCCGCATCGATGTACGCTGGCGGCAGGTTATCGAGGAACTTACATATGAACACGAGCCGCGCGAGATGGTTCGCATCCGGCTCCAATACGACTATCTGGAGCCAGTTCCGGCAAGCGGACAACGATTCGGCGCGCCGAACACATCAACCCGACGACACGCAGAATGCATGAGGCAGCCCTGGCTCGAGCAAGCAGCCCGCTCGTAATGGCTCGATCGGTGTCGCGCGGACGGCGGCTTCGCGCCGGAACGCTGGCGCATGTGGTGACCGCCTTCATCGTAGTGCCGGCAGCGCTCGGCGCGCAAAACCCTGCGCCGCCAGCCGCGTCGCAGAACCCGTCGCCGATGGTGGAAGCGACGCGCCGGCACGAGCGACTCGCGCCCAAGCCGCTCCCGGGCACGACGCGCACGTTCGTCGGACCAGCCGGCAAGCCCGTCGAGCTGTGGATCCCGGACGCCGCGCGCAGGCGCGACGTCGTGGACCTGGTCGTGCATTTTCACGGCACGCCGTGGCTTCCCGAACAGGCCGTGGCCGCGCTCGGCGGGCACACGCTCGCCGCCGTGGTGAACCTCGGCGTGGGCTCTGGCGCGTACGATCGGGCGTTCGCCGATCCGGCGGCGTTCGACTCACTGCTCGCCGGAGTAATCCGGGAAGGGTCCGTCGCGATCGGTCGCAGCGTGCGGGTCGGGCGTCTGACGCTCGTCGGCTACTCGGCGGGACACGGCGCGGTGCGGGCAATCCTGCGCGAGCCGCGG
>DATJIZ010000382.1:0-2038 GCA_035492735.1 Gemmatimonadaceae bacterium | reverse complement strand
CGCCGTTCCGTGCGCGGTCAGGTTGAGCACGACGTTCCATTCGCCCGTCGTGGACTGAGACGCGCGGGTCACCGAGTGGAGGACGCCGGTGCCAGTGACATCCGTCGGGAGGTGGCAGAGGGCGCTGGAGAGCGTGAACTGGACCGGGACGGTCGAGTTGTCCACGACCGCGGGCCCGGCCTGTTTCGGCACGTTAGGCCGCACGTTAGGCGGCGTGGAGGGCGGCGAGACTGAGTCGGTGCAGGCGACGAGCGCAAAGGCGCCGACGGCGAGAAGTGGGGCGCGGGGCAGCATCGAACCTCCAGGGGTCTGGCCGGCAGAGCGCCGGCGGTGAACTCGTCCGACCGAACCGCGATACGACCGATCGATCCCGTGCCTCGAGCTGCAAATCGCCACCGCCAGCAAGAGATGGAGCGACATCGAGGGTCCGCGACGAGGGGCCCGTCGCCGTGCAGCGAATCGAGATGTGTTTCATCGAGTTGCCTTCGGCTGCCCCCGCGTCCATGTTGGTATGGCACCGCGGCAGCGTCTCAGGTCACCGGGTAGAACGACGTTGCGCGCCAGGATGCGACATCGTGGGTGCGACTCGTTCTCACGGCGGGTGGCCTAACGGGATATGCATGGCTCCATGACACGCGCCGACATCCTCGGGGAACAGCGTGGCAGTGCCGCCGAACCGCTCGACCGGCTCGTGCCAATCGTTTACGGGGAGCTGCGCGCCATCGCCCATCGACAGCTTGGCATCGGTGGACGCGGCGGCACGCTCTCGACGACTGCGCTCGTCCACGAGGCGTACATGAAGCTCGTCGACCAGCCGCAGGCGCAGTGGCGCGACCGTACACACTTCTTTGCCGTCGCGGCGCTCGCGATGCGGCATGTCCTGGTCGATCGAGCGAAGGCTCGTCGGAGGTTGAAGCGCGGCGGCGACCAGCACCATATCAGTCTCGACGAGGAGCACATCGGCGCCGACGACCAACCGGATGCGCTACTGGAGCTCGACGAGGCGCTGACCAGACTCGCCGCGTTCGATCCGCGCCTGGCGCGCGTGGTCGAGTACCGCTTCTTCGGCGGTCTCACCGAGCAGGAGATTGCCAAGGCGATGGGGGTCACGTTGCGCACCGTCCAGCGCGATTGGGTAAAGGCACGCGCCCTCCTGCATCGCGCGCTTGCACCGTGAGTGACGCTCCAGAACGTGCCGACGGTGGCCCGTCATCCCTCGGTGCGATCAACGACTGGGCGCGGATTGAAACACTCCTCGACGCGTTGCTCGACGCGCCAGCCGATCGACGAGACGCGGTCGCGAGGGAACTGAGTAACGGCGACGCCGCCGTGTACGCCCGGCTGCAGGGTCTGGTCGCCGATTGTGCGAAAGACCACCGCCTTCTCGACCGACCCGCGGCCGAGCGCTTCGCGTCATTGTTCGATCCGGACCCGTTCCCCAACCCGGATCCGTTGGCCGAGCGCTATCGAAAGCGGCTCGGTGAGACGCGCCTGACCGACCGTCTGTCGGCCGCACTTGCGGACCACTACCGGATCGAGCGCGCGCTCGGCACGGGCGGCATGGCGACCGTTTACCTGGCGCATGATCTCAAGCACGACCGCAGGGTCGCGCTCAAGGTCTTGAAGCCCGAGCTGGCCGCCGTGATCGGCGCGGAGCGGTTCGTAGCCGAGATCAAGACGACCGCGGCGCTGCAGCACCCGCAGATCCTGCCGCTCTTCGACAGCGGCACCGCCGACGGATTTCTGTATTACGTCATGCCGTTCATCGACGGCGAGACGCTGCGCACGAAACTCGATCGGGAGAAGCAGCTGGGCGTCGGCGACGCCGTGAAGATCACCATCGAGGTTGCCGACGCCCTGGATTACGCCCACCGCCACGGTGTGGTCCACCGCGACATCAAGCCGGAGAACATTCTCCTCCACGAGGGCCGCCCGGTGGTGGCCGACTTCGGCATCGCGCTCGCCCTGAGCGCGTCAGCCGGCGGCAGGGTGACGCAGGCTGGCCTGTCGTTAGGCACGCCGCACTACATGAGCCCCG
>DATJIZ010000381.1:0-8768 GCA_035492735.1 Gemmatimonadaceae bacterium | reverse complement strand
AGCCGCGCCGGACGGCCGACGCGCAGCACGAGGGTGTCCGGGTTGGCCTCGCCGTTGATCTCGAGCGGGTGCGCCGCATCCAGACCATCGCCCTTGAGAAAAAGGACATGCTCGTCGGGCGCGACACTCGTCCCGGGGTCGCGGACGATCAGCGCTCCCTCCAGGCCGGCCGCCTGCTCGGACACGTCATCGATGTGTGCGTGGTACATGAACGTGCCCGCGCGCGGCGGCGTGAAGCGCGCCACGAACGAGTCACCGGGCGCGATCGCCGGCGCCAGGCGCTTCCCTTCGCCGCTGAACCCCGGCACGCCATCCACGTAGCTGTCCTCGACCTCGATCCCGTGCCAGTGCACGCTCGTGGGCCGATCGAGACGATTCACGATCGTGACCGCGACGGGCTCTCCCCGTACGAGGTCGAGCTCGGGGCTGAAGTCCCGGCGCCCCTCGATGCGCCGTCCATTCTCCTCCAGGACGAAGTGCATCGACGGCAAATGGCTCCGGCTTCCTGACGCGTGCGACACGCTGTCGGCGCTAGCGATGAGCCGCAGGTGACGAGACGCGGCCGGCTCGCCCGCGGCCTGCACTCCTGGCCGCGGCGCGACGTTCACGCCGAGCACCAGGCCGACCATCCCTCGCCGGTGTGGATCGTCGGGCGCCGCGGAAAGCGAGTCCGGCTCGAGATGCACGGCAAAGTGACAATGAAAGAGCCAGTTCCCCGGTCGGTCCGGCGACCATGTCATGGACATGGCCGAGAACGGCGACATCAACTGCGTGACGACCATCTGACCGGGAAAGGGCACGGCGGACGCATCGGCAAGCGGCCCCGAGAAGCTGTCGACGCGATAGTAGAAGCCGTGGAGGTGCATGGGATGCACATCGAACGACGCGTTGAGCACTCTCCAATGCAAGGAGTCTCCCACCATTGCCGGAATGCGCGCCGTGTTCGGCCATGAGCGTCCGTTGATGGTGAAGACGAGTCGGCCGGTCTGACACTCGGCGAGCGGATTGCGTTGCGCCGTGTCGGCACATGCAACGGCCGCCGAGTCGGGCGTCTCCATGATCACGAACACCCGATCGTTCGGACGAGGGGCGGCGCCGGCCGTGTCGATCACGATTGCACCGGAGAGGAGTCCGGAGAATCCGAGCACGCGGCTCGCCCGGGTGGATGTCATTGCCCGGTAGACGTAATTCCCGGGCACCGTGGCTCGCGTGATCAACGTGTCGACGCTACCCGGAGCCACGACGAGCGAATCCATCGCGGTGATCCGATCCGGGCCACCGTGGATCGAGGCCGGCACGAAGAACGTCAACGGGCGCGCGAGTGCATTGTGGATGCGCAGCCGGATCTCGGCTCCCGCCGGCGCGCGGACCAGCGGCCCCGGCATGAGGGATGGCTTGCCGGGCTCCGCGAACGCCTCGATGGTCTGCGGCTGGCGATTGGGCCCGTTCGGGTACCACAGACTCGGTTTCGCCTCGAGCGTGACCGTCAGCACTCGCTCGCGGAGCGCGCCGGCGCGCTCGGTATTCGGGTTCGGGCGCACGGACGGCACGGCACGATGCGGGGCGGTGCCCGCCGTCGCGCCCAACCCGGTGCAAACCGCACAGGCGATCAGGAACGGCGACATTCTCGGGCGTGCGGACGTTCTCGACAACATGACAGATCCCTCACACGGGAAACGGGATCAACGTACTCGGCGCCCGCGCGCTCCACAACGACTCGACCTCCCCCGGCGTGCGACGCGGCGACTACGCCATCGCCCCGTCCCTCTACGTCAATTGACGCATTGGTCGTGTGTCTTCCCGCGACAACCTTTCCGGCGTATCCGCGGATCATCGGCTGGCCAGAGACGGCCGGGAAGCGGGCTCAGAGTCGGAGGACACATGAATACGATCACTCGCGCCATGCTCGTGGCGGGCTGGACCGGTATGCTCGGCGGCGTCGTCTCGGGGGCGATGCTGGGGTTGTTCTTCCATCGCGAGAGCTGGATGGGCGGCTACGCCAGCTTCCGCCGCCGCCTCGCGCGGCTCGGCCACATCTCGTTCTTCGGCCTCGGCTTTCTCAATCTCTTATTTGCATTCACGTATCAGCTGGTCGGGCTGCCGGATCGGGCGGCGTCGCTCGCCGCGGGCGCGCTGATCGTGGCGGCGGTGGCCATGCCTACTTGCTGCTTCCTCGCCGCGTGGCGGCCCTCGTTCCGGCACCTGTTTGCTCTCCCCGTGGTCGGCGTGTTCACCGGCATCGTGGCGACGCTCGTGGGCGTCGCCATCAACTGACGAGCGGGGAGGAGCGGACCATGAGAATCGGATTGATCGCCATGAGCGGCGTCCGGGTACACAGCGCGGAGTTGCTGAAGCTGGGGCTCAACCTGCCCGGATTCGTCGAGCGCAGCAAAGTGATTGCGTCATTGCCCAGTCTGGGGCTTCTCACGCTCGCCGGCATGACGCCCCCGGATATCGCAGTCGAATACATCGAAGTTGCCGACCTGGACCCGGCCGCGCCGCTGCGCGGCGGTTTCGATGCGGTGGCAATCTCCAGCTTCACCGCGATGATCAAGGATGCGTACGCGCTCGCCGACCGCTATCGCGCGGCGGGCGTGATCGTCGTCCTTGGCGGGCTCCATGTGACGCTCATGCCCGACGAAGCTGCTCACCACGCCGACGCCATCGTCATCGGCGAGGCGGAGCCGGTCTGGCCGGAGGTCATCCGGGATTTGCGCGCCGGCCGCGTGAAGCCGCGCTACCAGGCGCCGCCCGGCGCGTTCGATCTGTCGATGGCGCCAATGCCGCGGTTCGACCTCCTGGACCCCTCGCGCTACAACCGGCTGACCATCCAGACCCAGCGAGGCTGCCCGTTCAACTGTGACTTCTGCGCGGCGTCCATCCGATTGCGCCCAGGCTACCGTGCCAAGCCCGTGCCGAAGATTCTCGCCGAGATCGCGGCGATACGCAGCATCTGGCCCGAGCCGTTCCTCGAGTTCGCCGACGACAATACGTTCGCCGACAAGCGCCACGGCCGCGCGCTCGTGGAGGCACTCCGCCCACTCGGCCTCAAATGGTTCACGGAGTCCGACGTGTCAGTGGCTCGCGACCCCGAGCTGCTCCGCGCCATGAAGGCGAGCGGATGCGCGCAGATCCTGGTCGGCTTCGAGAGCCCGGAGGCGCCCGCGCTCGACGGCTTGGAGCACAGCTCGAACTGGAAGCGCAAGCGACTGGATGAATATCGGCGGGCGGTCGACGCGATTCAGGGCGCCGGGATCACGCTCAACGGCTGCTTCGTCCTGGGACTGGACGGCACAGATGCCGGGTCGTTCGATGCCGTGTACGAGTTCGTCCAGGAAACGGGATTGTACGAGGTGCAGATCACGGTCATGACGCCCTTCCCGGGAACGCCGCTCTACCGGCGCCTCCTCGCGCAGGGGCGGATCATCGAACCCGGCGCGTGGGAACGATGCACGCTGTTCGACGTGAACTTCGTCCCGGACCGGATGACGGTGGAGGAACTTGAGCGCGGCTTCCGCGACCTGATGGCCAGAATCTACGACCGGTCGTTCGTGTCGAGCCGTCGCCGAGACTTTTTCCGGGACCTTCGCGCTCATCGCAGACGTGCCAAGACCGCCACGGAAACCGCTGACGCATGCGGGTCGTCCAGGGTCGCCGTCTGAGTGTTCCCGTCAGGCAGTTGATCCCAAAGCCTGGTCATTAGGCAGGTGACGTTGAGCGTTCGTTGACGATCTCGGGAGTTGACTCTCGGGCTCGACCGGTTCGCTCGCTTGCGCGCTATATTGCACGTGCTGCGGCAGCGCGGAAGCGCACGCGACCAAGGAGCCGAGACGAACATCAAACCAGCGCTCTCAGTCGACCAGTGGAGTAAGCGCGAGTACGAGCGCTCAGGGGAGAACGGTGTGAGCCTGGGTCTCGGCACGGGCGTCAATGTGGTGGCACCGGGCGCGATCGACGATCCCGCCGATGTCATTGCATTGATCGCGTTCGCGAACGCCGCGCTGCCTGTCCAGGATCCGCGCAAGTTCACTCGCGAACACGTTCGACTCCTCAGAGGAGCCGCCGAGCTAATCGGTGGTAGCGAGCGAGGGTTCGCGACAGATGGCGCGGATCGGGCGACTGCGGAGATGGTGGCCGAGCGGGTAGTCTATTCGCAACTTCTCGACCTGGCAGACGTAATCGAGAGCTACCTGCCGCCTCGTCTCACCAAATAGGCAGTCGACACGCTGCGTCGCAGCGCGTTAAGCCTTCGTCGGCGCGCGGGCCAAACCACATACTGTACGCACACCGCTCATTTGGTTCCCGGTTGACGCCGGTGGTTTTTTCGTCCCGTCGACGACCCGTCGCCGCAGACACTGGCGGCTTGATTGTTGATCGCGCTCAGGTGGCGATCACCGCGTCGGCGCGAACCGACGCATCAAAATGAGAGGCCACCATGACTGGTCCGATCCGCTTCCTCGGTCTCGTCGGCGCGCTATTCCTCGCCTGCGACTCGCCCCCAACTACGCCCAGTCGAGCTGCACCGGCGCGCGCGTCCGGTGCGCGTCTCGCGAGCGTGTCGCCCGCCGCCGTGACCACCGACTCGAAGATCGTCAGCTTCGAAACCATGTACGGCGTCGACGAAGCGTTCGTCAAACACAATCAGATTCGAGGCGTTCGCGGCGACGAGCTGCCGTGGGACGTCGGGAGCGCGGTCGGTTCGCTCACGGTCGGTGGCCATCTCACGATTAGTGTACGGGGAATCGTGTTCTCCAACGATCCCGAGGTGCCGGTGAATTTGCGCGGCACCAACGACGAGACGCAGTTCCGCGCCCTGGTGAGTTGTTTGATGAGCGACCACAAAGGGAACGTCGTCACGATCAACATCACCACGCAGGGCTTTGCGGCGACGCCGACGGGCGATTCTAACATCGACGCGATGGTCTCACTGCCATCGGACTGTGTGGCGCCGATCATCTTCATTCTCTCGGGGTCGGAGGACAAATGGTTCGCTGTGATGGGCGCTGAGACATCGGGCTGACCGGGCAACCGGCGCCAGACGAGCGAGCCCCGCGACCACACTTGTGTGGTCGCGGGGCTCAGGTCTTCACGCGCAGCCGACGAAATGCCAAGTCGATGCGCGGGGATCGCGCTACTTCCAGGTGACGCCAAGAAGCATTGGCCAGTAGTTCGTGTGCCGGTCCTTGGTGAGTACGGTCACGTAGCGACCTTCGACGAACAAATTCGCCGGACCGAGACCCCATTGCATTCCCGCGCCCAGATTGGTTCCCAGGCGGGTTACGGCCGAATATCCCGAGGTCGAATAGGTCGGGTTCGTGTAGCCCGGAGTCGAAGCGGTGTTGCTCTGGTGGAGCGCCGCGAATTTCGCCCGTTCCGCGGCCGGGTTGGTCAAGGCGAGCGAGTTGGCGTAGTTGAAGAAGTAGTGCACGCCCCCGCCCGCGAGTGCGTAGAGGTACGTCGACGAGCGCGAGCCAAACATCGGCAGTCGGAGCTTTGCATCGAGCATTGCCGATGCGAGTGACGCGTCGGTGTTGGCGATTCTCGCCGTCCCACTGTAGCCACCCGTCGCTGTCGTACCGCCGGTCGCCGCCGTTGGCGTTGTCGCTGAACCGGCGGTGTAGCCGCTGGTTCCCGTAGTCACCAACGCGGTCGTCTGGCCATTGTTGCGGAACGTCGATCGCGCCATGAGCCGGTCGTACGACAAGTCAACGCGCAAGCCGAGCGGCAGGCGATAGCTGTCCCAGCCCATGGGGAGCGTGATGTTGAAGCCGGGGTTGTATCCGTTGTGGATGTCGCCGGCCGGCACGCTGGGGCCGCCCGCAAAGCCGAGGTAGAGTGTTCCGAACCGGGTGTTGATTGTCCGCGGTCGCGGTGATGTGCTGGTGTCTGCAGCAGCAGTCGTCGTGACAGGTGTCGTGACCGGCTGCGCGATCGCCGTCGTATCGGCGACGCGGGTCGTGTCGGCCGTGACCACGGTGTCAGCCTTGACCGTGGTGTCGATCCGCGTCGTCGTGTCCGCCACGGTCGGCACCGCGGCCGATTCCGTATCGGAACGAACCATTGGAACGACCTCGCCGCCAGCTGAACGCGTCTCGTTCTTGCTGACTTTGATACGAGTCGTAGCAGTCGCGGTCCGCTTCTGCTTCGGTGTCGCGGCTCGCTGCGTCGTGTCACGCTGCTGTGCGCTTGCTCGAGCCGTGGGCGCGAGCGCCAGGATGCCGGCGACCAGCAGGGCCAATCGGTGTGGTGATATGAGATGCCTCATAATGCCGCCTCCTTCTCTTGATACCGCGACGTACATCGCCGCGGTCGAGGGGGATTCGGCAGACCACGTGCCGACCGTTGACGTGTCATGCGATGTCAGGCGCTAATCTTTTGTCGGTTGCTTCAGCGCCTTCTGGAAACGGCACGCACGAGTGTGACTTGTTTCGCTCCAGTTGGCGCGCGCATCCGATCGAGCTCGAACGGGCGAGCCGTGCGGGCTGGAGATGGTTCGCCCCGCGGCCCGCCGACCGCACCGCTCCTGTTGACGCTCGAAAGGACGACCGATATACTTCCCTTTCGACGGTCATAAGGAGAAGCGGGTGGCCGAGAAACAACGCGATGAGCTCCTGCAGGGCACCCTCGACATGCTCGTGTTGAAGACGCTCCAGTTCGGCGCGATGCACGGTTGGGGGATCACGGAGCGCTTGCAACAAGGTTCGCGGAACATCCTGCGCGTGGGGCAGGGCTCGTTGTACCCGGCGCTCTATCGACTCGAGCGGCAAGGCTACGTCGCGTCGCGCTGGAACACCACCGAGAACAACCGGCGCGCGCGGTATTACGAGCTGACGCCAGCTGGCCGCGGCCGGCTCACCGAGGAGCGCCAAGCCTGGCGGCGCATGTCGCGCGCGGTCGAGCTCATTCTCGCGATGACGGATTGAGGGAGGAATCATGGCCAGCAGCTCGCTCGCCGCGAGGCTCCGCGCCTTCGTCGCCAAGCTCGCCGGCTTCCGGCGGCAAACGGAGATGGATCGTCGGTACGCCGAGGAGATGCGCTATCACCTGGATATGGCAGCGGAGGCGAACATCCGGCGCGGTATGAACGCGCACGACGCGCGCCGCGCCGCGGCCGCCGAGTTCGGGGGGCGCGAGCGGTGGCGCGAAGAGGCGCGCGACGAGGTGCGCAGTCGTCCGCTCGAGGAGCTCACGCAGGACGTTCGCTATGCGATCCGCAGCCTGCGGCGCGCGCCGGCATTCACCGCGGCCGCGGTGGCGACACTCGCCCTCAGCATCGGCGCGACGACGTCGATCTTCTCCGTGGTGAACGCCGTGCTGCTCCGCGGCCTCCCGTATCCGCACGCCGACCGCATCGTTGCGCTGTGCGAGAAGAGCACGGTGAAGCCCAACGACGTGATCTGCCCCATCGGGGGCGTGGGGCCGTCGAACTTTCTGCACTGGCAGCAAGGCGCCCGGTCGTTCGAGGCGATGGCGGCATTCGCTGAAACCCGCGCCGCCGTGGCGCGGACTGGAGGCGATCCGGTGTCCGCCAAGGTGCGCGTGACGACGGCGAGCCTCTTCACGGTGTTGGGGGCGCGTCCGGAAATGGGCCGCTTCTTCACGGCAGACGAAGACAAGCCGGGGGCGCCGAAGGTCCTCGTGCTCGGGTACGCATTCTGGCAGCGGCAGTTTGGTGGGGACTCGACGATCGTCGGCCGGCACGTCGTGGTGAACGGCTCCGACGTGACGGTGGTCGGCATCACGCAGCGTGACTTCAGCCTCTACGATCCGGTGGACGTGTGGCTGCCGATCCGGTTCAGCCCAGCACAGCTCACGGCGCCGGGGCGCTGGGTGCGAGCCGTCGGGCTGCTCAAGGAGGACGTCACCGTCGAGCGTGCCGATCGTGAGCTGAAGATGCTCGAGGGCGGCGTCGCCAAGGAGTTCCCGAAGTGGAACGAAGGCATGACGGCGTTCGCCATGCCGCTGCGCGACAAGCTCATTGGCAGCTCACAGCGTGTCCTGTGGACGCTGCTGGCGGCGGTCGGCTTTCTTCTGTTGATCGCATGCGCGAACGTCGCGAATCTGCTCCTCGCGCGCGCCGCGGACCGGGAGCGCGAGCTCGCGGTCCGAATCTCGCTCGGCGCGTCGCCGCGGCGCCTCGTGCGACAGTTGCTCACCGAGAGCGTCGTGCTCTCCGGCGTGTCGGCACTGCTCGGGCTCGCGCTCGCACTCAAGGGGACGGCGGTGCTCGTTGCCTTGGTGCCGAACGGGCTGTCGATCCAATCGCTGGCCAACGTGTCGGCCGACTGGCGTCTGCTGCTGTTCACGGCGAGCCTGGCGCTGGGCACCGGCCTCGTGTTCGGCGTCGCTCCCGCGCTCCATGCGACGCGCTCCGACGTTCAGGAAACGCTCAAGGAGGGCGGCCGCGGCGGCTCGAGCATCTCGCATTCCAGCGCGCGCGTGCGCAACGCGCTCGTCGTCGCCGAGGTGTCACTGGCGCTCGTGCTGCTCGCCGGAGCGGGCCTCATGGTGCGCAGCTTCGCCGCGCTGGCGCGCGTGGACCTGGGCTTCCAAGCCGAGCACGTGCTCACGGCGCGCCTGTCGCTGCCGCCGCGCAAGTATCAGACGGATACCGCGATCGCGCTGTTCTTCCAGAATGCCGATGCGCGGATCGCCGCGGTTCCCGGCGTGCAAGCGGTTGGCGCGATCAACATGATGCCGCTCACCGGCGAGCGCTCCGTGAGCGCGTTCACGATCGAGGGCCGTCCCGCACCCGAACCGGGCACCGA
>DATJIZ010000380.1:0-4910 GCA_035492735.1 Gemmatimonadaceae bacterium | reverse complement strand
CTCGGCGATTTCGTGCGGAATGGCGGATCGGTGCTCGCGTTCAACGGAGCATCGGCGGCGGTGGCCGAGGGACTCAAGCTGCCCGTGAAGAACGTGCTGGCGGGCGTACGGAACACCGACTTCTACGCACCGGGGTCGATCCTCGCCATCGACCTCGACCGCTCGAGTCCACTCGCGCGCGGCGTCACCACAGCGGTACCGGCGGTTTGGTTCGAGAACGGCCCCGCGTTCGAGATCTCTGATTCCACGCAGGCCGTCGCCGTCGCGCGGTACCCGGCATCGGGCAATCCGCTGTTGTCGGGTTGGCTCCTGGGCGGTTCGAAGTTGAATGGCAAGGCAGCGATGGTGGATGCCACGCTGGGCAAGGGGCACGTGGTGCTGTACGGGTTCCGGCCGCAGTACCGGGGCCAATCGATGGCGACCTACCCGCTGATCTGGGGGGCATTGGCGAGGTAGCGTGCCTCAACAAATGCGCGTCGTGCGACTGGTCGTCCGGCTGACCAGCTCTGTACCAGATCTCTAAACCGCTACGGCTCAGCTCGTTCGGCGACGGATTCGTTCGTTCCTGCTGTGCCGCTGGACCGACTACTCCCCGGCGCACCGCTACTATGTTATAGTTGCTCGCCTCTCATCCGCTCGTCTGAACTTTGTTCTTGCGGGCGGGTACATTTTCTTGTCGGCGCTACCTCGGGCTGACGCGCCTTCGGCGCCCCTCCCGCACTGCCGCTTTCCTCCTCCTCCGTAGTTCCCCCCATGCTGCATCGCCGGCTCGTTCCCGCGATCGCGCGCGTTTTGACATTGACCGGCGCGGCCATTGCCGTGGCCGGGTTGCAGAACTGCGCGAGCTACCCCTCGGCCGCCCGCGATGGAACGCTGAGTGCCATCCTCTCCTCGCCGTCGCGGCCAAGCCGCAGCAAGCCGACGGCGTCACTCGGCGCGATTCTGTCTGGCGCACCGGGCACGTACATCGAGGAGTTGCTCGAGGATCGCGACTCAACGATCGAGCGCTGGCCCGATCACGTCGTCGAGCCGCTGCGTGTCTGGATCGATTCGTCGACGATGCTCACGGGCGTCCAGACCTACTTTCCGGACGCGGTCCGCGCGGCGTTCGCCGAATGGGCGAGCACCGGCATTCCGCTTCGCTTCGCCTTCATCAGCTCGCCACGCGACGCGGACATCCGGGTCCACTGGACCAACCATCTCGACCACAAGACCGGCTCGACCACGTGGCGCACTGACCGCACCGGGTGGCTCACCAACGGCGACATCACGCTGGCCACGCACATCAGCGACGGCCAACCGCTGGACGCGCGCGGCATGCGCGCCATCGCGTTGCACGAGGTGGGACATGCACTCGGGCTCAGCCACAGCGCCGACGGACACGACATCATGGCGCCGCTCGTGCGCGTCGATGGCTTGAGCATTCCTGACCGGAACACGATCAAGCTGTTATACTCTTTCCCGGCGGGTGGTCCCGTCCATTGATCGCTTCCCTCCGACCCGATCCCTACCGTCCTATGCGTGTGCTTCGTCTGATCGTCCCCAGCCTCGTGCTGGTCGCTGCCGCCTGTGATAGACAGCAGCTGCGCACCCTCGCCAAAGTCGACTCGCTGCGCACCGATTCGATCGTCGCGATCAAGAACGACTTGTTGAACGAGGTGATGACGTCGACGCAGTTCGTGAACGACATCAACACCGAGATCGCCAAGCTCAAGTCGCGTCAGCAGGCCAAGCTCACCACCAAACTCACCACCGAGTCCGATATCGCGGCCATCAAGGAGCAGCGGGCGGCGGTCGTGCAGCACATTCGCGAGCTCGTGGCGCGTCTCGACTCGGCCGAATCGCGCATGGACGCGCTTCGGTCGCGCGCCGCGCGACTGTCCAAGGAAGACGCCACGCTGACCGCGCAGGTCGCGCAGTACGAGAAGACGGTGACGGACCTGCGGCAGACGGTCGAACAGCAGAAGGCGGAGTATGAGACGACGATCGGCCAGCTCAACTTGCAGATCGCCCAGCTCAACTCGAAGGTCGACACGATGACCCACGAGAACGTGCGCCTGGCCGGTGAGACCAAGGCGCTCACCGACACCGTTTCGGAGCTCACCACCGAGAAGAACACCGCCTACTACGTGATCGGCACCAAGGACGAGCTGGTGAAAAAGGGAGTGCTCGTGGAGGAAGGCCACCGGCGGTTCCTGCTCGTCGGCGGGCGTACGGTCTCGGCGGCCCGCGAGCTCGATCCATCGAAGTTCACGAAGATCGATCGGGTGCGCGACCGCGTCATCACGTTGCCCGAGGGCGAGTACACCATCTTCAGCCGGCAGAATCCGGCGTACGCCTCGCCGATGGCGTCCAAGGACGGCAAGATTGCCGGCGGCCTCCGCATCGAGCAGCCCGAGCGCTTCTGGGAGCCGTCGAAGTTCCTGATCATCGTGCGAACCTGATCACGACGCTCGAAATTCGGTAAGCGAAAAGGCCGGCCGCTCCTCAGCCGGCCTTTTCCGTTGCACGCTCGAGGATCTCGCGCAGCTCCGTGGCCTCGGCGGGCATTGCCAGCGTCTCGATCCGATGGCCGTTCGCGAGGCGGCGGACCCGCCGAAGGGCTGCGGCGGTGCCGAACATCACCACCGAGACACCGCGCATGGTCGCCCTCCCCAGGACCTCGCGATTGGACAGGCTCGAGTCGGCGGCGTCGACCAGCACCACGTGGGGTCGAGTACGCCGGATCGACTGTTCGGCGCTCTCGCGGGGAGACGCGAAGCAGACCGGATATCCCAGCGTTTCGACCAGGGCTCCGAGCAATGCAGCGGCCACGGCGTCGGCGGACAGGATCAGTATCATCACGTACGGGTGGGCGTCGGCGCCCTCGGCGCTCAGCGGCGACTGAACCTTGTGCGTTGAGTCACGGCCGGCCGCAATCGTCGGACCATGCTGTCTTGACGTCGCCGGGTCTTCACAGGACATTCTGGAACCGTTCGCACTCCCCCGGCGCCAGACAAACGGTCTCACCAGTTTCACCCTACCCCATGGCCTCCGAGCGGACGCCGTCGGCCCCCGAGCTCGACCCGAGCACCCTCGAGGCAATGCGAGCCGCTTTTGCCGACTCCATTGGCAATGGTCGGCACGGCGATGGACTGCACGACGTCCTGTGTCGCGCGTCGCGCGAAGCCCGTGAAAAAGGCATCGAGGCGGAGCGGCTTCTGGTCACGCTGAAGGACGTGTGGTACGGCCTGCCTCGCTCGCCGCGCACGACGCTGTCGGATCATGAGCACACGTTGTTGCAGGAGCTCGTCAGCCGCTGCATCCGGGAGTACTACTCGCTTTGATTGCCGCGCCGGCGACGCGCGTCGTCGCGGCATGGACCCGCCGACCTGGATGAACGGGCTTACGATCGACCCGGTGCTGCCGTCGATCCGCCAAGCGCTCCATCGGGATCGCGCGCTGGTTCTCCAGGCGCCGCCGGGTGCAGGAAAGACGACCGCTGTTCCACCCGCCCTTCGCGACGCGGCCTGGCTCGACGGCCGATCCATCGTGATGCTCGAGCCGAGACGGCTGGCCGCGCGCGCCGCGGCATTCCGGATGGCCGAGCTCGCCGGCGAACCCGTTGGCGAAACCGTCGGCTATCGCATGCGTGGTGAGAGTCGCATCAGCGCGCGGACGCGGATCGAGGTCGTGACCGAGGGCATCCTCACCCGCCGGCTGCAGCACGATCCCACGCTCGAGGGAGTCGGCCTGGTGATCTTCGACGAGTTCCACGAGCGAAGTCTCGACGCCGACCTCGGTCTGGCACTCGTGGCGCGTACGCGCGAGCTGGTGCGCGACGATTTGAGAATCCTCATCATGTCGGCGACGTTCGACGGAACGTCGGTCGCCAGACTGCTCGGCGGCGCACCGATCATCACCAGCGAGGGCCGGTCCTACCCGGTGGAGACGCGCCACGTCTCGCCGCGGGCTGCGTCGCGGCTCGAGCCGACCGTGGCCGCCGCCGTCATGGACGCGCTGGCGCGCGAGCCAGGCGACATCCTGGTATTCCTCCCGGGTGCGGCGGAGATCCGTCGAGTCGAGGCGCTGCTCGCCGAGCGGGATGTCGGCTCGGCCGTGATCGCGCCGCTCTTCGGGGCGCTCGCGCCCGAAGCGCAGGACCGGGCAATACGACCCGACTCGTTCGGTCGCCGCAAGATCGTGTTGTCGACGTCCATCGCCGAGACGAGCTTGACGATCGAAGGCGTTCGGGTGGTCGTCGATTCCGGCTACGCTCGCGTGCCGCGCTTCGCGCCAACGGTCGGCATGACGCGTCTGGACACGGTGCGGGTATCGAAAGCGTCGGCCGACCAGCGCCGCGGTCGCGCCGGCCGCATCGCCCCTGGGGTCTGCTATCGACTCTGGGACGAGCACGAGACGCTCCACCTGCTCGAGCAGTCGCCGCCCGAAATCCTGCACGCCGATCTCGCGCCTCTCGTGTTGGATCTTGCGGCGGCAGGTGCGAGCGATGCGGCCGAGCTGCGATGGCTCGACCCGCCGCCGGCCGCTGCGTTCGCGCAGGCACGCGAGATTCTGATCGAGCTCGACGCGCTCGACTCGGAAGGCCGAATTACCCCTCGCGGACTGGAGATGGCGGCGCTGCCGCTCCACCCGAGGCTCGCCCACATGCTGCTCGGCGCGCGCGCGATGGGCGCGGCGAGGCTTGGCTGCGACCTCGCGGCGCTGCTCTCCGATCGTGACGTGCTGCGCGGACGCGATGGCCCGGCCGACTCTGACCTCTCACTCCGGCTCGAGGCACTGCACCATCCCGCGTCACTGCATGGTGCAGCGGAGGTCGATCGAGACTTGGCGCGCCGGGTACGCGCCGAGAGCGACCGCCTCGCGCGACAGCTCGGCGCCGGCCCGCGGACGAAGGACGCGGATGAACA
>DATJIZ010000379.1:0-11535 GCA_035492735.1 Gemmatimonadaceae bacterium | reverse complement strand
TACTTGGTGCCGTAGCCCTTGTCGGCCGACACCTTCGTGAGCGCCGCCGTCAGGGTCGTTTTGCCGTGGTCAACGTGGCCGATGGTGCCGACGTTCACGTGCGGCTTGGTCCGCTCGAACTTTGCCTTTGCCATTGTACGGGTCCTGAGGGTTAGTAGAGGGTCCTACGCCTTCACCTTTGACACGATCTCTTCCGCCTTGCTCTTCGGCACTTCTTCGTAGTGCGCGAATTCCATCGAGTACACCGCGCGTCCCTGCGACATCGAGCGCAGCTTGGTGGAGTACCCGAACATCTCGGCGAGCGGTACAGTCGCGGCGATCACCTGTGCTTCGCCGCGCTGCGTCATCCCGCCGATCTTGCCGCGGCGCGCCGAGAGATCGCCGAGCACGTCGCCCATGTACGCTTCGGGGACGACGACTTCGACGTTCATCATCGGCTCGAGCAGCACCGGATGGGCGCGCTTGGCCGCCTCCTTGAACGCCATCGAGCCGGCGATCTTGAACGCCATCTCGCTGGAGTCCACTTCGTGGTACGAGCCGTACACCAGCTCGACCTTCACGTCGACCATCGGATAGCCGGCCATCACGCCGTTCTCCAGCGCTTCCTTGATGCCCTGCTCCACCGGCGCGATGTACTCTCGCGGAATCACGCCGCCGACGATCTTGTCCTCGAAGATGAAGCCCGCGCCCGTCTCCGACGGCTCCATGTTGATCACGACGTGGCCGTACTGGCCCTTACCGCCGGACTGCCGGATGAACTTGCCTTCGACCTTCTCCACGCGCTTGCGAATCGTTTCGCGATACGCGACCTGGGGCCGACCGATGTTGGCGTCGACCTTGAACTCCCGCATCATGCGGTCGACGATGATCTCGAGGTGCAGCTCGCCCATGCCGGAGATGATCGTCTGCGACGTCTCCTCGTCCGTGTGAACGCGGAACGTCGGATCCTCCTCCGACAGCTTGGCCAGCGCGATCCCGAGCTTGTCCTGATCGGCCTTGGTCTTGGGCTCGATCGCGACGTCGATCACCGGGTTGGGGAACTTCATTGCCTCGAGGATGATCGGATGATCATCGTCGCACATCGTGTCGCCCGTGCGCGTGTCCCTCAGACCGATCGCGGCCGCGATGTCGCCGGCGCGCACTTCCTCGATCTCCTCGCGCTTGTTGGCGTGCATCTGCAACAGCCGACCCACGCGCTCGCGCTTGTCCTTGGTCGAGTTGTAGACGTACGAGCCCGACTTGAGCACGCCCGAGTACACGCGGAAGAACGTGAGCTTTCCCACGAACGGATCGGTCGCGATCTTGAACGCCAGCGCCGCGAACGGCGCTTCGTCCGAGACCGGACGTTCGGCCTTGTGCTCGTCGTGGTGCGGCAGATGCCCCTCGATCGCGCGCACGTCGACCGGCGCCGGCAGGAAGTCGATCACCGCGTCGAGCAGCGCCTGCACGCCCTTGTTCTTGAACGACGCGCCGCACAGCACCGGGACCATCTTGCCGGCCACCGTCGCCTTGCGCACCGCGCGCCGGATCTCGTCGCCCGACAGCTCGGCGCCGTTGAGGTACTTCTCCATCAACTCGTCGTCCTGCGCGACGGCGTGCTCGATGAGCTCGTGGCGTGCTGCCTCGACGCGATCGCTGTATTCGGCAGGCACGTCGACGACCGTGAACTTCTTGCCGAGCGAGTCATCGTCGAAGATGAACTGCTTTCGCTCGATCACGTCGATGTGGCCAGTGAACAATTCACCCGATCCAACGGGAAGCTGGAGCGGATACGCGTCCTTGGACAGCCGGTCGCGAATCATCGTCATGCAGCGATCGAAGTCGGCCCCGACGCGGTCCATCTTGTTGGCGAAGATCAGTCGGGGCACGCCGTAGCGGTCCGCCTGACGCCACACCGTCTCGGTCTGCGGCTCGACGCCGGCGACGGAATCGAGCAGCGTGACGGCGCCGTCGAGCACGCGAAGCGATCGCTCGACCTCGACCGTGAAGTCGACGTGTCCCGGCGTGTCGATGATGTTGATCCGGAACTGGACGCCGTTGCGGGTCCAGAAGGCAGTGGTCGCGGCCGACGTGATCGTGATGCCGCGCTCCTGCTCCTGCTCCATCCAGTCCATCGTCGCGGTGCCTTCGTGCACCTCGCCGATCTTGTGCTGCTTGCCGGTATAGTAAAGGATGCGCTCGGTCGTAGTCGTCTTACCGGCATCGATGTGCGCCATGATGCCGATATTCCGATAGTGGTCGAGCGGCGTTGTGCGGGCCATATGTATCGTGACTAGTTGCCTGAAGCTCGTTGTTGTGTACTGCCGATCCTGCCACCAGCAAAAACGCGGGTGGACCAGACGCTCCAGGGGAGCCGGTATCCATCCGCCATCGCCGGGTACGCTCGCCACTGCCGCGCGAGCGGGGACCCAAGGCGCGCCGAGCGGCGTCAAGGACGCCTGATGCTCGACGTCAAATTGTCCTGCGTTGCTTTTCGGGAACCGCGACACTCGCTCGAGTGAGGCGATCGGAGCAGTCCCCTGCGACATGCAGGCCCATAAGGGTCGGCGCGCAGTCCGCCGATGTCGTGCTACGACTGCGAAAAGCCGTAGCCACTTGAATTTATTGGTCGAAGGGGAGAAGTCAACTCAACCCGTCCAAAACAAGCAAAGGCCCGCGCGCTGGGCTGCGAGCGGGCCTTCTCCCTCTCCCGATCGAGTCGCGATCGGGACCGGAACCGAGGCTTAGCGTCCGCGCATCGTCCAGATCGCTACCGCGCCACAGCTCAGGTCAGGGGCCGCGAACTGAGCTGGCATCTCCGAGATGCCTCGGAACACCTCGACCGCCGCGATCGAGCGCAGGTCCATCAGCCCGAGGCCATCGGTCAGTGGATCGCTGCGACCGGGGATATCGGTGCGATACCCATCGACGAACCAGCCGACGTGGCAGGCGCCGACGGACGAACCCGTGCCCGCCAACTCGGCCATCGCGCCGGCCATCGAGCGCGTCGTTCGCATCGAGGACGTCGAGCTCGGGTTCCCGACGGCGAATCCCGGAACGCTCTGCAAAAACTCGCCAAGCGTATTGTAGTTGGACCGCTTGAAGTCGCGCTGGTCGTAGTGGAGTCCGAGACCACTCGACTTGCGGCCGTTATACCCGGTCTGGTCGAGCATGTCGCCTGACGCCGAACGCAGCGACCCGGCCTGCGGTCGGATGTGCTCGAGAACGCCGATCTGATGATGTGGATCGCCAGAGCTGGCGATCGGCACGCGGATCGTGATCCGCTCGCCATTGTGCAGCGAGACCGGCGCCGAGAGCACCGAGGTGTAGCCCTCGCGAACGGCCGCGATCTGGTACACGCCGTCCTGCGCCTTCAGCTCGAACGCGCCGACGGAGTCCGTTGGCGTGTGGATGACGGGCGCATCGGTGGCCGGGTCGACGAGCATCACCGTTCCGCGCAGCGGAGTACCGGTCGAATCATCGTACAGCACCCCGCGAATCACGGCTTGTGCACCGACGCGGGGCACGGCGATAGCACCAACGATCAACGTCGCGGCTGCTACCGCGTGAAAGCTCTTCAGGAAGCCCATGGTACACCTCAGAGACAGTTGTAGACCCGGGCCCCTGTGAATTCCGACCTGGCAATTCGATCGTGCTTTCGGTCCGACCGCGCCGAGCTATCCGCTCCCCGGCCCCACCCCACACGCCGACCCGGCGCAAGTCCTTTAGACCAGATACGTGCCACGGCGCGCCCAACGCCGGGATTTTTCGAACGAAAATGTGACCAACTCGGCTGTTCTTTCGGCCAATGGCCAACGCGAGTCACACCAAGGTGGTACAGCGCGTCACGAAACGACCCCCGGACTGGCGTTTATGAGCAAACGCTAATTGGGGTCAGACTCCCATTTCGCCAGTCTTGGCGGAGCCTGACCCCGACGTCGCCTGCGCCAAGCGCCCAGCCGTCGCTCAGCGGTGACGTTTGCGTCGCGGCTCCGGCTGATTCAGGTTGAGCTCGCGTGGACTCTGCGCTTGCCCCTTCCGCGCGTGTTGTCCACGCTGCACGTCCGCTGCACGCGACTGCTCGGCGGGAATGCGACGACCCGCCGGAGCCGCCGTGGGCGGCTCGCCGAGTGGGTGGCCGGTCTGCGTCTCGAACTGTTCCGCCATCTTCTGACGGGCCCGGCGGCCGTGACCGCCGTGAGGATTACCCCGTTCGGGGAATGGCTTTTTGAACTTGTCGCTGCGGTCTTTCCGAAAATCGCTCATCGGGTCCTCCTGGATGAGACGAGGCCCGGCAGACCGTGTGCCCCAGTGAGCGGCGCGCCGTCACCGCATGCTCATGCTCATGTTCATGTGCTCGTGGGCAGACGGCACGCGACGCCACGAAAAACGGACATCGTACTGGTATTCGGGATCGGCGCGGTCGACCGACGGCCAAGCCTCGGAGCTCGTCGGCCAGATGACGCCACCGAGCGCGCCCATGCCGCCGTCCGGAATCGGCGCACCGGTCGGATTGTCGTACACGGCGACGAGTCGGTACACGTGGTCGGGATAGATGCTCACACCCATCGTCCACAGAAACTTCTCGACCGGGATGGCTGCGATGTCGCCGGTCGCGGCGGTGTCCGGCTTGACCTCCCAGAGAACGCGATTGGCCGTGCGGTCCTCGAGACGCAGCAGCACGCCGTACCTATGGAGGTGACCGCCCACGGCCAGCATTCGACCGGCGATCGCCGGACGTCCCTCCCACGAGCGCTGCGAGCGTCCGGGCGGCAGGTCGAACGAATGGCCTCCGGCCGGCGGCATCACGTCGAGATAGAATGGATAGACGCTGAGCGGATGCCTCCACCATGAAGCATCCGAGAACTTCAGGCGCACCTTGAGGTGCGCGCCCGGATAGGCCCGGTCGGTCGGATTGTGGAGCATGGCGCTGACCATCAGCGAATCGCCTGCATGCAGTCGATAGCCGATGAACGGCGGCAACGACACGGGTGCCGTCTCCGATCCGGCCGCCGCCACGCGCAACATGATCTGGCTGAACAACTCACGCCGCTCGGGCGCGATTACGTTGAGGTGGTGGATCACGCTGTGGGGCACGAGCGCGCCCGTCGAGTCGAACACGTCGACCGAGTACCCACGCATCCATCCATCGGCGGGAACTCGCACGGCGAGCGGCGGCGGCTGCCGGACGGCATCGTGCATCGCGTGCGCCGGCAAATCGATCGGACCGAGGTCGAGGATCAGGTCGCCAGCGTCGCGGTAGACGCGTAGCAGCGCTTCGCGATCACCACGCGCCGTCACGGCGGTGCGAGCCACGCTCGGCGAAGAGCCACTCCCTCCGCCCGTGAACGCGAATAGCGCCACGAGCATCCATAGCCTCGATGGGACGACCATGGCCGAACAATCCCCCGGGTTATCGCTTACCTACGGCTGCCGCGGTATTCCATCGCGTACACCCGCGCGTACACCCGTACGATAGCAAGGATCGCGGCCCTGATGACAGTCAGGTCCCACCTGATCCCGCGCGCCGTAAATGTCTTTCCTCGTACAAACGCACGAGCTCGCACAAGCGACCGCGGCGGACGGTCACCCGCTACCACACGCCGGCCGACGCCTTGACGACGACGTTGATGCCCGGCGCGTTGGCGAAGGTCTTGAAGCGGCTCAAGTAGTCGCGGTAGCTCGTATTGAACGCGTTTCGAACGTCGAGATCGAAGCGAACGGGTTGCGAGCGCCAGTTACGGCTGGCGCTCAAGTCGAAGTTCAGCAGGGTGTAACCCTTGGTCGCGAAGTCGTTGGGATTGAGCCGCGTTTGCATCTGGTTGATCTCGACGTCGCTGCCCACCGACAGATCACGCCATGATCCGACGCGACCCAGCCCGAGCTCCGCGCCGAGAATGGTGCGGGGCGGCGGCATGAGCGGTAGCGGCGTGCCACTCGGACGTTCGTCGCCGCGCACGAAGTCGTGACTCGCCCGAAGCGTGAGTCGATCGGTGACGCGGCCCTCGACGGCGGCATCCATGCCGGTGAGACGGGCATCGGATTGCTCGTGCCTGAAGACCTGCAGCCCCGACTGGGTGGCGGGAGTGGGCGTGGTGAAGATGAAGTTATCGACCGTGTTCTGATACGCGGCGACTTCGGCTCGCACCCGCTCGCTCGCCCACCGGATGCTGCCCTCCAGATTGCGCGACCGCTCCGTCCGCAGCGACGGATCGCCGATCTCGAATCGCGCTTCGGCCAGGTTGGGACCATTCGCGTAGAGATCGAACAGCGTTGGCGCGCGCCAACCGGAGCCATAGTTCGCGATCACGGCTAGTTCGGACATCGGGTGGTAGACGATGCCTGCATCGCCGGTCGCCGCGGACCAGGAGCGGTGATCGGCGGCTCGCTCGATCTGAGTCTGCGCGTCCGACGACAGGTGGCGCGAATCGCCGCGCGCTCCGGCAACCAGGTCGATCGGCCCGAGCGTCAACTGCTCGAAGGCGAATGCCGCTGCTGAATTGATCGCCGCACTGGGAACGAGAAAGATCGGCCCCGACGAGCTGCTCCCCTGCACCATGCCGGAAACGCCGACCGTTCCGGTCAATGCGCTGGTTCCCCCGTGGTGCGCGAGCAGATCCAGTGTTCCAGTGTTCAGTACGAGCCCGAAGGTCTGCTGGTCCTTCACCTTGGTGCAGGTCGTCTGACCAGGCGCGGGTACGCAATCGTCGGAGACTTCGGCGAGCGAGTGCCGCTGGTATTGCGCTTTCGTCTCCAGCCGGAGGCCGCGGGCACTGTACTCGTGCGTGGCCTGCAGCCGATCGTCCGACACTTGCCGTATGGGGCCGCCGTTCGGATCACCGGACTCGGGCCCCGTGGTCTCGAGCAGGTGGAACTCGCCACCGTAGTGCGCGGCGCGAAGGGTCGTGTTGCTCCGGTTGCCGCGTATGCCGAATGCGGCATCGCCGTTGAACGCCCAGAAGCTGGAGTTCGGCATGGTGCCGGTCGGCGTTTGATAGTTCTGTGAAAACCGGCCGGTGCCCATGACGCGCCAACCGTACGTCGACTGCGCGCCCTCGGCCATCAGCGCGCTCCCCAGCTCGACGTTGTTGCTGGCGACGTACGCCTCGGCCGCGGCGTTCCGCACGCGCTCGTTCCCCGCGGCAAATGGCACGGCGGCGGGAATGACGTTGATCACTCCCGAGAGCGCGTCCGACCCGTACAACACGCTGGCGGGACCGCGAATCACTTCGATGCGCTGCGCGATTCGCGCGTCGATCGACGGGCCATCTTCGTCGCTCCACGAGTAATCTTCGAGTCGGCTCCCGTCCGCGAGCACCAGGATCCTTGGCCCGAACAAGCCGCGGATCATCGGCTTTCCGATCTCCTGGCCGGTGCTCACGCTCCGCACGCCTGGCAGGCGAGCCACGGAGTGGGCGAGCGATACGCCGCCTTCGCGATCGACCTCATCGCCCGTGAGCACGGTCGTCGACAGCGGCGCGGTGAGCGGCGCGGTTGGCGACCGCGTCGCCGTGACATTCACGGCCTCGATGTGCTGAGCACCCGACGAGAGTCGGAGCTCGACCACGACGGGTGAATCGCCGACCTCGACCGCCGATGCCGCGGGGTCATAGCCGAGCTTTCTGGCTGCCACTGTGAATCTGCCCGCGGGAACGCCCTCGAAACGGAACCGCCCGGCCGAGTCAGTGGTCGTCGCGCGGTTGAGCTCCACGATGCTGACCGTAGCGCGCGTCACCGGGGCCTCCGTGCGGTCGCGCACACGACCGGTGACGACCGCCGACGGCCTCTGAGCCGCGGCCAGGCTCGGCAGCCCGCCGAGCGCGAGCAACAGTCCGACGAGATGGATCGCGATACGCGGTGTCCGGAGGCGTGAGTTGCGCGGTGTTGAGAGGCGTAACATGGGTGCGGCGGCTGAGGTGGGACACGCCCGATCGTACCATCCTAAAGTACGCTTTGACCGGCCGCACTGTTCGAGGGCGTGGAACGGAACGGGGGTAGGGCCGGCGCCGACGCGGCCAGATGCAGCAAGCCCCGCCGAGGCTGGAAAGCTCGGCGGGGCGGGTGTTCAAGAAGCCGGTTTCGAACTACCAGCGATAGTGCGCGAAGGCCTTGTTCGCGTCGGCCATGCGGTGCGTGTCTTCCTTCTTCTTCACCGCATTGCCCTCGCCCTTGCTCGCGGCAATGATCTCGGCGGCGAGCTTTTCCGGCATCGACTTTTCGTTCCGGTCGCGCGAGAAGCTGATCAGCCAGCGCATCGCGAGCGCGGTGCGGCGCTCGGGCCGGACTTCGACCGGCACCTGATACGTGGCGCCGCCGACTCGGCGGCTCTTGACCTCGACGACCGGCTTGAGATTGGCCAGTGCCTGCTTGAAGACATTGACGCCCGGTTGATTCGTGCGGCTCTCGACCAGGTCCATCGCGCCATAGAAGATGCGCTCGGCAGTGGACTTCTTGCCCTGCAGCATCATGGCGTTGATGAACTTGGAAACCGTCTGGCTGTCGTAGCGTGCGTCGGCGAGGACGGGACGCTTCACAGCCGATTTGCGGCGGCTCACTTCTTACCTCCCGCCTTGGGCTTCTTGGTGCCGTACTTGGAGCGGCTCTGGTTCCGGCCATTCACACACGAGGCATCGAGCGAGCCGCGGACGATGTGATAGCGGACGCCCGGGAGATCCTTTACGCGGCCGCCGCGCACGAGCACGATCGAGTGCTCCTGCAGGTTGTGGCCTTCGCCGGGGATGTAGGCGATGATCTCGAAGCCGTTCGTGAGACGGACCTTGGCGACTTTGCGCAGCGCCGAATTCGGCTTCTTGGGCGTCGTGGTGTACACGCGCGTGCACACGCCGCGACGGAACGGATTTGACTTGAGCGCGGGCGACTTCTCTTTTTTGAGGACGTCGCGCCGGCTATGACGAACGAGCTGATTGATCGTTGGCATGAAAAGCGGGAGAAATTCGGACGGGATAACCCCGTGGATGCACTTCCCACGTCCGAGGCTCGGCGGGGGAGACTGGGAAAGGTAGGTAAGTGGCCGGTGCGTGTCAACTTAGGAGCACCGCTGGCACTGGTACAGTTCAAACTGTACCAGTGCCGCACCGCTCCGTGCCCGGCGCGACGGGCCGCCTCAGTACACTCCCGTCCGACCGCTCGAGTAGGTGACCCGGTTTTCGCTGCACGCGCTGGCGTCCGACGTTCTTCCCTCGAGCGTGAATCGCCAACTGCCGTGCGCGCCAATCGGAATCGCCGCCGAGCTCGGCCAGCCGCTCGCGACCGACAGGTCCGGCGTCACGATGGTCGGTGTCGTGGCATCGAGATACGCGCGCGAGGCGCTGACCGCCATCGACCTCGAACCGTCGTCGTACGTCAGCGTGACGGTGCCGTTATAGGCCGAGGAAAGCGTGCCGAACGCGGCCTGGAGACGCTCGTACGCGCCCGCGACCGCGCTCACCGTCGTGGCGGGAACGAGTGGCGCCAGTGGTAGCGGGTGCACGCCCGCAGCGTGAAATGCGATGCTCGACGAGCGGAACGAGGCATTGCCGCTGAAGAACACCGTGACGAGATAGAAGTCGTCCGGCCTTCGCATTGCGTCGGGCACGCCGACCGTCGATAGCGAGAAGTTGAACGAGCCGTTCGTCAGGAGACTCGCGGCCGGACTCTGATAGATCGGGCCTCCGGTGCACGCCGCGGTCGTGAGGTAGCTCAGGCTGTGCGTGTACGTTTCGCCGGCCAGGAACGGACCGCTCAGCGTCACGCCCGGTGTCATCGGCAGCGCCGCGAACGACTCGCTACCCTGGAAATCGACGGGCGCGATGCTGTCCGTGGATGCGCCGACCGCGACGTCCCGGCGGATGAGGATGCGACTGCTGGCGCCGTTTTGAAAATACGAATAGGCGATCAGATCGTGCACGCCGTCGCGAGCGCCGGCGATCGTGAAGTTGGGTTGCGCGGCACTGGATCTTCCAGACCCGCCGCCGAGGCTGTACACGCCGAGCTCGTTCGCCGACCCGAAGCTCGCGGAGCCGGTCACCGTGCGGCTCCCGGAGGGCGGGCCGCACATGTCGAGCATGTTGGCGGTGAGCTCGGCGCTCGTCAGGTAGCGAACCGAGACCGAGCTGCCTCGTTCGACGTAGGCGATCGCGCCCACGCTGGAGCTCACACCGCCGACGAAGATTCCCTGCGACGCGGTGAGGCGCATCCAGGGTCCCGAGCCGTCCTGGATCGCCACCCATTCGGGCGCCGCGCACGCCGACCAATCGAGGGCGACGTTGACGCCGGGCCCGGACGCGGCGAGAACGGTGACCGCGAGGCCCGCCGACTGCGCAGCGCTCGTGGACAAGCCGAGCGGCGCGGCGTGGAGCGCCACGTTGTACGTGCCCGGTGCGGCCGCCGATCCGACGGCGATCGTCGCCTTGGCCACATTGCCCCGGACCGACGACGAATCGAACGAGATGCTCAGCCCGGGCGGCAGCGGATCGGCGGTCACCGCGACGTCACCGGTGAAATTGCTGCGCGAGATCGCGAGCGATGTCGTCGCGACCGATCCGGTGAATACCGCCACCGACGCCGGCGCGATCGACAGCGCGATGCCGGCGGGCACGATGCGCAGCGTGAGCGCCGCAGTCGCGTCGGGAACGCCGCTCGCCCGGGCATGCAGAGCCAACGGAAAGGTCCCAGGGGGCGATGTGCCGGCAATCTCGAAGCGGACCCGCGTCGCGGGATTGTTGCCGTCCAGCGGATCGAACGTCGCGCTGACGTTCGGCGGAAGGCCGTCGACGGAAAGCGCCACGAGGTCCGCTGGCACACTGCGGTTGACGATGACCTCTTCGGTGACGGTCGAGAGTTGCGGGCTCGACACGTCGCCGGCGACGAGCACCTGAAGCGGATCGGCGGTGACGTCGATCGTCAACGCCGCCGTGCGATCGCCGACCCCGGCGGCGCTCGCATGCAGCACGAGCGTGTGCGTCCCGGCCGGGACGCCCGCGTCGACCGTAATGGTGGCCGTCGTGGTGTCCGTGGACACGGGATTCGCCGAAAACTGCGCCGTGATTCCGGGATCGGAGCTCGCCGAGAACGAGACGGCCGACGCGACGTTCGTCCGGGAGCGCGCGACGCCGACGCGTGCGATGCCGCCGCGGGCGATGGTGAGCGCCGGCTTGGCGGTCGTAAGGGTGAGGTCAGGCGGCTCGACGAGTGTCAGCACGAGCAGCGCGGTGCCGTCGGTCGCCTGGTTCGCGTGCGCGCGGACCGTGAGCGAATAGTTGCCGACGGGGGCGTCTGCCGCGGCGCGAATCGTGAGGACCGTGGTGGTGACGTCGCCCGCGGTGCTGGAAGTCTTGGTCGACGCGGTTACGCCAGCGGGGACGTTCTCGACGCTGACGCTCACCGGCCCACGGTCTTCTCCGGCGCGAGTCGTCGTCGCAGTGACGGTCAGTTGGCCGCCGCGCGTGAGCGTGGCGGCCGCGCCGTCGAGCGTGATGCTCAGCCGGATGTACGGCGGCGGCGGCGCCTCCAACAGGCGATGCAGTTGGCGGTCGCAGGCCAGGAAGAACAGGAACG
>DATJIZ010000378.1:0-2756 GCA_035492735.1 Gemmatimonadaceae bacterium | reverse complement strand
GCGCCGATCTGTTCGCCGCGCTCGTTCTCGCGCAGGCTGATCGCCGGAATGAGATCCTGGAACGGCCCTGAGTCCGTGTTCGTCATGTGCGGGCCGACGCGCGCCGGATAGTCGGCCGCGTACTTCTCGTTCGCCGACTTGAAGAACCACGCCATCTTTTGTGCTCCGTCGGCGAACTTGGAAGTCGCCTGGAACTCGATGTTCACGTCGGCTTCCGGGCGCTGCTCCGGACTCACGGTGCCATCGGCGCGCGGCATGCCGTGGTCGAACAGCATCATGTCGTGCTGAATCATCCCGAGCCATTTGGGCTCCGGATACTTGCCCGAGCCGGCCGGATCTTCCTTCCCCTGCAGTGCCGCGCGCTGCTCGATGTAGGCGCGGGCGCCGTTCGTTCCGGTTTCCTCGTTGTTCCACAGAATGAACCGGATCGAACGATCGGTCTTCACGTTGGGGTCGCTGAAGACGCGGGCGAGCTGCATCACGAGTGCGGTGCCCGAGCCGTCGTCGTTCGCGGCCTGGCCCCAGCCGTGGCCGTCCATGTGGCCACCGACGATGTACATCTCGTCCGGATGCGTCGTGCCCACCTTCGTGCAGTACACCTCTTCGCGCTCACCGTCCGTGGCAGGCTGCGAGTCGATGGCGCGGATCGCAGCGTCGGGTTGTTTGAGCGAATCGGTGTTGACGCCGGTCCGCGTGCGGATGCCCCAGTTCCGGCCGCCGCCCTGCGCGGGCGTCGGTGACTTGCCGGTGGCGATGACGCCCCCGACAGGCACCGTCGGTCCACCGCCCGCACCGCCGCGTCCAGCTCCACCGCGGCCGCGACCTCCGCCCCGCTGCGGTGTGGTGTACGTGTACTTGATTCGCTCCGTCGGCGTACAGCCGTAGCTCTTGAGCTGCGCCTCGATCCAGTCGACCGCCTTGCGATTGCGATCGGTCCCCTGACGGCGATCCCCGAATTCGGTCAGCCCTTTGATCGTCGCCTTGTACTGCTCCAGGTCGAGGCGGGCGACCAGAATGCGAATGGGATCGTTCGCCGTGTCGGCCGGCGCGGCGGCGGCGCCGCCTTGTGCGAATGCTGCTGCGCCGGCGACCGCGATGAGCGAGCCGCCGATGATGAGCGAGCGAAGGTAGGCCATGACGCGAGTCTCGTCCGGTGATGGGAGTCGCCGGATCATGCCCACGAGCCAGGCCGCGTGCAAGCCTGCCGCCTACCGACTCACTCGGCGCGCGAACGTTTCATCCGAGTTGCTGCGCGGTGTCATGGCTTGGGCGCGTGGTCCCCGCCATCAAGCTCGACCCCGAGCTGAGCAAAGCCCTTGGCGAGATCCAGCAGCAGGCCGCGCGCGTCCGGCGTGACCCGGCGCGCCGCGACCATGTGGTCCGCGAACCACTGCCCGCGCCGCGTCGTGAGATCGTCGTACCGCACTGCCCCGCCGCTCGACGTCGCGTGGATGATGCGATTGCCGCCGGCATAGATCGCCACGTGCCCGATTCGACCATTCTCCTCGAACATCACCAGGTCGCCTGGAGCCACCGTGCGCCAGTCCGCGGGCACCTTGGCCCCGACCTGCGCCTGTTGCCGCGACGTGCGCGGCAGACGCACGCCTTGTTTGGCGAACACGTACTGCGTGAAGCCCGAGCAGTCGAAGCCGTCCGGCGTCGTGCCGCCCCACTTGTACGGCACGCCGATGTACCGTTCGGCGGTCCCGATCACGCGTTTGGCACTCGGCGACGCGCTCGACGATGGATACGACGTGCCCACCGGTATCAGGACGCCGAGCGGGCTGCCGCCATCACGCGATGGGGCGCTGCGACTCCGCGCGTGCGTGCCGATGTGGAGCGTGACGCCCACGCGCAGTTCGTTCGTGGCCGCCGGCGCGTCGTACGCGCTCGGCAGCACGAATCGCGACATGCGCCACCGTGACTCGCCGAAGACGTCGATCGCGCCAGCGAGCGGGATCGAAGCCCCGGCACCGTAGCTCCAATTCGAGCGAGCCGCGTCGAACTGCGCGGGCTGACCGCCGCTCGTCCCGATGCCGGCAAACACATACGGCAGGAGGCCGCGGTTGCCACCGAACGATCGACCGAGCAGTAGCACCGCATCGGCGTCGGCGCCCCACGGGCGAATGCCGTTCGATTCGATGAGACCAGCCGTATTTGAGTTCTCTAACGAGACGTTGCCGCTGGCGCGGATCGCGAAGCCACTCGTTCCACCGAGGGTGAGTGCGAGACCCGCCAGCGGACTTGCGCCGCCGCCGCCCGGCAGGAACGAAATGAACGGGCTGACGGCGAGATCTGACTGTTGCGCCGAAGCGAGAGCGACGGGCGCGGCGAGAACACACGCGGCGACGCTCGCGACGGGCAACGCGAGAGGTGAGCGCTGCACGAGACGACTCCGAAGTGAGCAACGAGGTGCTCCGGCGCGAATGCATGACGCCGGCCAATCCGCCGCGCACGACGTAACGCGTTGGCGGCAGGTACCTTGACCGAATCCGTGAGGGCGAACCGGGACCGCGTCGTGTCTCGCACGCAGGACATCGGCTGTCCCGCGCTGTGAACAGGCTCGGCCGTGACGCGTGCGCCGCTCAGCGCCGCTCAACGTCGTTTCGCGTCGTTCAGCGTCGCTCGACGTCGGAGAGTCGCGCGAGCCGCCGGCGGACCTCGGCGACTTTGGGCTGCAGCTCGGGATCGGCGTCCTTCCAGAGCGCGACGAACTTCAGGTAGTTCGAGACCGCTTTCTCGCGATCGCCCTTGGC
>DATJIZ010000377.1:0-4511 GCA_035492735.1 Gemmatimonadaceae bacterium | reverse complement strand
CACAGTCGAACGCCCGCGCTCGGCATGCTATTTTGTAGCATGCCACAACCCATCGCTGTCGTTACAGGCGCCTCACGCGGCATCGGTCGCGCGATCGCGCTCCGTCTCGCCGGCGACTTCGAGATCGTCGCCGCCGCTCGCTCCGGCGAAGAGTTGGAGAGCCTCGCCCAGGAGATCGAGTCGCGCGGCGGCGCCTGCCGCCCTCGCGCCGTCGACCTCACCGATCCCGCCGCGGTCCGGGCTGCGCTCGGCGACGTCGATGCGCAGGTGCTGATCAACAACGCTGGCGTCGGGATGCTCAAGCCTTTCATGGAATTGACACGCGACGAGTGGACGCGCATGGTGAGCCTGAACTTCACCGCGCTCTACGACGTGACCCGCGCCGTCGTGCCGCCGATGATCGCCCGGAATTCCGGGCACATCGTGATGATCGGATCGATCAGCGGCCGGAGCGCGTTCGTCGGTGGCACGTGCTACGCGGCGACCAAGGCAGCGGTGAACAGTCTCGCGGAGTCGCTCATGCTCGAGCTCCGCGATTCGGGCGTGAAGGTGTCGGTGATCAATCCCGGATCGGTCGCTACGCACTTCTCCGACCGGGCCGACTCGAGCTGGATGCTCGCGCCGGAGGACGTTGCCAATGCCGTGGCCGCGGTTGTCTCGACGCCGCCAACCGTGTTGATGCACCGCGTCGAAGTTCGCACGTTGACGGTTCCAAAGAAGAAGTGAGTGCTTGTTGGGAATGACCGAACGGCTGGCCCCGCTCCGCACACGAACGTAGCCTCAGCCCAAGACGACGATGTCAAGCATCCCCAACCGACGAAAGCCCATTCCTGGCCCAGCACGGCCCGCCAACCCCCCAACGCTTTCGAGCAGCGGCAGCGCTCCGCCGGCGACCGGTCCGACGGTGGTCGTCGATCGGTCGGAGTCCGGGCTGCGCGAACTGGTTGCTTTGCGCGAGATCGTCCACGCGTTCCTCACCGCAGACAAGCCCGAAGAGGTCTATCAATTCGCGCTCGACCGTGTGAGCCCGCTGGTCGGCGCGTGCACCGCCTGCGTGTATCTCATCGAAGAAGGCTCGGAGTTGATGCGGCTCGCCGCGGTGTACGGCTGGCCGCTGCGCTTCGCGCGCTTTCTTGGCGACATGCGCGTGCGAATCGGGTTCGGCCCCAGTGGCCAGGCGGCGCGCGACCAGCAGATGGTCGAAGTGCCGGACGTCTTCGCCGACGAGGCGCTCGAGGATTGGCAGGAAGTCGCCAGCGAGCTGGGATTTCAATCGTTCGTGGCGCTGCCGCTCCAAACCGCCGAGGCGGTGCTGGGAACCGTCACCTTCTATTTCGCCACCGCGAATTCGATCGGCGACGACACGCGGCATCTCATGCGCACGGTCGCCGACCAGATGGCCGCGACGTCGGAAAAGGCGCGACTGATCCAGGATCTGCAGAAAGCGAACGCCGCGCTCAAGTCGTCGAACAACCAGCTCGAGCGCCAGTACATGGACGTGCTCGAGGCGCGGCGGATGAAGGACGAGTTCCTGGCCAACATCTCGCACGAGCTTCGCACCCCGCTCACCGCGGTCGTCGGCTACATCTCGCTCATGGAGGAGGGCATCGCCGGTCCGGTGAGCGAGGAGCAGCAGCGAACACTCGAGCAGGTGAAGGGCGCGAGCGAGCATCTGCTCGCGCTCATCACCGACCTGCTCGAGCTCACGGCGCTCAAGCGCGGTCTGGTCGAGCTCGACATCACCGAGTTCGATCCGCGCGAGCCGCTCCGCGAAGCGATCGCGGCGGCAAAGGGCCGGCGCGAGAACGTCGAGCTGGAGGTGGTCGAGCCGGATGACCCGCCGCAGATGAAGAGCGATCGGCACACCGTCGTCAGGGCGGTGACCACGCTGCTCGACAATGCCTACAAGTTCACCCACGACGGCAAGATTCGGGTCCTGCTTAGCATTCATGGTGAGCATGCCGCATTCACGATCGAGGACACGGGCGTCGGCATACCGGCCGAGGCACATCGGATGATCTTCGACGAGTTCCGGCAGGTGGATGGGAGCACGACGCGCGGCTACGGTGGATCGGGACTCGGTTTGTCACTCGCCCGCCGGCTCGCGCGGCTCGTGCACGGAGACATCTCGCTCACGTCGACGCCGGGTGTGGGATCGACATTCCGATTCGATTTGCCGTTGAGGATCAGGTCATGAGCTCGTCGCAGCGCACGGTGCAGGAAATGGTCACGGACGCGACGCCGGACGCGGTGCTGGCGCACGCGAAAACGTTCTTTGCCACGCGGCCCAAGCTCTACGCCGCGTTTCTCGATATGGAAGGCCCGGGCTTCTGCTCGTTCCGCGGCCAGGGTGGCGAGGAAATCGTGATCGCCGCACGGCCAGCCCAAGGCGGCGGCACGCAGGTCATCGCCTCGACCTATCTCTACGAGATGCAGGTCGCGCGGTTCCTTTCCACGCTGTCGCCGGTCGGTGCCGCATGACCACGCCGTTCGTCAGCGAGCTTCGCTCGCGCGGGACACCGATCCGCCTTGCCGCGCACGACGCCGCATCGATCACCATTCGCGTCGAGATGCCCGAGGTGTGGGACGTCGTCAAGGTCATTTGCGAGCCGACGCAGCCCGTGCTCGCCGTCAAAGTCGCGGCGCTCGAGGCGCTCTACCCGGAAGCGGAGATGCACGAGGATTTCGTCCTCAAGCTGCGGGGATGGGAGATCCTCGACGAGAGCGCGCCGCTCGGCGAGGCCGGCGTCGTGGACGGGTCGATCCTGCTGCTCACGTATCGACGCCGACGTCCAGTTCGCTGAGCACGCTCGTGGCCGACACCGATCGCGACGCGCTGGTTTCAGCCGCCGGTCGGCTGCGCGCCGAGGTGCAGCGACGGATCATCGGCCAGGAGCACGTCCTCGACGAAATCCTCATGGCGCTCATCGCCGGCGGCCACGCCCTGCTCGTCGGCGTGCCGGGCCTGGCGAAGACGCTGATGGTGCGGTCGCTGGCCGAGGCGATGCACCTCGAATTTCATCGCATCCAGTTCACGCCCGATCTCGTGCCCAGCGACATCACGGGCACGGAGATCCTCGAGGAGGAGGCCGCCAGCGGCGCGCGGAGCTTTCGCTTCGTGCGCGGCCCGATCTTCGCCAACATCGTGCTCGCCGACGAGATCAACCGCGCGCCGCCGCGCACGCAGGCCGCGCTGCTCGAGGCCATGCAGGAGCACAGCGTCACGGCGAGCGGTGACACGATGCGCTTGCCCGAGCCGTTCTTCGTGCTCGCCACGCAGAACCCGATCGAGCAGGAAGGCACGTATCCGCTGCCCGAGGCGCAGCTCGACCGTTTTCTGTTCGACATCCGCGTCGCGTACCCGACCGAGGCGGACGAGATCTCGATCCTGCGCAGCACGACCGGTGCGCCGACCGAGACGCTCGCGGCGGTGCTTGGTGCCGGCGAGCTGCTCCAGCTGCAGCGTCTCACGCGTGAGATCGCCGCCGGCGACTCGATCCTTCGCTACGCGGCATCGCTCGTGCGTGCCACGCGTCCGGACGACCAACGCGCGCCGGCGCTCGTGCAGCAGTACGTGCGATGGGGCGCCGGGCCGCGGGCCGGTCAGTCGCTCATCCTTGGTGCCAAGGCGAACGCACTGCTCCAGGGCCGGCTCGTCGCGGCGCCGGCCGACGTGCAGCGGGTCGCGATGCCGGTGCTTCGCCATCGCGTGCTGCCCAACTTCGCCGCCGAAGCGGAACGGATCGGTGCGGAGCGGATCATCGAGGAGGTGCTGATGCGCGTCGAGCCGCCACGCAGCGACATTCACTTGTGACATGAGCGGGGAAGCGTACGGCGCGCTCCTCGACGCGGTGCGCGGCGTGCAGTGGCCGGCCCGCCGAACCGTTTCCGCCGGGCCGGTCGGTGCGCATCATTCGCACATGCGCGGCGCCTCGACCGAGTTCGCCGAGTATCGCGCGTACCGGCAGGGCGACGACCCGCGGCGCATCGACTGGCGCCTCCTCGCGCGCTCCGATCGCACGTACATCCGATTGACCACCGATCGCGCCGTGCTCGGCACGACGCTCGTGCTGGATTCGTCGGAATCGATGGCCTACCCCGTGGCGACGCGCGCCAAGTGGCAACTCGCCCAGGCGGTCACCATCGGCTTGGCGGCCGTCGCGCACGCCGCGGGAGACCCCGTCGGGCTGCTGGTGGCGGGGTCGAATGCCGATTCTCGTGCGCTCCCGCCGCGCACGCGGCGCGGCGTGGTGGACGAGTTGGCGCGAGCGATCGCGGATGCGGAGCCGGCGGGCAGCCCGCGCATCGCTCCGCTCGCCCGTGCGGCGCGCAGTGCTCGCGTCGCCGTGATCAGTGACATGCTGGGTGATGCGGACGATCTCATTCGAGTCGTCAGCGCGCACGCCGCGGCCGGCGGTGAAGCGCACGTCGTCCACGTGGTCGCGCGAGAAGAGATCGACCCGCCGCGGCGAACGCTGCTCGCGGTCGATCCCGAAGAACGTTCGGTCGAG
>DATJIZ010000376.1:0-6520 GCA_035492735.1 Gemmatimonadaceae bacterium | reverse complement strand
CATGCGTTCCTGGAAGCCAAAGCGGCGCGCACGTACGCCGAGGCGGGCGATACCGCCAAGGCTCGCCAGTTATGGACCAGGCTGTCGACGGACCCGAACACCCAGGCCGTGGCGGCTGAAGCGCGCGTTCGGCTTGGCGAGCTGACCGCACAGGTCGCCAAGAAGTAGACCAGGCGGAGCCGGCACGGTCAACGCCGGGCACGGTCCGACTCGGGGCTGCTCGAACCCAGGCAATGGTCCAATCTGGGGCTCGGCGCTGGTCAACAGCTCGGAAAGCGACACAGTCCGGTCTCGGTTCGATGGGACAGGCACCAAGCGAGCAGTGAGGCGCCAGCATCGTCTGGCGCTTTTCTGTCGGCTCTCGCTCGTAGTTCGTATAAGATGTATTATGTAAACCGACCGCGGGGAAAACTGTGGAGAACTCGGTTCTCTACAGCGGGTCGTCGTACGGCGGATGAGTCGTAAGCCAAAGCCACAGCAGCGCTTGGCTTAGATCTCCGCAAGTCGTCCCTCATACACGATGCGCCCCTCGCCGGCGAGGCTCGGCAGCCACGCGTCGTCCCGCTGTTTCAGGCGCACACGAAGGCATCGACCCGAGCGTGTTTCGATCTCGACCGGTGACCCTGCCTCGCCCCACAGGACCAGCAGAAGCCCCGTGGCGACCGCGCCGCTGCCGCACGCCAGCGTCTCGGCCTCGACCCCTCGCTCGTACGTTCGCATCCGCCAGGCGCCACCGGAGGCGCGGGACACGAAGCTCACGTTCGCGCCGTGCGGAAAACTCGGATCAGCTCGCAGCGGGCGGCCCCTGCCGACCACGTCGACCGTTTCGACGTCCGAGCAGCGGATCACCAGATGCGGTACGCCGACGACCGCAAATCCAGCCCTCGTTTCGCCCGGCTCGAGCGCAATCTGGTCGAACTGGCCCCGCACGTCCGTCACGGGCTGAAGGTCGATCTCGGGCAAACCGCTGCGGAGCCGCGCCTGCACCAGGCCGCTGTCCGTCTCGATGGTCATCCCCGCCGCGTCCCCAGCTCCCAACTCCACCGTCAGCCGCGTCGTGCACAATGTTGCGTTGCCGCAGAATTCGGCTCGGCTGCCGTCCGAGTTCAGGTATACGAGCCGGACGTCGGCGCCGACGGCGCGCTCGAGAAAGACGATCCCGTCGGCCCCGACACCGGTGCCTCGCGCGCACAGTCGACCGATCACGTCGGGATCCGCCAACGCGCCAGGCGGATCGACTCTGGCGTCGATCACCACGAAGTCGTTGCCCGACCCACTCATCTTGTAAAACGGCCGACCTGCCGGGATCAACGCGCTGCCCCTCGACTCGTGAGGTTAAACCGCTCTCGTAATCGACCACCAACGAAGCCGCCAGACCATCCAGATCGCCTCTCGCACGATCGACTTGGACATCTTGCTCGTTCCCTCGGTGCGATCGACGAACACGATCGGGATCTCCACGATGCGAAATCCGCGCTTCCAGGCGCGGAAGCTCATCTCGATCTGAAACGCGTAGCCGTTAGATTTAACCTTACTTAAATCAATCGCTTGCAAAACCGTTGCGCGAAAGCACTTGAAGCCACCGGTCGCGTCCCATACCTGCAGTCCGGTCACGAACCTCGCGTAGACGTTGGCGAAGTAGCTCAGCAAGAGCCGGCCAATCGGCCAGTTCACGACCGTGACCTTCCCCTCCCGATAGCGCGAGCCAAGCACGAGGTCGGCTCCCTGAATGGTCCGTAGGAACTCGGGAAGATGCCCCGGGTCATGTGAGAAATCCGCGTCCATCTCGAACACGTAGTCGTAGCCGCGCTCGAGCGCCCAGCGGAAGCCGGCGATGTAGGCGGTGCCGAGTCCCAATTTCCTCGGCCGCCGTACAACGTGCACGCGCGGCTCGCTTGCAATGATCCCGTCGACGATCTCCGCCGTTCCGTCCGGCGAGCCGTCATCGACCACGAGCACCTCGAGCCGGGGATCCTGTTCCAGCACGCGCTCGATCAGACGGGCGATGTTTTCCCGCTCATTGAAGGTCGGCACGATGACGAGGGCACGCTCCGGTTGAAGCGTGGCCTGCTGTGCCCCATGAGGCTCCGGCGACGTGCTCACGTTGGCTGCAGCGCCGGTCGATGGCGACGGTCGATTACCACACCGGCGACGAGCCCGAGTGCGGCGACGAGCAGTGCGAGGATCGTCACGACCTTACCACGCTCGTAAGCGGCATCCACGAATCGGAGGCTCGCGGTTCGTCCACCGGTCGGCATGACGACGCCGATCAAGTTGTAATCCATGCGCGCCACAACCGCCGGCTTTCCATCGACCGTCGCGCGCCACCCTGGATAGAAGTTCTCGGCAACGAGCAGCGCCTGACCGGCCACAGTCGGTTGATCGAACGTGACGTCGATCGCTCCTGGCTCATATCGCCCGACCGAGGCGCGCTGCGTTGGCGCATCGGGCATCGACTGTACTTGGACTGCTTGCACCGCGGACGCATCGGGATCGACGATTGCGGCGCGTGTCGGGTCGAACCTGGCGTCCCGCACGGTGGCGAGTGCCTGATCATCTGACGCCTTGACCATCGCTGTCGCGAGCCACGCGGCCGGGTTGTCGCCCGGAAGCTTGTAGAGATAGACCATCGAGCCGGCCGCGTCGCGCACTGGACCGACGAGCTTCGTGATGCTGCCCTGGATGTGCACCTGCGACTGTAAGGCTGGTATGAGGGAGTCCGGCAGCGTCGTGTAGAGGTACTGCGCATTCTCATGCCGCCAGATCGCCGGATTGAGCTGTGGCTCGAGCGGGTACACGGCGTCCGGTGCCGGCTTGCTCATCAGCTGTTCGAAGCGACCGAGCTCGTTCCCGTGATAGCCGAGGAGAGTTCGAACGTCGTGGCTCATCAGCGCATCGCCGTGAAATGCCGGATCACCGGGCTGCGCGGGCGCCGCGAGCTCGAGGGCGATGACCCGCCCGGGCTCCTTGGTGCTGCGCACGAAATCGATCGCCGGATCCGAGGCATACAAGACCGACGCCGGCGGCGAAAAGATCCAGTACAGGCGCTCGATCGACCAGAGATCGAGTGCCACCAGCACCGCCAGAGAGATCGCGGCGACCCCGCTGCGGATTCGGTCGGTGGCGATCGCCCAGCAGAGCGCCGCGGCGATGATCACGACGAGCGTGGAGCGGAGAGTTCCAAACAGGACCGACGAAGCGTTGGCCGCGATTCTGTCGTCGGCCTGCAGCTCCGGCGGAAAGCTCGCGGCGATCACGTGCGCGATGTTCGTGAAACCGCCGCTGACGCCGATGACGGCCAGCAGCACGGCGATCCCGGTCCACGCGATCGCGAACCGCGCTGTGATTCGCCGCGCGAGAATGCGCTCGGTCCCGAGCCCCGCGAGGACCGCGGTACTGAACATGCTGGCGAACATCATCGTGCTCGGTGCACGGAAGTAGCGCGTGCCAGGCACGATGACGTAAATGAGGCGGTAGAACGGCGTGGAGCCGCCGAGTGCCCACAGCACCGAGACGACGAGGGTGATCGTCCAGAACCGCCGGAAGCTTCTCACGTTCGGTCGGAGCGTAGCGCCCGCGGCCGCGGTGGCGAGCACGATCACGGCCGCGCCGGCGTACTCACTGTGAAAGTGGATGACGTTGCGACCCCAGTACAACTCCAGGATGCCGCTGAATTGCGGGACGATGACATTGATCAACTCCTCGATCGGCATCGAGAACGACGTCGCGAAATCGTACCCACGGCCGCCCACGCGAGGCGACCAGGCGACGTACTCGCGGACCGGCAGGAATTGAATCGCCCCGATCAGCGCGCCGACGACCACGGCGGCGAGCGCCAAGCCGAGTCGGCGGAACGCGACGCGGCGATCGAGTGCCCCTGCCCCTGCATTGGCAAACGCCAAATACAACGCAAACGCCCCTGAGACGAGAAGCAGATACTGCAGCAGCTGGGGATGCGGACTGAGAACCGCCAATCCGATCGTGATCGCGAGAGCACCCCACGCCCAAAACCGGCCGTCGCGCATTCCGCGGACGAGCAGCAGCAGCGCCAGTGGCAGCAGCGCGCTCACGAACAGCTTTCCGTCGTGACCGGGCGACGCATAGCCGGCGATCGGGCCGCTGAGCATGTAGGCGAGTCCACCGATCAACGCGCCGGCGAACGAGACGGACCACGACCGCAGAAAGAGAAAGGTGAACAGGCCGGCGAGAAAGAGGTGGATGATGAACTCCCACGTCATCGCGTGGTCCGTGCTCATCATCATCCGCAGCAGGAACGTCGGATAGAAAATGTCGCCGTGCATCGCCGCCACATACGGCAGGCCGCCCAGCAGGTACGGATTCCACTGCGGGAATCCGTGGCCGCTCTTCAACCAGCTCGCGCCGAACTCGCGGAAGGCGTAGCCGGCCTTGTACTGATCGCTTCGCACATTGATCAGGAACTGGCCGCTGAGCGCGGGATACGCGAGCAGCATCGCGCTGATCGCGTAGACGACCGCGGCCCAGATCGTGGCATAGCGCGGCTCGGCGGGCGTGGCGCTCCGCGTCGCCGTCAGCTTGTCGTCACGGGCCATCGCCCAACCGCGATGCAGGTGGTCGCCGGGTCCAGCCGAGGGCGAGGAAAGTGAGGCCGGGGAGCAGTTCCGTCACGGTGAGCCAGAGTCGCGAAGTGATTGCGATGACCAGCGCGGTTTGCGGCGTTGCCAGCCGAAGTGCGCCGAGAGCAACCGCGAGGGCGCTCTCTCGGACACCGATTCCGCCGGGCGCGAACACAGCAAGATAACCGATAATGTACGGCCAGGCCCACGCGGTGACGTAGTCGGAAAACGTGCCGGACGGCGCCCCGGTCACGCCGTAGACGAACAGCTCGAACGCGATCCCGTACATCAGCCAGGACAGCACATTTCCGACGATGGAGATGTACACCGCTCGCCGCGGAACGACCGACATGGTCAACGGACGGCCGGTGATGCGCCGAGCCGTATCCAGCATCACGGGCAGCATCGAAGGCAGGAGCAAGACGCCGGCGAGGGCGATCAGCGCGACTCCCACGCCGACTCCCGCGTACCCGCCCGACAGCGTGCTCGATGAGCGCCAGCCGGCGACGAGCGCCACCAGAATCCCGGTGGCGATGTTCACGATCTGGTTCAGGATGGACGATCCTGCCGCCGCCATCGGGCTGACGCCGGCGCGCTCGGCGAGCGTCGCCATGGCACCGATCTGCCACACTTTTCCCGGGACGTACTTGCCGAGATTCGCGATCGTCCAGATCCCGGTCGCGCGCAGGAACGAAAAATCGCTCGGTCGGCTCCTCTGCCCTTCGGTCCGGCCTTGGTGCTCCCAGGCGCGCACCATTCGTCGCCACGTGTCGATCAGGACGGCGTACGTGGCCAGCACGACCATCATCGACGCGCCGATGATGATCCAACGGGGGTTGACGGCGACGGGCTGCCCGCGGAAGCGCGTCCATTGCTGCGCGAGGGCTCTGCCGACGAACAACAGGACTACGGCCGTGACGACGAGTTGGGCCGCGACCCAGCGCTTACCTCGGCGAGCTAGCGATGGCGGAGCGGTAGATGTCGGCGTAGCGTCGGGCAACCGACTGGGGGGCAAAGGTGGCGACCGCATGCAAGCGGCCGGCGGCGCCAAGCGACGCGCCATGGTCCTCCCGGTCGAGCAGCGACACGATCGCCGCGGCGAGCGCGCCCGGGTCGATCTCGGGCACGAGCACGCCCGTACGATCGTGCTGCACGATATCCGGCAGACCGCCCGAATCGAAGGCGATGACCGGCGTCTCGCACAGCTGCGCTTCCACGGCGACGAGACCCAAGCCCTCGCCGATCGACGGAACGACGAGCGCCGCGGCCGCTCGGTAAAAGTCCGGCAGGCGGTCGTGGGGCAGCGCCCCGTGCCATCGCACTCGGTCGCCGGCGCCAAGTGCCCCGGCGAGGGCCTCGAGCCCCGCGCGATCCTCGCCGTCCCCGACGACGTCGAGCGAGATCGAACGATCAGGGATTCGACTGATCGCGTGCAGCAGCAACTCGATCCCCTTTTGCTTGTTCAGCCGCCCGACGAACAGGAGTCGATCGCGCGACCGTTTCCCTCCCGGCGTGAACAGGTCGACGGCCACGGGCATTGGCGCAACGATCGGCGCCGGTGCCGAGACTACCTGCTGCGCTTCGGAGGCGAGCCAGCGTGAAACGGCGGTGACGACCGTGGACCGATGCATCACGTGCCGAAACCCGGGCCGCGCGAATGCGACCGTGCGCGCGAGCCGAACGTCGCTGCCGTGCAGCGTCGTCACGAGCGGCTTGTTGGTGAGCCGCCCCAGCCAGGTGCCGACGAGTCCATTCGGAAACCACCAGTGCGCGTGGACGATGTCGGGATGGATCTCGCGCCGCACGTGCACGGCGCAGCGGAACTCGGCGCCGAGGAAGCCAAGCAGCGTCACCCGAGCGCCCCACGATGCCTGCACCTGCTGCGCCATGGTGCCGGTGTACGCGAGCGTCTCGAATCGGCGCGG
>DATJIZ010000375.1:0-2090 GCA_035492735.1 Gemmatimonadaceae bacterium | reverse complement strand
GTCGCCATGGCGATGAGGTCGACGTCGTGGCCGCGCGCGAAGTCGATGATCGCGTTGCTCACGTGTCCCGAAACGATCGCGGTCGCGTTCACCTTGACGCCCTCGGTTTCGCCGAGCCGCTTCGCGAGCTCGGCGACCTCGAATCGTGCTTCCTCGAGCAGATGATTCGTGGCTGCGTCGTCCTGCAGCAGGGGCGGATACGCGAACGGCATCCCGACATCGGCGGTGACGAGCGGCACCGGCTCCACGACGCGGAGCAGCTCGATCGTCGCGCCGGCGCATTTCGCCAGGCTCAGCGCCGGGGCGATGACGTCCGCGGCAAGCGCGGAGCCATCGACCGGAACGAGAATCTTGTTGAAGAGACGGTGCGCGGCTTTGCGATCATCCGGAGTCTTGACCGGCCGCAGCATCAGCACGGGAACGGCGGCCTGCTTGATCGTCCCCATGGCGACGCTGCCGATCCAGACGCGGCTCAGGCCCGTGCGGCCGTGCGAGGTCATCACGATCAAGTCGGCCTCGCTGTCGCGGGCGCGCTTGCAGATCATCTCGACCGCTTCTCCATTCACGAGCGCATGACTCGCCGGCACTTGGGCGCCGGCCGCGAGCTCGGCGACGATCGCCTCGAGGTACTTGTGCTCGTCCTCACGCTCGAGGGCGTTCCACGGCGCGTCACCGAACCCATCGAACGGAAACGGCTGATGGACGAGGAGGAGATCGATGCCGGCCTTCGAGGCGCGCGCGATTGCCGCCGCGGCACCCAGCGCCTGCTCGGCGAGCGGCGAGCGATCGAGCGGGACGAGAATTTTCGTGAACATGGACGCCTCCTGCGGCGTGGTTCCCTGGATCAATTGGTTATTCAAGTTCGGGCGGAATCCTATCCAAGGCAGTCGGCAAAGCGCGTGCGATTGATCAGGGGCTTGCGGGCGCGCTATCGGCGCTACGCTGACACGGTCCGCCCTTTTTCACCGATTCGAGATGACACGCCGATCGGCATCATTGCCAGGTTCTCAAGAGCGTATTGCGAGGTCCAGATGCTCGCACAGGAGGGCCGATGATCCCGACGATGTCTCCACTCGACGCGGTGCGGGGCGCCGCGCACCCGCTGCGCGGAGCGGCGAGCGATTTCGACCCTCTCATGCGGCGCATTGGCGACGCACGATTCGTCCTCGTGGGCGAAGCATCGCATGGCACGCATGAGTTCTACCGGGTACGTGCCGAGCTGACCAAACGGTTGATTCGCGAAAAGGGATTCACGGCCGTCGCCGTCGAGGGCGATTGGCCGGACGCCTACCGCGTGAACCGATTCGTGCGTGGACAGGCGCGGGACGCCGAGGCGGCAGACGCGCTCAGTGGATTTCGCCGGTTCCCGCAGTGGATGTGGCGCAACGCCGACGTGCTGGACTTCGTCGGCTGGCTGCGCGCCCACAACGAAACCGTCACGGGCTTACGCCAGCCCGTGGGCTTCTACGGCCTCGACCTGTACAGCCTGCACGCCTCGATGGAGGCGGTGCTCGAGTACCTCCGCATCGTCGATCCGGCGGCAGCGCGCCGGGCGCAGGCGCGATACGCGTGCTTCGACCACGTCGGATCGGACGTCCACTGGTACGGCACAGCGACGCGACTCGGGCTCACGCCGTCGTGCGAGAACGAAGTCGTGGCACAGCTCGTCGACATGCGGCGCGCGGCCGGCGAGTATGCCAGGCGCGACGGGCGGGTCGAACCCGACGCGCTCTTCTACGCCGAGCAGAACGCTCGCGTGGTGCGCAACGCGGAAGCATACTACCGCGCCGCGGTGAATGGCGGCGTCGCGTCGTGGAATCTGCGCGACCGGCACATGGCCGAAACGCTCGAGCTGCTGGCCGAACACCTCGGCCGCGCGGGAGCCGACGCGAAGATCGTCGTGTGGGCGCACAATTCCCACCTGGGTGACGCGGCGTGGACGAGCATGAGCACGGACGGGGAGCTGAACCTGGGCCAGCTCGTGCGCGAGCGGTACCCGCGTGACACCGTGCTCGTCGGCTTCACGACGTACCGTGGCACGGTGACGGCGGCGAGCGACTGGGATGCGCCGGCGGAGCGGAAGCACGTGC
>DATJIZ010000374.1:0-2042 GCA_035492735.1 Gemmatimonadaceae bacterium | reverse complement strand
TACAGCGGCGGTGTCGATTCGGCGTACCTCGCGGCCGCCGCCATCGATGCCATTGGCGCGAGCCGAGTGCTCGGCGTGATCGGGCGCAGCGCGTCCTATCCCGAGAGCCAATGGGCGAACGCGCGCGCGGTCGCCGCACAGATCGGCCTCGACGTCGTCGAGATCGACACCGACGAGCTGAATGATCCGCGCTACGCCGCCAATCCCAATAACCGCTGCTATTTCTGCAAGACGGAGCTCTGGTCACGAGTCGTTCCCGTCGCGAACAGTCGAGGCATTCGGCTGGTTGCCGACGGCACGAACGCGGACGACGTGCACGACTATCGTCCCGGAGCGCAGGCGGCGCGCGAGCACGGAGTCGTCTCGCCGCTCGCCATGTTCGGCCTGTCCAAGGCGGACATTCGCGTGCGCTCGCGCGAGCGTGGGCTCTCGACCTGGCGGCAGCCGTCGTCGCCCTGCCTGTCGTCGCGCATTCCCTATGGCACGCCGGTGACGGTGGTGCGCCTCAAGCGGGTGGAGCGCGCCGAGGCGGCGCTGCGCGCACTGGGCATACAGGGCGATCTCCGCGTTCGTCATTTCGGCGACTTGGCCCGCGTGGAGCTGTCGCGCGACGAGCTCGCTCGGTGGTCGGATGCAGACGCCAGGGTCCGGCTCGAGTCCGCCGTGATGGGTGCGGGCGGCTACGCGCGCGTCGAGCTGGATCCGCGCGGCTTCCGCTCGGGCGCGCTCAACGAATCGATCGCGCACGGTGCGGCTCTTTCTGGCGATTAACCTCCCGCCCAACGTCCGCCGCGACATTCTGGACGCCACGGCGCCGCTCCGCGAGACGGCGCCCGAAGCGTCGTGGCTCGACGAGCAGCGCCTCCATCTCACGCTCAAATTCCTCGGCGAGCAGCCCGCCGAGCGGCTCGAGGAGATATCGGCGGCGGTGACCGGTGTGGCGGCGCGACACCGAAGCATCGTGATGGGCCTGGCAGGCATCGGCGCGTTCCCGAACTTTCGCCGAGCTCGCATCGTATGGTTGGGGGTGGAGCAGGACCCGCGGCTCGAGCTGCTGCATCATGACGTCGAGCTCGCGTACGAGGCACTCGGCTTCGAGCTCGAGGGCCGGCCGTTCCGGCCGCATCTCACGCTGGCGCGGCTCCAGCATCGATTGCCAGAGGAACAGCTGAGAAAACTGTCGCGGGCGGCCAAGCGGGTTGACCTTAGAGCGGAGTGCGACGTGCAATCGATCGATCTCATGCAAAGCGAGCTTCTGCCCACGGGCGCGTCGTACCGCCGGCTCGTTGCCGCACCGTTGCGAGGCGTCTGAGCGATGGGATGCATCGCGCGGCTCGGCTGCCTGTTCGTGCTGGCGATCCTCGCGGTCGGCGCCTGGTTCACGCGCGACTACTGGATGCCGGAGCGGCTGCGCTCCCACGGCACCGTAGCCAGCGCCTCGGCCTGGCAGCCGCTCTCGGCCGCCGGCGCCGACAGCGTGCAAACCGCCCTCGGCAAGTTGAGCCAGTCGCGCGGCCCCGTGTTTCAGACCCTCTCCGGCGCCGCGGTGGCGTCGTACGTGTTCCGCGAGCTGGCCCGCCAGCTCCCGCCGTCCACCGACAGCGTGCAGGCGCTCGTCGAAGGCGAACGGATGTCGATGCGGGCGAGCATCGACATGTCGGAGCTCCGTGGCATCGGACCCGCCGTCGGCATCGTCAGCGGTCGCGAGCGGGTGCAGTTCACCGGCACCCTGCGCGTGGTCAGCGCTGGCCTGGCCGAGTTCGAGGTGCAGCAGGTTCGCATCGGCGAGCTGCCGCTCCCGCGCGGTATGATCCCCACGCTGATCGGGCGGTTCGAGCACGGCAAGCGGCCGGCCGGCCTCGACGCCGACGCCCTGCCGTTGCCGATCCCACGGTACGTGGGCGACATTCGAGTGGCGAACGGCAAGATCACCTTGTACAAGAACACGCAATGACCACCGCACGCCGCATCCTGATCGTCGACGACGAGCAGGGCATTCGGGCAGCGCTCGGCCAGCTCCTCGAGTTCGAGGGCTACGAGGT
>DATJIZ010000373.1:0-10943 GCA_035492735.1 Gemmatimonadaceae bacterium | reverse complement strand
GGGTCGAGTTCAGGGCTGGCGAGAAGGTTGGGAGGCCTCTGACCGAACGTCCGGAATCGCCTGCCTGGACGTGTCTGTAAGACGATTTGCCCAGCCAAGCGGCACGTGTTTCGGACGCGAACGTGCCGGGCACGTGCCGGGGGCGTTCGGCGACAGCTGAAGGCCCTGATTCTGCGGTCCCGCGCCTCCCGGAAGGCGGTCGAGAGCCTGTCGCCGCCGTGCCACGCCTGGGCGTAGGGGATCAGGAGATCAGGCGATCAGGCTACCGGGTCGATGCACCGTGGATCGTCGACCCCACGATTCACGAACTGTTCGGACGCGATGACAAGCTCCATGTCCTCGACGCGCCTGGGCCTGAGTAAGCCTGACAAGCGGTCGCGATCCGTGACGGTCATGTCCAGCCATTGTGCCTGCGCCGCCTCGTCGAGGATCACGGGCATTCGATCGTGCGGCACACTCGACAAGAGCGCGTTGGCTTCCGTGGTCACGATCGTGCAGCTGTCGACGGCGATTCCGGTGGTGGGATCCGTCCAGCGGTCCCACAGGCCGGCGAGTGCCATCGGCCGGCGATCGAGAAATCGAATGTGCCTGGGGCGGCGATCGTCGCTCGGTTTCTTCGGCCACTCATAGAAGCCGTCGATGAGAATCAGACAACGACGATTCTTGAATGGTGCGCGGAACGTCGGCTTATCGGCGAGCGTCTCGGCCCGCGCGTTGAACGTCGGAAACTTGGGCGCTGGCTCCTTCGACCACGACGGAATCAGGCCCCAGCGCAGGAGCGTGAGCTCGAGCTCGCCCTCGACTCGGCGGACGACGGGCAGCTCCTGCGTCGGCCGAATGTTGTACCGCGGGCGCTTCCATTCCGTCGGGATGAACTTGCGATGGAACTCGACGGCGATCTGCTCGATGCCATCGGGATCGATGATGGTGGCGCGACCGCACATGCCGCCAATCCCCGTTACGGGCGCGCCGGGACGCTGACGAGCCGTTCGGCCGACATGCCTTCGGCTTCCGCCTGGAAGTTCACGACGACCCGGTGGCTCAACACCGGGACAGCCATCGCGTTCACGTCCTCGAGGTCGGGAACGGCGCGGCCGTCCATCGCGGCGCGTGCCTTGGCGCCGAGGATGAGGTACTGCGACGCGCGCGGGCCGGCGCCCCAGCTCACGTACTTCTTGACGAGCGTCGTGGCCTCGTCGGCGTTCGGTCGGGTCGATCGGGCGAGGCGCACGGCGTAGCTCACGACCGACGGCGGCGCCGGCAGCCGACGCACGAGGTGCTGGAGGTCGAGCAGCTGATCGGCGTTGAGCATCGGGCGGATGTCGACGGCAAAGTCGCCGGTGGTCGTCGTGACGATCCGCTCTTCCTCTTCGCGCGTGGGATAGTCGACGATGAGCTGCATCATGAAGCGGTCGAGCTGTGCTTCGGGCAGGGGATATGTGCCTTCCTGCTCGATCGGGTTCTGCGTGGCGAGCACGAAGAACGGCTCCGGGAGCCGGTGCGTCTGGCCGGCCGCGGTGACGGCGTGCTCCTGCATCGCCTGCAGCAGCGCCGCCTGGGTCTTTGGCGGGGCGCGGTTGATCTCGTCGGCCAGGACGACGTTCGCGAAAATCGGTCCCTTGGCGAACTTGAAGAAGCGGCGACCCGTCGCGTGGTCCTCCTCGAGCAGCTCGGTGCCGGTGATGTCGCTCGGCATCAGGTCGGGCGTGAACTGCACGCGCGAGAAGCTGAGATCGAGCGCTTGCGCCACAGTCTGGACGAGGAGGGTCTTGGCGAGGCCAGGCACGCCGACGAGCAGCACGTGGCCGCCGGCGAGGAGCGCGGCGACGAGATCATCCACGATCTTGTGTTGGCCGACGATGCGGCGGCCGATCTGCTCGATCAGGGCCGATCGCGCGCGCGCCAACTGATCGAGAAGCTCGACGTCCCGCGAATCGTCGACCGGCTGCTGTCGAATGGCCACTCGGGTGCTCCAAAGCGGTGATGGTGGAGAAGCTAACCCATCGCCGCCGGTCGGAGAAAGAGGCCCCTGAGCCGTGGCATCAAACACGACGGGCCGCCTGTCGGCGACCCGGTCCGCACCGCGCGATTAGAGAATTGTGAACCGGCTTACGGCAGCACGAAGTCCGAACGCTGTTCGCTGGGGAAGTTGGTGCTGTTGAGCGTCGCGACGACGGTATAATGTCCCGCGGCCTTGCCGGCGGGCCAAGTTGCGCCGGCGTTCATCGCCTCGCCCGTGCCGAGCAGCCGGTTCTGGATTCCCTGCGTGAACATGCGTCCACGCGACCAACGCCACACCTCGCGGCCGGACGCATCGAGCACCGCGAAATCGTACGCCTGTCCATTGGGAAACGTGAGCTCGACGTGCTTGCCACCGACGTTCTTCACCTGCAGCGCGAATCGCGCGGTGTGCTGCACGACCTTCACGAGGAGATGCGAGTCGACTTTGGTGTTGGCGTCGTGCGAATCGCGGCGGCGGAGTGGCGCGCGCGCGGCGCTGCGTGTGGTCGACGTAAGCGGGAACGCGCTCACGAGTGCGGCCGGTGCTTCGGCGTGCGATCCGGGCCCGCACGCGAAGGCGAGCGCGCCGGCGCAAAGCAACGAAATGATGAGACGCTTGTCCATGTCCCGGTGGCGGCGGGTGGGGCCGCATGCAGATGTGAGTCGCGACGGCTCACAAATCGTGCGGCTGCCATCATATCAAGCGCTTGACGGTTAGTCAACAACGAAGGTAACGGGAACCTCCGACTGGTCATGAACTTAGCAACCTGGTGAATTTCCCGAGCTGTGCTCGTACGGTCGGGGTCGTTTGCTTGCGAAAAATTTCACAAGCTCCTAGATTTTGCCGCGCATGGACGGGGGGCAAGGCGCCAAAAACCGCGACAAATCGGTCCGGAATACCGGCCGCGTTCGCGCCGCGCCGCCAGTCTCGGGGACGGAGTTCGCGGGTATCGGGCTGCAGTTCGCCCTCACGATCCTGGTGTTCGTGTTTGCGGGGGTGTGGCTGGACCGGCACCTGGGCACAACCCCTTGGCTGCTTCTCATCTGCGTGTTCGTCGGCGCCGCGGGCGGATTCTACTCGATGTACCGCCGAGTGAAGCTCGCACAGCGGCGAGATGCGGAGCGAGTCGCCGAGCAACGAAATCGAGTCGGGAGGGAGGTCGACGAGTGAGCCACGCGCTTGCGAAGTACGCGATGCTCACGGTCGGGCTGGCGCTGGTGGTCGGCGCGCTCCTCTCGCTCGCATTCCGCGGCCCGGGTGACCGATTGGCGGTGTGGCTGAGCGTGGCGGTCGCGATCGCGGTCCAGCTCGCGGCGTTCTCGGTGTCGCGCGCGGCAGGGCGGGTGAGCCTCGTGGCACGAATGGGAGCCGGCGCGCTCGTGCGATTCCTGGCGGTGGTGGTCTACGCGCTGCTCGTAGCGTTGGCGCTCAAGCTGCCGCCGGTCGCGGCGCTGGTCAGCCTGGTGACGTTCTTCTTTTTGTCGACACTGCTCGAACCACTCTTGATCAAGACATGAATCTGCGATCGCTCCTCGCGGTGACCGTCCTATCCGGCGTGCTCGCGCTGCCATCCTCGCTGCCGAGTCAGGAGCCGGCGTCGAGGCCCGCGGCGACACAGGCCGGACCGCACGAGCCCGGACGCCCGATCGAAAAGCAGCTCGGGCCCGCCGACATCATCATGCCGCACATCACGGATTCGAAGACGATCGAGTATCCGTGCTATCGCGGCCTGGGCGAGTGGGCCTGTGAGTACACGTTCCCAACGTGGAACGTGACCATCGCCGGCCGCACGTTCGACATGGGTCTCACCAAGCACATCTTCTTCATGCTGCTCGCCGGCGTCATCGTCGCCGTCGTACTGATCGCCACGGCGCGCTCGCACGTGCGGCACAGCAGGGACGTGGGACGGCCCAAGGGTTTCGCCGCCGGTCTCGAGGCCGTGATCCTGTACTTGCGCGACGAGATCTACCGCCCGGTGCTCGGCCCGCACGGCGGGGAGCGGTACGTGCCCTTCGTGCTGACGCTCTTTTTCTTCATCCTGTTCTGCAATTTGTTCGGGCTGATCCCGTACGGCTCGACACCGACCGGCAACGTCGCGGTGACGGCGACGCTGGCGATCGTGACGTTCATCGTGGTGGAGGCGGCGGGTATCAAGTCGCTCGGCGCCGGCTACATCGGCACCATCATTTACTGGCCGCACGACATGCCGTTCATCATGAAGGCCTTGATGACGCCGATCATGACCCCCGTCGAGATCGTTGGAAAGTTCACGAAGCCGTTTGCCCTCACGATCCGTCTCTTCGCGAACATGATCGCGGGTCACGTCATCATTCTGGCGCTGATCGGGCTGATCTTCATGTTCGGTCTCAAGATCGCGATCGCGCCGTTGGCGATGGCGCTGTTTATCATGTTCCTGGAGATCCTGGTCGCGTTCATTCAAGCCTTCATTTTTTCGCTGCTGGCCGCGGTGTTCATCGGACAGATTCGTATGGCGCATCACTGAGGCCTCGATCTCATCATTAGGGGCTCGATCGCATCATTGAGCTCGATCACATCGTTCGTCGGCGGATGTCGCTCCACCCGCCGGAATCGTATCCAGGCGAGCGCCTGGAAAAGCCCGTTGAGTCCCGGGACTCGTTGACGGGCAGCGCCTCAGCAGGGTCGGCGCGGAGCGGCGCAGGTACACGAATTCACGGATTGGAGAACTGATATGGTCATTCTTCCCATGCTGCAGGCGGCCGCTGGGGCGTTCAACTCCCAGTACACGGGCGCCTGGGCGATGCTCGGCGCCGGCATTGGCGCTGGGCTCGCCGCGATCGGCGCGGGCATCGGCATCGGCCAGATCGGCGGCCGCGCCGCCGAGGCGCAGGCGCGCCAGCCAGAGATCGCTGGCACCATCTCGACCAACGCGCTGATTCTCTCGGCGCTGATCGAAGGCGTCGCGCTGTTCGGCGTCGTCGTCTGCCTGCTCATCCAGCTCAAGACGTACTTCTAACCGCTCGCTCGAACCGGCGTCCCCGGGGACGCCGGTTCGACCCAAACTCTGCGAGAGAATTCATGCGCACGCTTTCGATTTCGACCGTCCTGATCGCCGTCCATGCGGGTGTTGCCGCTGCCCAGGAAGGCGCGGCTCCGCCCAGCGGTGGCGGCCTGATGACCCTCCAGCTCAACCTGATGTTCTGGACGCTCGGGATCTTCGTCATCCTGTACATCCTGCTCCGCAAGTTCGCATTCGGGCCGATCACCGCGGCCGTCGAAGCACGCGAGAAGGCGCTCGAGGACGCGATCGAAGGCGCCAAGCGCGATCGGGATGCCGCCGCAAAGCTCCTCGCCGAGCATCAAGCCAGGATCGAGGCGGCACGCGGCGAAGCACAGAAGCTGATCGCCGATGGCCGGGCCCTCGCCGAAAAGATGCGGGGCGACCTGCTCGAGCAGACGCGCAAGGAGCAGCAGGACATGCTCTCGCGCGCGCGCCACGAGATCGAGCGCGAGAAGGAGCGCGCGATCGCGCAGCTCCGCCGCGAGGCCGTCGATCTGGCGCTGGCCGGCGCGAGCAAGGTCATCGAGCAGAACCTCGAGAGCGAGAAGAACCGTCAGCTCGTCGAACGATATCTCTCGTCGATCGGGCCGCTCGAGGTCGGCCGCTGATGCGCGAAACGACGATCGCGCGAAACTACGCCGAAACGCTGCTCGAGCTTGCGCAGCGCGGCGGTGACCTGCGCGGCTGGGGCGAGACGATCGACACGATCGCGAACGCGATGGAGTCAGACCGACGTCTGCGTGTGTTTCTGGAGTCTCCTCGCGTGAGCGCACAACAAAAGAACGAGATCTTCCAGAAGGCGTACGCGGGCGCGCTGCCCAGAACGTTCGTGCGCTTCCTCCAGGCGCTCGTCTCCCATCGCCGCCAGATGCTCATTCCGGCGATCGCGCGCGAGTACCACGACCTCGTGGATCAGGTCGAGGGGCGCGTGCACGCGACGGTCAGCGTGGCACGACCGGTCGACGACCGCGACCGGCAGCTCGTGACCTCGCAGCTCTCCCGCGTACTCGGCAAGGAAGTGGTCCCGCACTTCCACGTGAACCCGTCGATTCTGGGCGGCGTGATCGTGCGCGTTGGGGACACGGTGCTGGATGGCTCGGTGAAACGGCGCATGGCCACGTTGAGAGCGAGAATGGTCGGCGGCGCGGCGCGGTAGGCCGACGGTTTCTCGAGGGCGCCGAAAAGCACGGCGCGGCGCAGCGCGCCACGAGCTAGTCGACCACAACCATTCGTCGCACCCCTTCACTCGCTCGCCTCCCCCAACGGCGCTCGGGCCGGTACCGTATAGCTCCTGAGGTCTGACAGCTCGCCGGTCGTTCTCGCCCCTCAGTGGAGTGCTCATGGTTCGCCCCGCCCTCGTTCCCGCCCACCACGCATTGCGGCGCGCTGCGGCGCAATTTCGTGTTGCCACCGCCATCGCGCTCATCGCCGCGCTGCCGCTACGCGCGCAGACCGTCGTCCAGCAAGGCTGGAACCCCAAGGAAGTGCTGGCCAAGGAGACGTACGTCAAACCGCCCGAGATCGTCGAGCGGATCGTGACCGCGCCGCGCAACAGCGTGACCTTCACCAATCCGAGCCCCGACCGGCGGTACTTCCTCAAGACCGAGAGTGAAGGGCTGCCGTCGATCGAGGTGTTCGGGAAGCCGCACTATCGGCTGGGCGGCCTCGAGATCGATTTCAAGGCGAACCGGGCGCGCTCCCTCACGACGCGCGGCAGCGTTGGGCTCACACTGATCGATCCCAACACCGGCGCGATGCGCACGATCGAAACGCCGAAGGGCGCGATCGTGAATGGCGCCACGTGGTCGCCCGATGGCAAATCGATCGGGTATATCGCGAGCTTCGACGCCGCAACGCACATCTACGTGGCGGACGTGGCGACGGGGAAATCGGTGCAGATCACGCGCACACCCATTCTCGCGACGCGCGTCACCAGCTTCGACTGGACCGCGGACGGCAAGAGCATCGTGACGGTGCTGGTTCCCGACGGGCGCACGGCAGAGCCCAAGCGGCCGCCAGTCGAGACGGGACCACTCGTTCGAAACAGCGACGGCCGCGTGCTCAAGAACCGCAATTATGCGAGCCTGTTGCGCGACCAGTACGAGAAGGACCTGCTCGACTACTACACCAACGGTCAGGTTGCACTCATCGACGTGAAGACCAGGGCGGTGAAGAAGGTCGGACAGCCCGCGCTGGTCACGGCCGTCGACGCCTCGCCCGATGCGCAGTACTTCCTGGTGACGCTGCAGACCAAGCCGTACTCGTATCTCGTGCCGGTATCGAACTTCGGTACCGTCGAGCAGATCTGGGACGCGAGCGGCAAGGTGCTGGCCGAAGTGGCCAAGCGGCCGCTGTCGGAGGGACAAAGCGCGAATGATTCGACTGGGGGCTTCGGCGGACGCGGTGGCGCGCAGTCGGACACCGGCAAGCGCAACCTGGAATGGAATCCGGTGGGTCCCGGCGTGGTCTACCTGCATGCCGAGGCGCCGCCGGCCGGCGCCAATGGCGCGCAGCGGGCGGGAGGCGGAGGGAACGGACGCGGGCGTGGCGGCCAGGGCGGCGCGGCTCGCAAGGACCGGCTGTACCAGTGGTCCCCGCCGTTCGGCCCGAGCGACGTCAAGCAGCTCTTCGAGGCGAACAGCCGAATCACCTCGGCGGAATTCAGTCCCGATGGCAAGACGCTGTTCGTGAACGAGGGGTCGGACCTCTACGCGGTGCGCCTCGCCGACCCGTCCAAGCATTACGAGATCGCCAAAGGGGGTTCGATCGAGTCTGGCGGCCGGGGCGGACGCGGCGGCTTCGCCGGCGGCGGCCGCGGCGGCAACGTGAGCGATTCAGCATTCTACAGCAACCCGGGCGCGCTGCAGACGCGCCGTGGGCCCACCGGTGCGCCGGTCGTTGCCGTCTCCTCCGACGACAAGGCCGTCTTTCTCGAGGGAACACAGTATTTTCGCGACTGGACGACGACGGCCCCGCACGCCTTCGTCGACAAGGTCGACATCGAGACCGGGCAGAAGACGCGCGTCTTCGAGGGCAAAGGCGACGTCGCCGAGGAGCTCGTCGCCTCGCTCGACGACGATTACAACAAGATCATCGTGAGCCGCGAATCGCCCACGATGGTCCCCGATTCGTATTTGCGTGATACGAAGACGGGCGCCGAGACGAAGCTGACGAAGAACACCGACTTCGCGCCCGATGTCACGCAGGCGATCCGCAAGCGGCTTCTCGTCGAGCGGCCGCGCGACGCGTACAAGTTCTACGTCGACATCACCCTGCCCAAGGACTATCGCGCGGGTACGCGGCTCCCGGGCATCATCTGGTTCTATCCGACCGAGTTCACCACGCAGGCCGAGTACGACCAGCGGAGGCGCACGACGAACATCAATCGGTTCGCCAACGTTGCGCCGCGGAGTCCCGAGATCTGGGTGACGCAGGGATACGTGGTCATTCAGCCGCTCGACATCCCGATCGTCGGCCCGCAGGGCCGGATGAACGATCACTACGTGGACGAATTGCGCGAGGATCTGGATCTGGTGATCGACGCCGTCGACAAGGCCGGGTATCTGGACCGCGACCGGCTCGGCATCGGCGGCCACAGCTACGGTGCGTTCAGCACGGTGAACGCGATGACGCATACGCCGTACTTCAAGGCGGGCATCGCGGGTGACGGCATGTACAACCGGACGCTCACGCCGTACAGCTTTCAGAACGAGCGGCGCGATTTCTGGGAAGCCGAGCAGACCTACCTGAACATGTCGCCGTTCTTGTACGCTGACCGACTGAGTGGAGCGCTCCTCATGTACCACTCGCTCGAGGATCAGAACGTCGGCACGGATCCGATCAGCTCGATCCGCATGATGCAGGCGCTGCAGGGGCAGGGAAAGATCGCCTCGCTCTACATGTACCCGTACGAGGACCACGGGCCAGCCACGCGCGAATCCGACCTCGATCAGTGGGCGCGCTGGATCGCGTGGTTCGACGTGTACGTGAAGAACGCGACGAAGAAGGAGACGGTCGTCCCCTAGATCTCGTACAACTTCGGCGGCGTCAGGTCGTCGTCGCAGATCGCGGCGATCTGCTCGGCGTCGCGCCATGCGGATGCGAGCACGGCCAGCTCGCCCTCCATGGCGCGACGTTCGTTCTCCTCGTGGACGGCCATCTCGAGGGCGAGCCGCTCTGTGGAGTTCAGGTGCAGTGCGCCGAGTCCGCGGTACGAGTTGAGGAGCGACATCACCCGGCCGCCGCGCCACCCGTTGCGTGACGAGGCCGCGGCGAGAAAGCTCGGCGCATCACCGGCATCTTCGATTTCCCGCACGGCGTCTTGCACGTTCGCGTCGCTCGCGCCGTAGCGGTTGGCGCCGGTGAGGATCACACTCGTCGCGTGGATCGCCTCGGCATCGGCGAATTCGGCCCAGCCGCCGTCGTGCATGACGTGGAGCGTGGCGGCATCGCCGGCGTGGCCGGTCTTGAATTCGATGTCCCCGAGGTGTTTGGCACGCACGGTGACGATCCGTCGACCGTGTGGGAGCCGCGCCACGACACGGTCATAGGTGAGATAGTCGTGCGCGGCGAGCACGCCGATCATCGGAATCGCGCCCATGACCGTCGTGATACCTGGGAACGCGACGATCGAGATGGCGCCGAGGGCGAGGGCGGGCGCGAGCGTGGGGCCGAGCGCAATGCCGGCGATCGCGGCGGCGGCGATGCCCGTGCCGGCAACGACATGGGTGCGGCGTCGCCGAACGCCGAAGTGCCGCCCGTAGCGCCAGGATGCGAACTCGGGTCGCAACGGCGCCCCAATGCGGATGAGCTCGAGGCCGTCGCCCATTCGCGCCAGGCCGATGTTGTCGGTGGACACGCGCACGAGCGTGCGGCGGAACATGCGCTCGCACTCCTCGATCGCTTCCCAGCGTTCCTCGAGCGGCGTCAGGTTCCAGCGGCCGCACTGCTGGCACACGACCCACAACCGTCCCTTCGCCGCGTCGAACGCGAGACGGCGACCGACCGGAAAGTGCTCGACCAGATCATTCCTGCCGAGCGCGTGGTTGCAAAAGATGCAAGTCGAGTACATTGAAGCGATTCGCCGCCGCGCGAGCCGTGTCGAATGTCGGACGCCCTTCACCGGCAATATGCACCCATCGCCAAGCGGCGACGAGCGCGCCGGACCCGACTTAATGAAGTCGTAACGATCGGGCGAACCTACGGCGGCAGGCTGCTCGGCGACAGACTCCGTACATCCAGTCACGAGCAACGCACGAGCCAATGTTCTGTTCAGTCGCCGTCATCGCCCTTCTGCAGCAGGCCCAGTTCCAGGGCAACACGACTCCTCCTTCGAGAGACACGACCGGGTACTGGCAACAGCACGTCGATTACCAGATCGTCGCAACCCTGGACGAGGCACGGACCCGGCTGCACGCCGAAGCCGTGCTGAAGTACACCAACAACTCGCCGGACACCCTGCACGAGATGTTCGTGCACCAGTACCTGAATGCGTTCAGGCCGGGCTCAAAGTGGAGCGCGCGCGACTCGCGCGAGAACCGGTACCGTTTTCAAGACCTGCGTGATCCGGACTATGGCTACGAGCGATTCACGCAAGCGCCGGTCGTGGATGGCACGCCGGTCATCGTCGACTACCCAGGCGCACCCGACAGCACGGTGGCGCACTTTCGGCTGCCCCGACCGCTGCCGCCGCACGATTCGATTACCGTGCGATTCGTCTGGGACGCACGACCGTCTACCGTCTTGCGGCGCCAGGGCCGTCGCGGCCGCACGTATGATTTTGCGCAGTGGTATCCCAAGGTGGCCGTGTACGATCGTGCCGGCTGGGAGCCGAATCCGCTCGTGCCGGCGGGCGAGCTTTATGGCGAGTACGGCACGTATGACGTGACGCTCGTCGTGCGC
>DATJIZ010000372.1:0-3346 GCA_035492735.1 Gemmatimonadaceae bacterium | reverse complement strand
TCGCAACCGGCGCCTGCCACCGCAGCGCGCCGCCGGGCGTGTTCATCGATACGGCGACCGTCGCGCGACGCCCGTTGCTCATCACCGTCGCCGCTACGGGCATCATCCAGCCCGAGGCCGTCGTGCAAGTGAAGTCCAAGGCCTCCGGGCAGATCGTCAAAATGCCGATACAAATGGGCACGCTGGTCAAACCCGGCGATCTCATCGCGCAAATCGATCCGCGCGACCCGCAGAGCCGCTACAACCAGGCCGTGGCCGCGCTCAACGCGGCAAAGGCGAACATTGAGGTGACGCGAGCGCAACGGGATCGCGCCGACCAGCTCTTCGCGCAGCGGGCGCTCACGGCACCGGAACACGAGGCCGCGGTGCTCGCCTACGCCAACGCGCAATCGCAGCTCGCCGCGGCACAGACGAACCTCGAGGTGGCGCAAATCCAGCTCGCCGACGTCACGATCCGGGCGCCGGAGGCCGGCACGATCATCGACAAGCAGGTATCGGAGGGGCAGGTGATCGCCTCGGCGACGAACAACGTGAGCGGTGGCACAACGCTCGTGACGATCGCCAACCTCGAGCACATCATCGACAGCGCGCTGGTCACCGAAAGCGACATCGGTCGCGTGCACATCGGCCAGACGGCATCGATCACGGTCGACGCTTATCCCAACCGCGAGTTCCACGGCATCGTCCAGAACGTGTCGCCGCAAGCGGTCACGGTGCAGAGCGTGACGATGTTTCCGGTCATCATCCGCCTCGACAACAGCTCGGGGCTGCTCAAACCGGGGATGAACAGCGATGTGACGGTGATGGTTCAGAATCGCGCGAACGCGCTCGTCATTCCGAATGACGCGATCGGTTCTCCGGAGGACCTCATGCTGGCCGCGACGGCACTCGGCGTGGACCGCGGAGCGATCGAGCAGGCTGGCCGCCCGCGCCCGCGAACGAGCAGCCAGTGGCACCAGAGCTCCGAGCGGCCCACGACCGAACAGATGCGCTCGCGACCGCCTCGAGCCGACAGCGGCGCGAACCGACGCCGCGCCCTCGCTGCGGCCTCGGACACGGACCAGAGCTCGGGCTCGGACGATGACGTGACCGAGGCCCACCCGGCGGTCGTGCTCGCATTGGCGGACGGCAAGTGGACACCGCGCCGCGTGTTGCTGGGCGTCGGCAATTACGACGATACCGAGGTGCTATCCGGTCTGCGGGAAGGTGAGCGGGTCGCGCTCGTCGCCGAGGTCCGCGTGCAAGCAGCCCGCGACTCGAACCTCACGCGCATGCAGAATCGCGCGGGGCTGCCGGGAATGGGCGGTCGATCGGGCGGAGGACGAACCAGGCCGACCCGCGGCGGACGCGGCGGGTAGCCGATGCTGCTCGCCGAAACGATCGCCGTCGCGCTGAACGCGCTGCGCGTGAACAAGCTCCGCTCACTGCTGACGATGCTCGGCATCGTGATCGGCGTCGGTGCCGTGATCGCGATGGTGGCACTCGGGCGGGGCGCGCAGAACTCGGTGAAGGAACGCATCGAGGCGCTCGGCACGACGCTGCTGACCATTCAGCCAGGGCAGGTCGAGCGCGGTGGTGTGGCATCGGGCAGCGATCGCGCACGCCTCACGATCGACGACGCGGACGCGCTCGAGCGGGACGGCAGATTCATCGCCGCGGTCGAACCGGAAATGAGTCGGAATCTCCAGGTCCAGTATGGGGCCGCGAACACGAATACGACCGTGCTCGGCACCACACCGAACTACCTCCAGGTTCGGAAATACTCGCTCGACGCCGGGTCGATGTTCGCGAAACAGGATGACGACGCGCGCCGTCGCGTGGTCGTGCTCGGTCAAACCGTGGTGAGTGACCTGGGCCTCGGCGGGAACGCCGTTGGCCAGGAGGTCCGGATCAACAGCATGCCGTTCCGCGTGATCGGGGTGTTGGCCAGCAAGGGCAGCGGCGGCTTTGGCGATCCCGACGATCAGGTGCTGATTCCGATCAGCACGGCGAGATTCCGCGTGTTCACGACGAAAGACCTTCGCACGATCGGCGTCCTGGCGCCCTCGGAGAGTCTGATCACGCGGTCGATGGTCGACGTCGACCGTATCCTGCGGCGCGCGCATCGCATCCCGCCGGGCGGCGACGCGGATTTCCGGATCCGCAGCCAATCGGATTTTCTGAATACGTTCGCGGCGACCACTCAGGCGTTCACGATGCTGCTCGCCGGCATCGCCGCGGTGAGCCTCGTTGTCGGGGGCATCGGCATCATGAACATCATGCTGGTGTCGGTCACCGAGCGCACGCGCGAGATCGGCGTGCGCAAGGCGCTTGGCGCCACCCGACACAACATCCTGCTCCAATTCCTCATCGAGTCGGTCGTGCTGTCGCTGCTCGGCGGCATGATCGGCGTGAGCCTGGGCGCAGGGAGTGCCGTGCTCTTCCGCCATACGCTGCACTGGAACACGGCGGTGTCCGGGTCGTCGGTCCTGCTCGCGTTCGGCTTCTCGGCGCTGGTTGGCGTCGCGTTCGGCGTCTGGCCGGCGCGCCGAGCCGCGGCGCTCGATCCGATCGTGTCGCTTCGATACGAGTAGTCGCGACGAGCGGTCCTGGTGCTCCGCGACACGAGGGCCTGATAAACGTTCTTCTCGGTCCGTGTGTCCAACTCGGATGCGCGGCGTGTCGTCGACCGAACCTGGCTCGGCGGCCGCTGGGCGCAGGCTCATTGAATCGTAATGAATTACTCAATTGCAGCCCTCGCATCTCAGTACTAACATGGTGCGAGGCGGCGATGCTGCCGGTCGGCATTGGTTCCCCACCAGAGGCCTGAGCAGATGCAACAGATCCGCAAGCGTTGGCTGTTCCTCCTTGCCGCCGCGCTGATGATCGGCGGACCGGTGGCCTGGTACAAGTGGCCTGCCGCGGCATCGGCCGCTGAAGCGGGCCTGACCTCGCCGGTGAAGCTGGGAACCTTCAAGGTCGTGGTCACGACGACGGGCGAGCTGCGCGCGCGCAAGTTCGTGCAGGTCCAGGGGCCCGCGCAAGCACAATCGGTCAACGTGTACCAGACCAAGATTGCCTCGATCGTTCCCGAGGGGTCGGTCGTGAAGGCGGGAGACGTCATCGCCGAGCTCGACCGATCGCCGGCGGCAACCAAGTTGGCCGACGTCACGCTCAGCCTTCAAAAAGCCCAGGCCGAGTACACGACGGCGGAACTCGATTCGGCGCTCAACCTGGCGCAGGCGCGCGAGGACGTGCGGACGGCCGAGTACACCCTCGAGGAGAAGAAGATCGCCAAGGAGCAGGCGCAGTACGAAGCGCCCTCGATCAAGCGGCAGGCCGACATCGACCTCGAGAAGGCGCAGCG
>DATJIZ010000371.1:0-7886 GCA_035492735.1 Gemmatimonadaceae bacterium | reverse complement strand
GGCGGCTTCAGCGACGCGGACGCAGCCGGGCGCTCCAAACGGCATCGTCACGCTGCCACCGCGCCGTATTCCGCCGTCGCGCGACAGTTTGACGAAGCTGCGCGCGACGTACGTCGCGCAGGTGATGCACGACATCGCCGGCCGGGAGCAGGAGCCCGCTGAACAGGTTTTCAAGAACGTACAGGTATTGAAGGGCATATCGGCCGAAGAGCTGGTCCGGAAAATGGACAAGGATTACGCCACGGCCCTGAGCTGGAACTGCACGAACTGCCATCGTCTGGCGAATCAGGGCAACTGGGCGAGTGACACGTCGGCGGACAAGCGGCGCGCCCGCTTCATGCAGCAGATGCAGAACGAGATCAACACCGACCAGCTGCCAAAGCTCTATCCCAAGGACACGCCCAAGGTGACGTGCGCGACGTGTCACCGTGGCTACAACGAGCCGCCTTCGGCCGAGTATCTCCTGCCGGAGCGCGGCAAACCGGGTGGACTACCCTTTCCACCACCGCGCGGGACTCCGCCTGGCGCTCGGCCACCCGCAGCGAAGCCGCCCGGCCACTGACCATTCTGAACGCGGCTAGATCGCCCAGCCGAGCAGCGCGGCCGCGATAGCCAACAGCACGGCGCGCAGGACGATGGACCGGACCTGCCGTCGAACGATCGGCCGCTCGCGCTGATCGAGCGTCGTGGGCCCCGCGTCCGCTTCACGCTTCCCGAGCGTGCCAAGCGCTACTCAGGTGCGCTCGCGCGCCTGCAGAAAGCCGATCGCGGCCAGACCCACGGGGATGCCGACCGCGAGTCGCGCCCACCGCGGCGCGCCGGCGAGCAGGAGCACGACGAAGAGGGCGATCGCGACGATCAGCCACACCACGCCGGATGCGCGACGCCGCCGCGCACCGCGATCCCCGATGTTGGAGACGTGCTCCCGGCTCGTCACCGCCTAGCGGCCACCGCAGGCGGCGACTTGTCTGCGCGGCTCGCCGGCATTCGGGTATAACGCGCGCGCCGCCCGCGCATGGGGAAGCGCGTGCCGGCAGTCGCCGCGCGACAGGTACGCCTGCGCGAGCCGTGTGTGGATTCGGTAATTGCCCGGGTCGAACGAGGACGCGCGCTCGAGCAACGTGGTCCGCGACGTCGAGCTGAACACCGCCATGGCGGCGAGCTGGAAGCTGCTGCGGCCGATCGCGATCGTTCCCATCGTCAGGATCGTAATCACGCCGATGGCGTACAGCCGTCGCTCGATGATCACGCCTTCATCACTCGGCGGAGCGAGCGCGCCGGCCAGTGTCCACACGAAGAACGTCGGCACCGCGATCAGCAGCACGGCGTCGAACGCGCCCACGACCGCCGTCGCGATCAACGTTCCGACGAGGGCGATTGCGGTGAGAATCCGCTCGGCGTCGCGCCCGCCGCGCCGAAGGTCGGCGATGGCGCGCCAGAACAGCCCGAGCATCACGAGCACCAGCAGGGCGAAGCCGACCGCGCCGCGCTCCGAGAGAAACGCGATCCAATCGCTGCTCGGCCACGGATTGGCCGTCACGCCGTCCTGCTGCGACATCGACGGATCGTTGCGCGACGCGTACTTCGGATAGGCCACCGGCCAATTGCCGGGTCCCACGCCGAGCAGTGGATGCGCCGCCGTCATGCGCAGCGAGTTGGTGTACTGCACGAGCCGCCCACGTCCGCTGCCCTCCTTGTAGTTCACCAGACCCGTTGCCGATTCGAGATACGGCGACTCGCTCTTCCACTCGAGGCGGTTGGGTAAGAAGACGGCGGCGACGGCCCCGATGCCGGCTGCGATGCCCATGACCACCAGGCGGCGAAGCGTTCGCGGCTCGCACCACCGGCGCCAGGTCATCAGGGCGAGAATTGCCACCGGGATGAACAGAACGATCACGGCGAGCCACGCCGCGCGGCTCCGCGACAGCACGAGTGTCGCGGCGACCATGGCCATGGCGACGAATCCGAAGATGCTGCCAAAGCCGCGGCGCGCGGTGAGCGCCACGAGCACGACCACCGGGAGCCCGATCGCGCAGAGGTGCGCGACGAAATTGCGATTGCCGAAGGTTCCGCCGGGGACGCGGTTCAGGCTGAAGTACTCGGATTCCATCCCGTACGCCTGAGCCAGCGACGTCGCCGCGCCAAGGACGACCGCGACGGTGACCGCCAGGAGCAGCGGGCGCACCAATCCGGCGCGACGCAGTGCTGACGCCGACCAGAAGAGCGCCGCGCCGGCAAAGGAGATCGCCAAGGCGCGCTCGGCCGCCCACACGTTGATCGCCAATGCCGACGAGATCACGCTCACCAGGAGAAACGCGATGAGCAGGACGTCGATGACGTTCAGCGTCACCCGCCGAAGCGCGGGGATGAGGAGCAGCGCCGCCAATCCGGCGGCGACGTGCAGCACGACCTCCTTGGGGACGAAATACCGGTCGAGATCGAATGCCTTGTACGGAAGCGCCATCAGCACGACGGCGATCGCACCCAGCTGGATGACCAGCAGTGCAGCCCTTTCCCGGGTTGTCGAATGGGGCGCGCCGAGCATGATGCCGGAATCAAACGGGTGCACGAGGCAGTGCGCCAGCTATATTTGGGAAGACTCAATCAGGATCCCGCCGATGACGTCCCGCCGCGATTGGCTCCGTTCTTCCGCGCTGGCCTCTGCCGCGCTGCTCGTGCGATCCCGCATCGGTCGGTCCGAGGCCCCGCTGCCGGTCGTCACTGTGTACAAGGATCCGGGTTGCGAGTGCTGCACGCACTGGGTGACGCATCTGAACAAGAACGGATTCGTCGTCACCGTGCACGACATGCTCAAGATGGACGAGATCAAGACGACGATGAACGTCCCTCAGGCGCTTCAATCCTGTCACACGGCCGTGGTCGGGCCCTACGTGATCGAGGGCCACGTACCGGCGGATCTCATCAAGAAAGCGTTGGCCGAAAAGGCTCCGATCGCCGGACTTTCCGTACCGGGTATGGTGACGGGATCGCCGGGAATGGAGGGCGGCGCGCCACAGCGGTATGACGTCATCGCGTTCGAGCGGAGCGGCAAGACGCGCGTCTACGCCAAGCGCTGAGGTCCGATCGGGCGGCTGCCCGAGGGCGCGCAAGAGCCTTACAAATCGCTAGCGGGCGCCGTTCTTGCTCGCATGAATGAGGTTGCTTGATTTCAGAAGCGGCAACCTCTGCCGTGCATTTACCCCGAGCCAGAACGATCCATGAGTAACGACTCACGACTCTCCGTCGCGGTGCTTCTCGTCGCGACGCTCTCGGCCACGCTCCCGGCGCAAAACGCGCCCCAGCCCCAGCGCTCGCCGAACCCGGTCAAGGCCTACGACAACACCGGCGCGCCCGATACCTCGATCTTCGCGCCATTGAACCTGCCGCCCGGGAACGTGTACCGCAGCGGATCCGGCGCGCCAGGCCCGCGCTACTGGGAGCAGCGAGCCGATTATGACCTGCACGGCACGCTCGACACGGTGACCAAGTCGCTGCACGGCGAGATGACGTTGCGTTACACCAATGTCTCGCCCGACACGCTGCGCTTCGTGTGGTTCCAGGTGGAACAGAACGCATTCAAGCAGGGATCGCTCAACTCGCTCGTCTTCCCCGCCGACTCGCGCTTCGGCGCCCGCAACTTCGAGGGTGGTGACGTCATCGAGCGGTTCAACGAAGTCGTGGGCACCAAGAAGACACCGCTCAAGACGCGAGTCGAAGGCACGGTGATGAAGGTCGATCTGGCCACGCCACTCGCGCCGGGCAAGATGACCACGTTCGACGTGGCGTGGCACTTCAACATTCCCGAGCACGGCGCCGACCGCATGGGCCGCGACGGCTCGCTCTTCGAGCTCGCGCAGTGGTATCCGCGCGTCTGCGTGTACGACGACCTCCGCGGCTGGAACACCGAGCCGTACCTCGGGCAGGGCGAGTTCTATCTCGAGTACGGAGATTTCAACGTCGCCATCACGGTGCCCGCCGGCTACATCGTCGCCTCGACGGGCACGCTGCAGAACGGCGCCGAAGTCCTGACCCCGGCGGAGATCTCGCGGCTCGCGCAGGCCGCGAAGTCGGACACGCCGGTGCACATCGTCACGCAGCAGGATCTGCAGAGCGGCGCCGCGCGGCCGCGAAAGACGGGCACGATGACCTGGCACTTCTCGGCCAAGAACGTGCGCGACGCCGTGTGGGCAGCGGCGCCCGACTACCTGTGGGACGCCTCGAGCTACCAGGGCCACATGGCCTTCGCGTACTATCGGCCGAGTGCGACGGAGACATGGAAGGACGCGGCCGACATGGCGCGCATGTCCATCATGGAGTACTCCGAGCGGTGGTTCCCGTACCCGTATCCGCAGATCAGCGCCGTCGAAGGTCCGATCAGCGGCATGGAATACCCGATGCTCGCCATGGAGACCAAGAGCGCCGACAAGTACGATCTGTACAATGTCGTCACGCACGAGATCGGCCACATGTGGTATCCGATGATCGTCGGGTCGAACGAACGGATGCACATGTGGCAGGACGAAGGCTTCAACACGTTCATCAACTACTTCTCCGAGGCGCGCCGCTATCCGGAGAAGGGCAGCTACGAGCAGCGGGTGGCGCACGACCGGCAAATGGTCGAGCAGTTCATGTCGCACAACTACGACGAGCCGCTCGAGGTGCAGCCGGACCGCATCAACCCGAACCTCCTCGGCGAAAATGCTTACGTAAAAACGGCGGTCGGTCTCGCGCAGCTGCGCGACGAGATTCTCGGTCCGCAGGCGTTCGACGAAGCCTTCCGCGAATACACGCGCCGCTGGGCGTTCAAGCACCCAAGCCCGGCCGATTTCTACAAGACCATGGAGGACGTAAGCGGCAAGCGGCTCGACTGGTTCTTCCGCGAATGGTTCATCGAGAACGCGCATTTCGACGTCGGCATCGACACCGTCGTGCAGAGGCAGGTCGGCGGCGTCGACTCGGTCGGCGTGCGATATCGCAACTACGCGCGCGGCGTCCTGCCGATTCTCGTCAAGTTCACGTTCAACGACGGCTCGACGCAGGACTTTGCGTATCCGGCCGAGGTGTGGAGCACGAATCCGCTCTACTACGACCGTTTCTACGATTTCCGCGGCAAGACCGTCACGAAGATTCAGATCGATCCGGACAATCGGATCGTCGACATCGATCGCGACAACGACGTCTGGCCGCGAACTGCGAAGTGAGGGAAGAGGGAAGAGGAAAGGGGGAAGGGGGAAGAGGTGCGAACGCCGCGCCGTTCCCGCATTTCACGCCCTCCCTCTTCCCTCTTCCCCCTTCCCTCTTCCCCGTCTCTTCACCAAAATCGTCCCGCGGCACTTCGCTGATCCGCAGTTGCACGGGTACCGACGCTTCGCCGCCGGCGTGTGGCGCTCCTCGAGCTCGAAAGCGTAGTCGTACGCCAGCTCCTCGCCCGGCGCGACATCGCGGATCGTCTCGATCCAGATTCGGCCGTCGTCGACCACCGCGTCACAGTTGGGATCGCACGAGTGATTGATGAATCGCGCGTCGTTGCCGGCGACGGCGGCATCGATCACGACGTCGTCGTCGATCGCGAACAGGAACGTGTGGTGCTGGTCGCCCGGCACATTTGGATATCGCGCATCCGCCTCGGCAGGCGTCAGGCGCTCTCCGGCATACTCGATGAGGCGCGTGCCCGCGGGAATCCGCTGCGTGGCGAATGCGCCAAGCCCGTGAACCGGCGAAGGTCGGATCTCGAACAGTCGGTCACCGGTCGGCATGCAGCCCAAGCTAGCGGCGATCACGCGAGTCGCGGCGCGCTCCAATCATTGCGCCCGGCTCATCGGACGAAAAAAAAGACTCGTCCGTGCGATCAGCCCTCGATGTGACGCCGTTCCACGTCCGTGACGCCACCCGAGATGATGAACGCCATCACCTGCGCGGCGTCGGCGTTGATGCGGCGCACGCGGTCCGCCGGCACGACGATGATGTGTCCGGCGAATCCGTACGATTGTGGCATGTATACCGACACGTGGTCCGCGATGCCCAACGACGTCAGCGAGTCGGATGTCATGAACGCGAGGACCTTCACCGCCCCGTCCGCGGTGAGAGAAACGAGCACGGGTTTGTCGAAGCGGCGCTTTTCGCCCACGAAAGCGTTCAGCATGTCCTTGGCCGACGAATACAGCAGCCTCACGAACGGCAGTCGATCGAGCACCTGATCCAGCGTTCCGATCAAACCGCGCGCGACCAGATTCGAGGCGAGAAAGCCGACCAGCGTGATGAGGACCACCATGGCGACGAACCCGACGCCCGGGATTGGCAGTCGGAGCCAGCTATCGATCGTCGTGAAGATCACCACGCACACATAGACCGTGAGTGCGAGCGGCGCGACGACGATCAGGCCGCGCAGGAAGTAGTTGAGGAAGCGGGACATGGATCGCCTTCAAACTAACGCCCGCCGGCCCTGGCGTTCCCGTCGATTTCGCGCGGCCGCTGGCCCCTGCCTTGCCCCGTTTCATTCCGCGGGCTCGTCGGGCAGGCTCGCTCGACACCACTCCAGTGAGGATGCACATGGCGAATCACGAAGGGCAGCAGAAGAAACCGCAGAAAGGGGCGCAGGATCACGCCGAAGGCGAGCATGGCGACAAGACGCACACCGAGTTCATCGAGAGCTTGCACGGGCGGCACGGCGGCAGCGAAGAATCGGAAGGGGCGCCGCAAGAGCACTCCGACGAGCCCATTGCCGGAAATCACCGGCTCCACGAAGACCGGGAGCAACATGACGAAGCCGAGAAGAACAGCGAAGCCAACCGGCTCCGCCGCTGACTTCATCCCGCCGCACGCGAGCCTGTCCAAGCTCCGGGCGGCGGCGAAAGCGTGCGAGGGCTGCGACCTCTTCAAGCTCGGCACGCAGACGGTGTTCGGCGAAGGGCCGGCGACCGCCCACGTCATGGTCGTCGGCGAGCAGCCGGGCGACGCCGAGGACAGAGCGGGCCGACCGTTCGTCGGCCCGTCAGGACGCCTGCTCGATCATGCATTCGACGCCGCGGGCATCGATCGCGACGACGTCTACGTGACGAACGCGGTCAAGCACTTCAAGTGGGCCAAGGACGCGCGCACGAAGCGTCGCATCCACAAGACGCCGAATGCGGGCGAAGTCCGTGCCTGCCACCCGTGGCTCGAGCATGAGATCGCGCTCGTCAAACCGCGCGTGATCGTCTGCCTTGGCGCGACCGCTGCCAAAGCGCTCCTCGGCCGCACCTTCAGCGTGATGAAGCATCGCGGCATCCAGCTCGAATCGACCTGGGCGCCGGCGGTGTTCGCGACCGTGCATCCGTCGGCAGTGCTCCGTGCGCCGCGCCAAGAGCGCGCACTCGCCGAGAAGCTGTTCGTCTCCGACATGCGCGCCGTCGGGCGCTATCTCAGAAAAGAGCAGGCGCGCCTGGCGCGTCGAGCGCACGGGACGCGTAAATTGACGGCATGGCAGACTACCGCGCATCCGTCAGACACCTCAAGCGCGTCGATCCGGTCCTCGCCCAGGTAATCGAGGCGGTCGGTCCGTGCCGGATTCAGCTGCGAACCGAAGGTTCGCATTATCAGGCGCTCGTCCGCTCGATCATCTACCAGCAGCTCTCCGGAAAAGCAGCCGGGACGATCCTGGCGCGCTTCAATGCTCTGTACGGTGGGACGCCCGAGCCGCATGCGGTCCTCGCGACAACGGATGAGCAGCTTCGGGCAGTCGGCCTGTCGCGCCAGAAGATCGGCTATCTCCGCGATCTGTCGTCCAAGGTCCTGAGCGGCGCACTGCCGCTCGATGCCGTGCACGACATGGACGACGACGACCTCATCGAGCACCTCGTGCAGGTGAAAGGCATTGGCCGCTGGACGGCGCAGATGTTCCTGATGTT
>DATJIZ010000370.1:0-10385 GCA_035492735.1 Gemmatimonadaceae bacterium | reverse complement strand
TTGATCAGCATCGTGTTCTTGCCGAACCAGCCGAGCCCCGCGCGCCGCGCGAGATCGCGCTCCAGAATTGGTCCCGTGTCCACGTACGCCTTCCCGGCGACGGGACGTCCGAGCTCGCGCTCGACCCAGCCGTGCAGCTCGCGAAGCCGATCGACCGTGACGTCGTGGTAGTCGTCACCGCGCGCGTACCGCGCCACCGGTCCTGCTGGCTCCCGCCCGCCGTACTCCATTCCCACCACGATCGCGCTCGTCGCGCCCTCGACCGCCAGCCGCGTGTCGCGGCGTTTCGCTACGCCGCGCGCGAGATAAGCCATGTCGCCATCGTGACCCGCCGCCAGCCAATCGTCGAACGCTGCCGCCGTCTCGACGGGCCCCAGCGTCGCGATTCCAACCAAGTCGAAGCCCAATCCGTACGCTTGGGCCTTGATCAAGGCTTCGAGCTGCTGCGCCGCGGCAGTCACGGCTTCTTCACCGCCCAGCGCGCGTACCGGATCACGTCATCCGCCGGTGGGACGGCGCGCTCGTCGCCGTACGCCGTGTACATCCTCCACCGCATGTACTGGCGCGAGGGCAGCGGCAAGAACGGAAACCGCCGATACCAGTCGCGCGACCGAAAGCGCCAGCCGACGCGCGCAAGCGCCACCCCGGTGCGCGGATTCCTGATGCCGCGCCACCCGAGCCGCAGCGCCAGCGGCCACCACGATCCCTCGCCCGCCTTCGTGCTCTCCATCGGTCAGGAAGGTAGCCGAAGGAACGACGTTCCATCGAGGCCGGGCGGTATCGGCCTGCCGAGCGCGGCGAGCGCGCTCGGCATCACGTCCACCGTACGCCGCGGTGGAGTATCGACCGGTTGATTCACCAGGAGCGGTACGAGCATGTGCTCCCGGTGCAACGCACCGTGCGAGCTCACGTGCGGGATCGGCTCGTGCTTCGAGCGGAAATCCCAGTCGCGTGCCGCCGAGAGGATGATCTCGCCCGCCCGCGACGATGCGGCGAGATGCGCGATCTGCACGATCCCGTCGGGATAATCGGTCGCGGCCATGGCGTCGTATGCCGCATCGCTCGACGCGCTGCACAGGTCGCGGCCGAGTCCGAGCGGGTCGCCCGACTCGCGGTGGTAATGGTAGCCGCGCGCGTCGTGCGAGACGATAGCATCGCCGCGTTCCCTGGTGCGCACGACGGCGCGATCGTCGTCGCGCGCGATCAGCAGGTCCACCGACTCGCGCGACAACAGCAGGTCCGCGAGATCGTGCCAGCGCGCGTCGTGCACCGCCGACGGACGTGCAGACGAACGCACGTCGAGGTAGAGATGCGCCATGGCGTTCCCACTGACCATGACCGCCACCTCCGGCGCGATGGTGTACACCCACGGGTGTGCCATCGTCCGGTGCCCGGCTTTGGCGACGATCCCCGCCAGGTTCTCGTGCGTCGTCACTCGCGAGTGGCCGTGATCGCTCACGATCCACAGCGACATGTCATCCCACCGCCCCGCTCGCTCGGCATCGGCGCGGATCTCCGCCGCCACTGCGTCCACGATTCGCAGCGCGTCCAGCACCATCGGGGAGCCTTGCCCGCGCGCGTGCGAGATCTTGTCCACGCCGGTGAAAGCGGCGAACACGAACTCCGGCTTGTCCTCCCGCGTGCGTCGCACGACGTCCTGCGCCACGTCGCGGTCGATCCGGAGCCAGCCGGCCAGGTTACCGGTGAAGTGCGTGAGCGCCGCGCGTACGGCGGAGCGAGCGGTGATCGAGCCGATCCGATCACGTGATGGCAGCCCCCGCCCGATGACGTTCAGTGCGCCCAGGCTGCGCCCACACAACTCGAAAATGGTCGGCGCGCCGGAGTCGAGATCCCCGTCGACGGCCCGCATCTGGTAGCCGACGTAGCTCCGGGAATAGTCGGGAAACCGGCAGCGGGTTCGCGCACGGTCGAACCAGCGCAGCCCGGGCAGCCCGATCGGTCCCGGAAAGCGCCCCATGAGGAAGGGTGCGTACGCCGGACCGGTCACCGACGGAAAGCACGAGGCTACCGTGTGCAGCCCGCCCTCGGCGCGCAGCCGGCCAAGGGCCGGCAGCGCGCCGCTCTGCAGCGCGGCATCCAATGTGTCCGGACGCGCGCCGTCGGCGAGAAGAATGACCACGGACATTCGATCGCTTCGTGCGGGTATGTAGTTCGTGAGAACCTCGCCTCTGTGCACCCCTGCCTCAACCCCGTAAACTCAACGCATGGCTGAACGACCCAAACGCGCCGCGAAGCCGAAGTCCGCGCGAACGGCTGGCGGAAAGAAAGCAAGTCCACAACTGCTCGCCGAAGCATCCAGGACGGCTCGCGCCGGTTTGCGCGAGCGCACCGAGGCGGGGCATCGCGCCGCCGGACGAATACCACCATCGGAAGTGCAGGAAGCGCGCTCGGCGGGCGCAGCGCGCGTCGTCGATGATGCAATTCGCAGTTTCACGCCTCCGATCACCGAAGACGAGAAGCTGCTCCAGGCCGGCAGCGATCGAGAAGACTTCACGCGGACTGATCCGTGGCGGGTGCTGCGCATCACGGGCGAGTTCATCGAAGGCTTCGACAACATGGCGCACGTCCGCAAAGGCGTGGCGATCTTCGGCTCGGCGCGCACGCACCCCGACGATCCGCAGTACGAGGCGGCTCAGGAGGTGGCGCGTCTCCTCGCCGAGGCGGGCTTCGCGATCATCACGGGTGCTGGTCCCGGGATCATGGAAGCGGCCAACAAGGGCGCGAAACTCGGTGGCGGGCAGTCGATCGGCTGCAACATCGAGCTCCCGTTCGAGCAGGGCGCCAACCCCTACGTCGACACGCTGGTGAACTTCCGGTACTTCTTCGTCCGCAAGACGATGTTCATCAAGTACTCGAACGCGTTCATCATCTTTCCGGGCGGTTTCGGTACGCTGGACGAGGCCTTCGAGGCGCTGACGCTCATCCAGACGGGCAAGATCTATCAGTTCCCCGTGATCATGTTCGGCCGCCACTACTGGGCGGGCCTCATCCGCTGGCTCCAGGCGCGCGTACTGGGCGAGGCCAAGATCTCGCCCGGCGACCTGGATTTGATCCTGCTCACCGACGACCCGAAGGAAGCGGCCCAGTCGGTGATCCAGGCGTGGGAAGCGCAGACCGGAACCTGGCCGGTGGCCGGCGCGCGGTCGCGCGACGGCGATCAGTAAATACTCATCAGCCCCCGATGCCCAAGAAGCGACCATCCGCCGCCGGACCCAAGGCCGAGCAGAAGCGCGCCGCCGAAGAGCGCGAGCGCGCCGGCCAGCAGCACACGTCGCACGAGCGCAGCAGGTTTCTGCGCGGAGAACGGATCGAGCCAACGCCCATCGATGGCCGCGAAACCACGGCCGATCTGATCGACAACGCGTTTCTCGCCTACAACGCGGCCCGTTTGCGCGAAGCCTGCCAACTCTTCACCAGGAAGATGCTCGAGCCCGACGTCACGATCGGGATGACGCTCACTGGCGCGCTCACGCCGGCTGGCCTCGGCATGGCGGCCCTCATTCCGCTCATCGAGAGCGGCTTCGTCGACTGGATCGTTTCGACGGGCGCGAACTTGTACCACGACACGCATTTCGGGCTCGGACTCGCCATGCACCGCGGTAACGCGCAGGAGTCCGACGTCGTGCTGCGCGACGAAGGCGTCGTTCGCATCTATGACATCTTCTTCGACTACGACGTGCTGCTCTCGACCGACGCCTTCTTCCGCACGATTATCCAGGGGAAGGAGTTTCAGCGCGCGATGTCGAGCGCCGAGTTCCACAATCTCTGCGGCATGTACGTCCGCGAGCGCGAACGTGCGCTCGGCATCGGCCAGAAGTCGCTGCTCTCCGCCGCGTACGGCGCCGGCGTTCCGATCTATACGTCGTCGCCCGGCGATTCGTCGATCGGCATGAACGTCGCCGCGCTCGCGCTCGAGGGCAACAAGTGCGTGATCGATCCGAACCTCGATGTGAACGAGACGGCGTCGATCGTTCTCGCCGCCAAGCGCGGCGGCGGAAAGTCAGGCGTGTTGATCTGTGGCGGCGGAAGTCCCAAGAACTTCATGCTCCAGACGGAGCCGCAGATTCAGGAAGTGCTCGGCATCGACGAAAAGGGCCACGACTACTTTCTGCAGATCACCGATGCACGCCCGGACACGGGCGGTCTCTCCGGTGCAACGCCCGCCGAGGCGGTGAGCTGGGGCAAGATCGATCCCGACCGCCTGCCCGACGCCGTGGTCTGCTACCTCGATTCGACGGTCGCGCTGCCGCTGCTCACGTCGTACGCGCACGCGCGGCACGCGCCGCGGCCGCTCAAGCGCCTGTACGATCGCCGTGCCGAGATGATGCAGCGGCTGCGCGAGGAGTTCGAGCGCGCGGGCAACGAGCCGGTCGACGCGGAAGAGACGGACGCGACACTGCCCATGCATCGCTGAATACCGCGCGCAGTGAGCTTTCCGGGCTCGGCCCGCCGTTTGCCAGCATGATTCACGGAGGATAAGTTCTCAAAAGTCGGTTCATGCGCCCGGCCTCCGGTCGGGCGCTCAACTTTTCTCGCCGCGCCGCTCGCCATCGCATGATCGAAGCACTCAAGAAGAAGCTGTCCGAAGAGGTCGAGCGCCTGCAATACGAGCTCAACGTCGTACTGCCGCAGGAAATCCGCAAAGCCGTCGAGCTCGGCGACCTGCGCGAGAACAGCGAATACAAGGCGGCGCTCGAGCGGCAGCAGTTCGTGCAAGCTCGACTCGGGCAGTTGCGACAGCGGCTGAGCAAGCTCTCGTCGATCGACCCGTCGCAGATCCCCTCCGACAAGGTCGGGCTCGGATCCAAGGTCGTCCTCGAGGATCAGAAGGCCGGCGGACGGGAAACCTATTACCTCGTCTTCGGCGATGCGCTGGAGTTCGAGGAAGGTCACGTCACGATGGCGTCGCCGATCGGTCGCGCGCTGCTCGGAAAGGCCGTCGGCGAAGTAGCCTACCTCAAGCTCCCCACCATGGTGCGGCAGCTCCGCGTCGTGGAGCTCAAGACGATCCACGACATCGAGAGCGAGGGCGGCTGAACCTCAGCTGGCCGCCGCCATGTCCGGCTCCTGATACAACGCCGGATCCTGGATCAAGTACAGGAACCGCTCGAAGATCGCTGGGTCGAACGCGGCGCCGCGATCCGCTGCCATGATTTCCAGCGCCTTCTCCCGGGTGAAGCCGCGCCGGTAGGGCCGGTCCGTCGTCAGCGCGTCGAACACGTCGGCGACGCAGATGATGCGCGCGCTGAGCGGGATGTCTTCGCCGGCGAGACCGTCGGGATAACCGCGACCGTCCCACCGCTCGTGGTGGCCGCGGATCATCGGCAGGATGTCCCACGGGAATTCGATGTCGGCCAGCAGCTCGGCGCCGGCCGCGGCGTGGCGCTCCATCACCCGCCGCTCGTCGTCGGTCAGGCGCCCCGGTTTGTTCAGGATTTCCGATGGCACGACCACCTTGCCGACGTCGTGCAGCAGCGCGCCGATGCTGAACCAGAACATCGTCATTTCGTCGAAGCCGATGTCGCGCGCCAGCGCCGAAGCGTAGCTCGCGACCCGCTCGCAATGCCCATGCGTGTACGAGTCCTTCGATTCGATCGTGCGCGCCCACCGCGCCACGACGACGTAGAACCGATCCTCGAGTCGGCTGACGCGGCGCTGCAGATCGGCGAGCCGTCGGCGTGATCGGAGCCTGCTGAACAGCGAATGCGACCGCGAGAGCGCCTGCAGCGTCTCGCGGTTCTTGCTCATCAGCTCGAAGAGCTCGGCCTGTTCTCGGGCCGTCTCCGCGGCGAGCAGCAGGTCTTCGCGCACGATGGCGTTCTCGTAGGCGGCGTCGAAGTGCGCTTCCGCCCGTTGCATCTCACCCCGGGCACGGCTGATCACCCCGAGATGCTTGAACGCTTCGCCGAGTGCCCGGTGATGGCCAACCTCCTGCGCTTCGGCGACCACTTCGCGACACAGCGCGTCGGCGCGATCGACTTCGCCGCGCGCCAGCCACAGGTTCGCCGAGTTGACCGTGGCCAGGAGTCGGTTCGGCGTGTCGCCCGCCGCCCGGCAGTGGACCACCGATTCTTCGTACGCGGCCTGCGCCTCCGCCAACTGATCGAGCTGCGTGTACACCAGCCCCATGTTGTTGAGCAGGTGTCCCACCTGGCGGTGGAGACCGGCGGAACGGCAAATCGTGAGGCTCGAGCCGTAGTGCTCGAGGGCGGCGCCAAGGTCGTCTCGCATGCTCGCGACGACCCCGAGATTCTGGAGCACCATCGCCTCGAGCGCGGCCTCGCCGGCGTTCTGAGCGAGCGCCAAAGCGCGTGCGTACATCGGCTCCGCGGCCTCGAATTCCCCCCGCAGCAGGTGCACGTTGCCGATCAGGTTCGTCGCGTGGGCGATGTCCGCTTTGTCGTCGTTCGCTTCGGCGACGCCGAGCGCCGCCTCGAGACAATCCAGCGCCAGGTCCAACTGTCCGTCGTCGATGTACGAATGCGCGACCCGGCGCAGGATCAGCGATGCCGCGAGGCCATCGTGTCCGCGCAGCAGGTACAGAGCGGTTTCATAGCGGCGCCGTGCAATCTCTCGCTGTCCCGCGCGGTCCGTCCGCTCGGCTTCTTCGATGAGGGCTCGAAATGCCGGGGACAGCCGGTCCTCACGCATCGGACTCAGGCAACCGATGCGCGAAAGGGAGCGGGTCGATTCATTTTCTTCGCGAGCGTCGGGCGAGAGATGCCGAGGATGCGTGCCGCCGCGGCCTGGTTGCCGCCGGTCAGCTTCAGCGTGAGCGCGACTGCTTCGGCGACGACGTCCTCGAGACGTTTGCCGCCGGCCGGGATCTGGATCTCACCGACCGCCGGTGGACCGCCGGGCCGGCTCGTGCGCCGTTGGATCATCAGGTGCTCGGCGTGCACCAGCGGGCTGTCGCCGCTGAGGATCGCCGCGCGCTCGACGACGTTCTTGAGCTCGCGCACGTTCCCCGGCCAGCGATGCATGCGCAGGGCCGCGTAGGCGTCGGGCGCGAAACCTTTGGAGCGACGGTGCTCGCGTGTTTCCTGGACCAGGAAGTGGCGCGCCATCAGCTCGATGTCTTCCGGCCGCTCGCGCAGCGACGGCAGCGTGATCGAGAAAACGTTCAAGCGATAGTAGAGATCCTCGCGGAACTCTCCGTTCGTGACCACCTGCTCGAGCAGCGGACTCGCCGCGGCAACGATCCGGCAGTCGATCGCAATCTCCTCGAATCCTCCCAACCGCCGGACCTGTCTCGACTCGAGCGCGCGCAGCAGCTTGGGCTGCAGCGTGATCGGCAGGTGGTGGACTTCGTCCAGGAACAACGTGCCGGAGCCGGCCAGCTCCAGCAGTCCCTGCTTTCGCGCGTGCGCGCCGGTGAATGCGCCGCGTTCATGACCGAACAGCTCCGACTCGAGCAGCGATTCGGGGATCGCCGCGCAGTTGATCGCGACGAATGGTTCGTTGGCCGCCGGGCTGGCGTAGTGAATCCCGCGCGCGAACAGCTCCTTTCCCGTGCCGGTCTCGCCGATCAGCAGGACCGTCGTGCGCCGCGCCGCGGCGACTTGCGACGCGAGCTTGATCGCGTCACGAAGCACCGGGCTGTCGCCGACGATGTTCTCGAATCCGAACGCTGTTTGCGCAGCGGTGGCTTCTTCGCCGTCACCGTTCGACACGAATACCTCGATCTCCGAAAAAGGGTGGTGTTCCACCAATCCGGAGACGACGGACCCATCCGATAGGTATCACGCCTGTGACTTTTCCACATTCGGCCGGCCGCCCCGACAAGCCAGCGGCTACCGTCCAAACGGCCGGCCGAAGTGATCGCTGGTTCAGCCTCCGGCCAGGATGTATCCGGAGAAGTGCCAAACGGAGAAGACCGCCGTTTGGCTCAGGAGGTTGACGTCGACCCCGAGCAGTTCGGTGACGCTGGTCACGTTGGACGAATCGGGGAAGTACGCGGCTTTCAACGACAGCGGATTGACGAGCCCACCGGTCTGCGCCTGCGTGTTCTTCAAACTCTGCGTCACGACGAGCGGCACGAGGAACTTGATTCCGTGCGGCGCAAACTCGTACGCCACGTTCGATCCGGCCAGGGCGGTGACGGTGACCTGCGTGCGCGACGTGAGGGCGAGCGGCGGGACCACCACGGTCAGGCCGGCGCTCGGAATCGAGATCGTGCCACCCAAGGCGCCGATGTACGCGGACGCGGAAATGTTGGACGGCAGCGGAACGGTGCGCTGGAGCGGCTGCACCGTCATGGGCGCGCTCAGAACTCCGAGGAGTGAGTGCGCCGCGGTTGGCGGCGGTGCGGCGGCGGACGGCGCGACGGGCTCGCTCGTGGAACACGAGACGAGGGCGAGCGACATGCCGACGGCGACATATCTCAGTAATCGAGCTCGCATGGTGTTGGGGAGGGTCGGAGGGGAGAAGAGAGGATGCGTTCCGGTGCGCGAATGCAACCGGCTGTTTAGCAGCACTCGTGCCGCCAACTCAAAGCTCTCATTCGCAATTACTTAACGTCCGGCGGCCCCCGATTCGGCCGTTCGATCGACAAGAATCTTTGCCGGCGTTTGTTGCAAGTGGGAAAGAGACTTTTCACATCGGCGCGCGAGGCACGGTCGCTGGCACGGCGTGCCGCGCCTACTCACGGCACGCCGGCCGGTCTATTCATCGATCGAAAAAACGCGCTCCACCTCGCGTGCGTACTCCTCGACCATCTCCACGGCATCGAAGGCGCGGCCAAACACGGATTCCACGGCGCGCGCGGCGGCGGGCGCGACGCCCATCCCGTGATCGCGCGTCTCGAAGGCGAGATGCGTCCGGCGCATCAGCAGATCGCCGAGCGTGTACGCCATTTCGAATCTCGCGCAGTACCGCAGTTCGCCGATCGTATACGGCAACGCTGCCACGAGCTGCTCACGACCGTCCGGGCAGTCGATCTCGCTCCACACAGGCCGCCAACGGCTGCCGAACGATCGCGCCAAGTGATCGGCCAGCGGCGCGTCACCGGTCACCTTCGAGATCTCGCCGACCAGCGCCTCGAGCGAATCGAGCACGCCGCCGGGCAGCGGGTCGCGCGCCGGCCGCACGCGCACGCGACGGCCGCGAAGCAGTCGCACCACGGCAGCGACGACATCCCGTGCCATGACGCGATACGTCGTGAGCTTGCCGCCGACGATCGACACGAGCCCGCGCTCGCTGATCGTGATCGCGTGCTCGCGCGATACCGACCCGGCGCTCTGCCCGGTGACCGGGATCAGCGGGCGAATGCCGGCCCACGCGCTCACCACATCGTCGGCCACGAGATGCGCCCCGGGGAAAAACGCATTCGCCGCGGCGAGCAGATACTCCACATCGCTCTGCGTAGCACGGACGTCTCCCGGTGTCGTGCGCGTGTCCGTCTCCGTGGTGCCGACGATCGCGTAGGGACCCGCGGGCAGCACGAACAGCACGCGTCCATCGCTCGGCGACAGCAGCGTGAGCGCATGTCGGTTGCCCAGGCGCTCCCGCGGTACGGCGATGTGAGCCCCTTTGCTGCCGCGAACGGCCGACAGTCCGGGCGTGTCGAGCGCGCGAAGCTCGTCGCTCCACGGGCCCGTGGCGTTCACCACGACTCGCGCGCGGACCGATATCACGCGGCCGGAGAATCGCTCGTGCACGGAGGCGCCGCCGATCCGTCCCTCTTCGTTCAGAAGGCCGATTACCTGGCCATGATTGAGCACCACTGCGCCTGCTTCGAACGCCGCCAGCGCGTTGGCCAGCGTGAGTCGCGCGTCGTTGGTCGCCGCGTCGTAATAGAGGGCGCCGCCCACCAGTCCCGCCGGCTCCAGCGAGGGCTCCATCTCCAGCACGGTGGCGGCGTCGAGACGGTGGTGTCGCGCTACGTTCCGAAACAGCGCCAGCGCGTCGTACAACAGCAGCCCGGCTCCGAGCTTCCACAACGGGATCCGCGCGCCCGAGTACACCGGCCAGACGAACTCCAGCGGCTGCACCAGGTGCGGCGCGATCTCCAGGAGCTGTCGTCGCTCTTTGCTCGACTCGAACACGAGCCCGAGCTGCCCGTGTTCGAGATACCGGACACCGCCGTGCACGAGCCTCGACGAACGGCTGGACGTCCCGCTCGCGAAATCATCCTGCTCGACCAGCGCGACGCTCAACCCGTGCAGCGCGGCTTCACGCGCGATGCCACATCCGGTGATGCCGCCGCCGACCACGAGCACGTCGAACGCGCCGGCTTCGAGTGCGGCCAGCTGCGCTTCGCGATTGGGCCGGGCTTGCATTGGGTCAAAGCTAAGCCAGTTTCCAGCCATGACATCACTCGGCATACCGGGGCGGCGAGTTGCCATCGTGGCCGGCGTTCGCAC
>DATJIZ010000369.1:0-4339 GCA_035492735.1 Gemmatimonadaceae bacterium | reverse complement strand
TATGGCCTCGTATTCCCGTGATGCGTCCACGGCCCCACGAGCAGGCGCTGCGGCGATCGCTCGAGCTTCGAGAGCGAGACGTAGTTCTGAAACGTGCCGGCGAGGAAGATGTCGTACCAGCCGCCGATCTGGAGCATCGGAATGTCCGCGGTCTCGGCGTAGTGCTCGGACCAGTTGACCATCGGGTCCTTCCAGAACGCGTCGTAGTCCGCGTGCTGGTAGAAGTCGAGGTACCAGCTTTCGTATTGCGGATCGACCGACAGCGGGTTGAGGCCACGCTTCATCGGCTGGACCATGTACCAGTCTTCCACCTTCTCGCGCTTCAGCAGCGCCTTGATGGCGGGATCGCGCGTGTCGGCGGCGAGCTGCTCCCACGCCCAGGTGAGCTGGCGGCCCATCTCGTACGTGCCGCGGTAGCGCACGCCGTGATCCCAGGCATTGGACATCCCGCCCATGTTGATCACCGCCGTCTTGAGCGCGGGCGGATGGAGGATCGCCGCACCCGCCTGCGTGTGCGCGGCGAAGGACGTGCCCCACATGCCGACGACGCCGTTCGAGAACGGTTGCTTCGCGAGCCACTCGATCGCGTCGTAGCCGTCCGTCGCATCGGCGGGTTGCACCTTGAGAAACTTGCCTTCGGATCTGTAGCGGCCGCGAATGTTCTGGAGCGCGACCACGTAGCCGTGCCGCGCGAAGAATGCGGCATCCCTCGCCGACGCAGCCAACTCGTACGGCGTCCGCTGCAGCAGCACGGGGAATCGCTCGTCGACCGCGGTCCCGTTGCGCGCTGGACGATAGAGCTGCGTCGACAGCCGGATGCCGTCGCGCACCGGCACCATGACATCCGCGTCCACGACGACATCGTATGTCGTCGGCGATTGTCCGCGCGCGATCGCTGGCGTCGCGAGGGTGACTAGTGCCACTGCGATGAAGACCGCGGAAGGGCGCGTCATCGCTTCATGCGAGCTCGCAGTTCCGTCAACCAGTTCTCCGCAATGACGACCGTGGATTCAGCGCCGTCGCGGCGCCGCAAGCGCGCCATGATGAACCGGCCGTCCGCGGCGACGTCCCAGGGCGTGTAGTAGTCGTACTCCACGGCGAGCAGCTCGTCGGGAACGTGAAACAGCGCGACTGGCTGGCTCACCGAGATCGCCGGGCTCGTGGTCAGTCGCGCAGACATCATGTCCTTGCCGGCGCTCAGGTAGTACAGCTCCCGGCCATCGTGCGACCAGAGCGGCGCGCTGCCGCCGCCGTTCGACACCTGTCGTTTGAACGTGTCGGTGTTGGGGAACGAGCGAATGAAGACTTCCGTTCGCCCCGTCTCGTCCGATTGATACGCGATCCACTTGGCGTCCGGCGACAGCGCGATCGCTTCCTCGTCGAACGGCGTCACGATCACGGGCACGCGCGTCGTGTCGGCGCCGAGTCGCACGCCCTTGATGTCGCGGCCGCCACGCATGGCACCGTTCGAGCCGTCGCGAAACACCAACCATCTTCCGTCTGGAGACGGCGCGGCTTCGTCAATGATGCCACCGAGCAAGAGCGAATCCTTGCCGGCGCCGTCGGCGCGATGCTGGTACACGCCGGACACGGCGCGCTCGGAAAAGAAGATCACCGAACGGCCGTCGCCGGTCCACCGCGGGCGAACGTCCGGAGCCGGATCGTAGGACACGCGGGACAGCGGCCCGCGGGGCAACTCCTTCACCCAGATGTCGTCACCTGCATCGGTGAGCAGGCCAATCGCGAGACGCCTTCCATCCGGCGACAGCGCCCATCCCTGGTCGTTGGCGAACGCGGTGACGCGGAACCGCCACGCCGTGTCGACCGGCGTGATGTGTCCGGCGCGGTCAACCCAGACCATGTCGAATTCGTTGCCGGCTGTGGCGCTCCCGCCGACGCGCGTCACGAGCAGTCCCGAACGCGACAACTCGATCGGAAACGGCGTCGCCGCGATGCTGTCGGCGAGTGGAACGGGCTGGCCGCGCACGGCAAGCGCGTCGCGATCGAACCGACTCGCGAACAATCGCCCCTGTTGGACGTAGACGATGTCGCCCGTCGCCGCATATCGCGCCGACGTCGCACCCGCCATGACGAGCCGCGCGTGATCGTCCCGCAAATCGATCGCCCAGAGATCACAGGCGACGCTGCTCTTGCATCGCTCGAACAGAATCGCGTGCGTTCCGGCGATCGCCGAAGGTAGCACATGAAACAGCGTATCGCTCCGCCACACGTCAGACGCCTCGCCACCCGCGGCGGGAAGTTGAGCGAGCGAGACTCGTGCACCCACGTCGCGAACGAAAACGATCGTGCCGTCGTCGAGCCACGTCACTCCGAAGCCGCTGTTGACGCCTTCGTTGACGAGCGTGACCGGCGCGCTGCCGGCGATCTGCAGCTTCCGCAGTTGGTGACCGACCGCGAAGGCGATCCATTGTCCGTCCGGCGACAGGGCGAATGCCCGCGCGCCTTCCGTCGCCGGAATGGGCTTGGCCGACCGACTGTCGCGCGGCTTCATCCACAGCATCTGACCGAATCGGCTGTCTTGCGCCGGTCCATGCAGCACGATGAACGATCCATCGGGCGCTGGTACGGGCGCGGGAGCGCCGAGATCTCCAGCGACGCCGGAAGGAACCTGCAGCTCGTAGCGAATCACGGGCGCCGCGGGTGGCGGACGAAACCAACCCCAGAGCGCGACAACGAGCAGGACACCGCTCGCCGTTGCTGCTCCCGTGAAGGCATGCGATCTCACGCCGTGCGCCGTGAAGCTGCGCACGCCGTCCGACGACGGCAGTGTGAAATCCGCGTTGCCGAGTGCCGCGGCGAACGCCTTGGCGCTGTCGAACCGATCGGCCGGCAATTTCTCCAGCGCCTTCGTCAACGCCGCTGCCACGTTGGGCGGCACCGACTTGCGATACGTCGTCACCGGCTCGACCGGAGCGGTGATGATCTTCATGATGACTTGCTGCGCCGAGCCGCCGAGGTGCGGTGGCTGGCCGGCGAGCATCTCGTACAGCACGCTGGCCAGCGAATAGATGTCGGAACGGGCGCCGATGTCCTTGTCCGCCGTGGCCTGCTCGGGGCTCATGTAGTGCGGCGTTCCCAGACTGATGCCCGTCTCGGTCATGCGGCCGCCGGCCGCCGCGCTCACCGCCAGTGCGATCCCGAAATCGGCGACCATTGGCCGGCCGTCGTGCAGCAGGATGTTCTCGGGCTTGATGTCGCGATGAATCACGCCATGGCGGTGCGCGTAGTCGAGTGCGTCGGCCACCTCCTGTGCGATGCGCACGGCATCGCCCACGGCCAGCTGCGTTTCGCGATTCAGCTTGTCGCGCAGCGTCTCGCCCTCGACATACGGCATCACGTAGAACAGAAAACCGTCTGCCGTTCCGGAATCGAAGAGCGGCAGAATGTGCGGATGCTGCAATGCCGCCGTGGTCTTGATCTCCTGCACGAACCGCTCGGCGCCGAGCACCGCCGCCAGCTCCGGCTTGAGGAGCTTGAGTGCGACCTTGCGATCGTGCCGCACGTCTTGCGCGAGGTAGACGGATGCCATGCCGCCCTCGCCGAGATGCCGCTCGATGCGGTAGCGACCGGCGAGAGCTGCGTTGAGCGATGCGACAGGATCCGTCATGGAGCGATCGGTCACTGGTTCCGGGCCAGGCGCTGCCAACGTTCGTGTACCGCGTCGACCTCGCCCGCGTCGTGCACCGGGACGATGTTTGATTGTTGCAGCGACGCGGCGAGGCGGATTTCGCGTCGGAATCGATCGATCCCGAGCGATTCCTGGAGCGGGTCGTGGAACTCCACGTGAGGCGGCCCGGGGTGGAGGGAGTGGCGGCGCGTTAACGTACCATCGCGGTCGCCGGGCTGCCAGGAACGATTCACCCGGTAGTGCGCCGCGAGAGCCCGGTGGAGCGGGTGACTGCATTTACCTCTGCGAAGATGCCGATACGAGCAGACTTCACTGGCACGTGGACAGCCGATCTCGTGGCGAGCCGACTCCGCGGCCAACTGCCCGGGGAGATCATCGCCTCAGTCGTCCACTCGGAGCCCGATCTGCACGTCGACATGACCATCGTCGCGGCGGACGGCGAGCCAACGCATCTCGCGTTCGACGCGCGCTCGACGGGCGATCCGATCGTGAATACCGTACTTGGCGGCGAGTGGATCAGCCGGTCACGATGGGTCGGCCACGAGCTGTTGATCGAGTCGGAGGTCAGCCATCAAGGCCGGCAGCTGCGTTTCCGCGATTACTGGTCCTTGTCCGAGGACGGACGTCGGTTGACGATGGAGCATCGGGACGACGACCTGGCCGGCCAAGTGACGGTGCTGGAGCGAATCG
>DATJIZ010000368.1:0-3458 GCA_035492735.1 Gemmatimonadaceae bacterium | reverse complement strand
GCAGGGCTCGGGCTCGATGTGGACGCGGCAATCCGCCGCGTCTTTCTGATCGCCTCGCTCGTCGCGGCCGCCACCGTCGCCGCGGCGGGACTCGTCGGCTTTGTCGGGCTCGTCGTGCCGCACATCGTCCGCGCCGCCGGTTTGCGCCGGCACCGAAGTCTGCTCGTCGGCAGCGCGCTTGCCGGGGCAACGCTCGTCGTCGGCGCGGACCTGCTCGGCCGTATCATTCGCCCGCCCGCCGAACTGCCTCTTGGCGCCGTCACCGCGCTGATCGGCGTGCCGTTCTTTCTGGCGAAGCTCCGGCGCCTCACATGATCGAGTTTCGCGGTGTGGCCGTCCGCTACCCGAACGCAGAACGCGACGCACTCTCCGGCGTCTCGTTCAGCGCCGAGCGCGGCGTGATCACGGCGGTCGTCGGGCCGAATGGCAGTGGCAAGAGCACGGTCGTCCGAACGCTCATCGGCCGCATCGGTCTGTCGCGCGGCACGATCCGGCTCGACGGTGAATCGACGCGCGACGTGCCGCGTCCCGTGCGCGCGCGCCGCATCGCCTTCGTGACCCAGCGGGAGGAGCTCGCGTTTCCCGTGCTCGTCGATGAGTACGCGGCGCTGGGTCGCTTTCCGCACCTGGGACTGTGGCGCGCCGCCGACCGCGACGACCGGCGCGCCGTCGATCGGGCACTCGACGAGGCCGGCGTCATGTCCTTGCGCGCTCGTCGGCTGGACGAGCTCTCCGGTGGCGAGTGGCAGCGGGTGCGGCTCGCGCGCGCGCTGGCGCAGGGCGGGGATGCGCTGGTGCTCGACGAGCCGACCGCCTTCCTCGACGTCGCGCACGAGATGAGCGTGTTCGAGCTGCTCGATCGGCTGGCGCGGAACGGGCGTGCGGTGCTCCTGGTCAGCCACCAGCTCAATCTCGTCGCGCGGTTCGCCGCGACGCTGGTTCTGCTACGCGACGGGTCGGTCGTCGCGACCGGTACACCCGACCAGGTCATGCAGGCACCGATCCTCGAGCGCGTCTACGATTGGCCGCTCGTCGTCACCCACGATCCGCTGGTCGGCGCGCCGGCACTCGTCCCGCTGCGCGCCCGACCCGCCGAATGACCATGTCACTTACGAGACCTATCATGACCTCGCCCCGTTCGCTCCGCCTCATCGCGGCTGGCGTCACTCTCGCCGTCGCGCTTCCAGTGGCCGCGCAGCAGCCGGACACCGCGCGCATCGCGCCCGTCGTGGTCACGGCGACGCGCGTGCCAATCGGCCTGCTCGATGCACCGGCGTCCGTCAGCGTGATCACCGGCGACGAGCTGCGGCTGCGCGGCAGTACATCGCTCGCGTCGGCGCTCGCCTGGCTTCCCGGTTTCGACTTCGCGCAATCCGGATCGTTCGGGTCGACGACGTCGCTCTTCGTCCGCGGCGGCGAGAGCAAGTACGTGAAGGTGCTCGTCGACGGCGTGCCGCTCAACGACCCGGGCGGCGCGATCGACTTCGGCGGTCTGACCACGGACAACGTCGAGCGAATCGAAGTGGTGCGCGGCCCGGCCAGCGTGCTGTACGGGGCCGATGCCGTCACGGGCGTGATCCAGATTTTCACCCGGCGAGGCAGCGGCGCGCCGCGCACGGTGGTCTCTGCCCGCGCCGGCAGCTACGCGTCGCGCGATGCCGACGCCACCGTACTCGGCTCGCTCGGCGTCGGCGACTACTCGCTGGGTATTGCGCGCCACGACACGCACGGGATCTACGCATTCAACAATTCATATCACAACAGCGTGGCCAGCGCCGCCACGCATCTCGTGCTCGACGAGCGCACGAGCGTCGCTGTCTCGCTGCGCTACACCGATGGCCAGTTTCACTATCCAACCGATGGCGGCGGCGAGGTCGTCGATTCCAACGCCCAGCAGTCGCAGGAGCGAACGGTGCTCTCGGCGGATCTGAGCCGGCGTGTCGCGCCGTGGCTGGACGCGCAGCTCGGTCTCACCTCGTCGTCCACGACCGGCGACGCCGACGATCAGCCGGATGTCCCAGGCGGCAGCGGATCGGAGTCGATCGACCGGACGCGTCGGCGCGGCGTCGATCTGCACGCTAATCTGGCCTTGCCCGCGCACGGCGTGCTCACCGCCGGCCTTCAAGGTGAGCAGGAGGACGAACGATCGGAGAGCCAGTTTTCCTTCGGCGGCTCGCAGTCGGCATCCCTGTTCCGCGCCGCTCGACGCAATGCCGCCGGGTATGTGCAGGCCATCGTCTCGCCCGTGCGACAGATCACGCTCACAATGGGCGCGCGACACGACGACAACGAGCGGTTCGGCAAGTTCGGTACGTACCGGGTTGGTGGCGTCTGGCGGGTCGCCACCGCGACGCGTGTGCGCCTGTCGGCCGGCACCGCCTTTCGCGAACCGACATTCTTCGAGAACTACGCAACCGGCTACGTGACTGGCAACCCTGCGCTCGCGCCGGAGCGATCCGGCTCGTGGGAGGTGGGCGTGCGGCAATCGTTCGCCGGCGATCGCCTGTCGGTCGGCGCGACGCACTTCGACCAGCGCTTTCGCAACATCATTGATTACACGGGCTCGACGGAGAGCTGTGGCGCCAGCTATTGCAACGTCGCGCGGGCGCTGGCGCGCGGGCGCGAGCTCGACGCGCAGCTTCGCGCAACGACGAACCTGCTGCTCGACGCGAACCTGACCCACCTCGAGACCAAGGTGCTCACGCCCGGCTACGACACCACGTCGGGCGGCCTGTACCACGCCGGCGAGTCGCTGATCCGCCGCCCGACCACGATGTGGAACGTCGGCGCGTCATGGACTGATCGGCGCGGGGCGGTTGACGTACGGCTCATGCACGTCGGCTCGCGAGGCGATCGCGATTTTCGTCCGTATCCAGCGGTTCCAGTCGTGGATGCCGCCTACGATCGCGTCGATCTCGGCGCGACGCTCCCGCTGGCCGAGTTCGCGCCCAGGCTGAGCGCACTCGAGGCCACGCTGCACGTGGAAAACCTGTTCGACGCGCGATACGAGTCCGTGTTCAACTTCCTGAGTCCGCGACGGACGATCCTTGCCGGAGCCCGTGCACGGTTCTGACCGCGCTCGAAAGCGCCCGGGGTCGTGCACGCCAGTAGCTTTCTACCATGCCGCTCGTCGTGACCGACGCGATCGTGTTGCACGCGTTCGATTATCAGGAAAGCTCGCGGATCCTTCGCCTCGTGACGCGTGATGCGGGCGTGCGATCCGTGCTCGCGCGCGGCGCCCGGCGTTCCAAGCGTCGCTTCGGGCCGGCCCTGGACTTGTACGCGCAGGGCACGGCGGAGCTGCAGATCAAGGCTGGTCGCGATCTCGACACGCTGAGCGCCTTCGACGTGACGAGGACGCGCACGGGCCTGGCGGGCGAGCTGGCGCGATTCACGGGCGCGAGCGTCGTGGCGGAGCTGGTGCTTCGGTTTGCGCCCGATGCCGCGGATCCGGAGCT
>DATJIZ010000367.1:0-3392 GCA_035492735.1 Gemmatimonadaceae bacterium | reverse complement strand
CCGCGCCGCGCCTCGATGCCGATCCAGTTGCCGCTCGGCGGCGCCGCGACGATTCCGACGGGCGGGAGGCTGTCCCAGGCGAGTCCCGACAATGCCGGCGCGAGCGGAGACATTGGCGCGGCGGACGGGTACCACTCGCCGTCGGTCCCCGAAGTGACGATCAGCGCGAGCGGACCGGACGCAATCGACCGTGGCGGGCCGAATGCCGCGGTATCGCCGTGGAGAATCACGACCGGCGCATCATGGATCGCCTGGCGTACGTCCGATTCGGGTACCGGCGTGAGCGGCCCTTCGACGCGCCACTCGCCGGGCGCGACACGAAAGAATCCGCGCGCGGGAATGCCCAGCGATCCCCTCAGCACCGCGAGGGCGTAACGCGCATCGAAATCGGGCGAGGTCGACACGAACACCGCGCTCGCCGCGCGCGAAACTTCGATCGGGACGAAGAGCGTGTCGTTGCGCGGCTCGGCATCCTGCGGCGAGCTCACCAGCGCGCGAAGAAGCGCGGGCCCGGCTGGCGCGTCCAAACGTGCCTTCACGGCAATCGCGTGCTCCCCATAAGCGGGCAGCGCGGCGACGGGAACGCGAGCGAGCGACTTGTCGGCAACCGATACGTCGAGTGTCCCGGCCGCTGCTCCAGCCGCCCCCGCGGCGATCGTGACGGTCGCCTGGACGGTATCGCCACTCACGACGGCTCGGGGCACGTCGATCGACGCGACGGCGGCATCGCGCTGCGTGCGCCGATGCAGCACGACGACGCGCGAGCCTGCCGGAAGTGCACGAGCCGCATCGGGATCGTCGAGCTCACCGTCGGTCACCACGACGAGGGGGTGACCGGCGCCGAGCGCACGCTCCACCGCGGGCCGCAGCTCCGACGACTCGTCGTGCGGAGTGGGCGCTTGGCCGGCCGCCCGAACCGAATCGCCGAACACGAACACCGAATCGGCTCTGACTGCCCGGACCGAGTCCCGGGCCGCGCGCCACAGCGCGCTGTCGCCCCGAGTCATGCTCAGCGACGCGTCGAGCGCCACCCACGACGCGACCGGTTTGGCACAGCCCGCCGGCGCGTCGAGCAAAAGGGCGACGATCAGCGTGACGGCGACGGCGCGCAGGATCGCTGCGCCGAGGCTGGCGCCGCCGGCTGCAAGCCCCCGCCCGCCATATTGAACGATGGCGAGCAGGATCCCGGCAGCGATCGCGAGCAGCCACAGCGACATTCGCGAAAGCTAGTTGCTCGGCTCGGACCGAGCGACGGAGCTCGTGCCGGTGCGGTGAACCTTCGAGATTGGAACGGAGCGGAGGCGCGACGAGGATCAGCGCAGCGCGAGCTTCACGACGCCATTGAGCGGCGCCTGAAGGTAGGCAACGATGCGGTCGCGGAGTTGAGCGAACGCGGCGCGCTCGTCGCTCGGCACTGGCTCGCCGCCGGTGGACTTGAGGGCCCGGCGCGGGTCGCGCTGCTGACCGTTCACCAGCACCTCGAAATGGAGATGCGGTCCGGTGGCGAGCCCGGTCGAGCCGACATACGCGACGAGCTGGCCGATCGCCACGTGCGAGCCAGCATGTACACCCGACGCGAAGCGGCTCAGGTGGCCGTAGCGGGTGACGAAACCGTTCCGATGTCGGATCTCGAGCAGGTTGCCGTAGCCATTGCCCCAGCCCTCGCGGACGACGACGCCGTCACCGATCGCGCGTACCGGCGTGCCGGCGGCGGCGGCGTAATCGGTTCCTTTGTGCTGGCGCCAGCCGCCGAGGATTGGATGCTCGCGGATGCCGAACACGCTGGAGATCCGACGAAACTCGAGCGGCGCGCGCAGAAACGCAGCGCGCATCGACTTGCCGAACTGGTCGAAATAATCGCCGCTCGCCGATTGGCTGTGGAAGCGAACCGCGGTGATCGGGCTGCCCGAGAGATTGAACGTCGCCGCCACGATCTTGCCGATGCGCACCGCGCCACTCGGCGCCACGAGCCGTTCCGCGGCGACGGTGAAGTGATCACCGGGTTGAAGATCCCGGCTCATGTCGACCCGGTACTCGTACACGTCGGCCAGCGACCAGGCAAGCTGTTGCCGCGCCGCTGAGGGGAGCTCGCTGCCGGCGCTCGAGTCCATTGCCTGGTACAGATTGGACGAGATCGTGCCGCCCACGACGATGGTGTCCGTCTTCCAGGGCAGCCGCTCCTGGCTCGCGGCCCAGCTGTCGCCGTTGCGCTGGAGCCGAAGAAGGTGGTCCGTCGACAGCTGAAGCGTCACCTCGGACGGCATCGAATCGGCGGCCTCGGACTTGAACGTCACGGGCATCCCGGCCGGAATGCGGTGCTCGTCGAGGGAGGCACCGGAGGCCGCCTGGAGTGCCTTGGTCACCGCGACGTCGGACAGGCCGCCCCGCGAGAGCAGCGCGCCAAGCGATTCGCCTCGCTGGAGTGTGTCGAACTCGAGCTTCAGCGATGGTCGGGCAGCCTGCGAAACGAGCACTTCGCCCGGTTTGCGATCCGGATCGGGAAGGCGCGGGGTGAAGCGAAGCGCGCCGGCGAATGCCAGCGCGACGAGAGCGTACATCCCGAATCGGACGATGCCGAGTTTCAATCCATCTGTCTCCGAATGAAGGTCGGGATCTCCATATCGTTGAGGTCCTGCGACCCTTTGTCCGTTTGCGTTCGCGGCGTCCGCGGCGCATCGGTTGGACGATTGATTGCGGCACCCGTGACACGAGTCGGCCGATTGGCCGGGAATGGAATCACCGGCGAGCCTTTCGGCACGGCGACGGGCGGCTGCTGCGCATCGTGTGCGTGCGCACCCACCTGCAGCGCGCGATCGAAGCCCGTCGCGATGACCGTGACGCGAATCTCGCCCTGCATGGCTGGTTCGTGGACGGCGCCGAATATGATTTCGGCATCGTCACCAACCGCGTCGTGGATGATCTCGTTGATCTGATGGACTTCGCCCAGCGTCAGATCGGCCCCACCGGTGATGTTCACCAGCACGCCCATCGCGCCGGAAATGCTGACGTTGTCGAGTAACGGAGAGCTGATCGCCTGCTGCGCGGCTTCCATCGCCCGGTTCTCGCCGCGCCCGACCCCGGTGCCCATGAGCGCCGATCCGCCAGCCTGCATGACGGTGCGCACGTCGGCGAAGTCGACGTTGACCAAGCCGGTCACGCTGATCAGCGACGAAATGCCCTGGGTGGCGTGCAGGAGGACCTCGTCGGCCTTCTTGAGCGCGTCCTGGAACGGAATGCCCTTGCCCACCACCGCGAGAAGGCGCTCGTTCGGCACCACGATCATGGTGTCGACGTTCTTGCGCATGTCGGCGATGCCCTGCTCCGCCTGGCGCATGCGCTTGCGGCCCTCGAACAGGAAAGGCTTGGTCACGATCCCGACGGTGAGCGCGCCG
>DATJIZ010000366.1:0-3862 GCA_035492735.1 Gemmatimonadaceae bacterium | reverse complement strand
CCACCGGAAGATCGCGCGGATCGCCCTGGCCGCCGACAGCGCGATGGCGAGCGTCGCGCCGAGCGTCGCCGAGCATTTTGTGAAGGCCGACGTCAAGGCATTTCGGTATGACGAGCTGGATCGGGCGATCGCATGGGCCGGTGGGAACTCGTGACGGCGGTTGGCTCACGCGGCGCGGAATCGCGCGAATCGTTCGGCGAGAAAACCGCGGTTGGGTTGTAGCTCATCCCGTTTGGGGAGTACGAGGCGCGTCCCCGCGACTTCCTGCAACCCATGCCGCAGCATCGGTCCGTCCTTTTCATTCAGTACATCCTCACGCACGTGGACGCGTGCATCGGGATCGATGCCGATGATGTGCGCATCGTAGGCCGAATGATGGATTTTGCAGAGACCTAGACCATTCGTCACGACCGGCTCCCCCTGCGGATGCCGATCGGGGAGGATGTGTGCTGCGTCGAGGAGCTCGACGTGCCTAAGGCGGCAGATGCAGCATTGTTCGCGATATGCGGTCAGCACCATTCGACGGAACTGTTGCTGGTGGAGGCGCTGGAGCACGGCGCGCGTGGCGTATTCGCGCCGGGCCGCGGTCATGACCGGATCGCTGACGACCGGTGAGAGAGCCAATTGGTCTGCGACGAGCGTGAACTGGTGCCTGCGTGGATCATCGCCAACGATGTACACGGGGAGAACCGCGTCATAGAAGCCGGGGTCCACAGCAACAAGGTAGATGAGCGGACGCTGTTCGATCATGGCGCGGCGAAGCGCGACGTTGTCGGGATGGTCGGGATCCGTGCCCCGGTACTTGTACACGATCTGGCCGGAATCCACATCATGCACGTCATCGTACGGCGAATCCGCAGATGTCTGCATGCTGAGCGCGGCTCCGTCGCGTCCGAGCGCCGCCGGCTTGAAGATACCCTTTTGATAGTTCCAGATCGGGATCCGCTGCCCACCAAGCGCGATGCCGTCCATGAGCGCGGATCGGGGAATGCGACCGCCATGCAACTCACGCAATCGCCGAACCTGCTCGATGGCGGCAGCTCGAAGGTCGTCGTCGATCGAGCTAGCCATCGATCATCTTGGCGTCCTGGGGCATTAAGAACTCTATAAAGGCTCGATCGCTGGGCACAAGCGGGAGAGCCAGCAATGCCTCCGGCGACCCGCACGCCATCGCAGAATGCTCGATGCATTTCGGCTCGCCGCGAATCTCGACGGGCACGAAGGCGATCACGTACGGGGCTGCCGGATCGCGGGTCTCGAAGATCGCCGGTGCCGTCGCGGTGAGCTCGACGTCGAGTTCCTCGCGAAGCTCCCGTGCCGCGGCGTGCTCGTCGGATTCATTCGGCTCGGCTTTACCGCCGGGAAACTCCCACAAGCCGCCGTGCCGCTTGTGTGGCGGACGCTGGCACACGAGATAACCGTCGGCGCGACGGATCACGCAAGCGACCACGCGTTGCGATGCTGCGCCCGCGGTCGCGTCACTCATCGGCAGTACGTGTGACGCTCACCGCCGCCGGTGCGATTCGAGTTGACCGGTGTCGCCCGCCGGCATCGCTTGCTGCCGTTCGTACGACCGCAGCCGCATCGTAATCGCACCCCCCGAGAGCTTCGTGTTGATCTGCACGATCACGTGCGACGGATCATCCGAGATCCACACCCGCGCCTCGCCGCCCTCGGCGAACAAGCTCGAGGTCTTGATGATCGGCCGCACGACGATCGTCGGCCATTTCCGCCCGGCCACGTCGATCGTGTCGCGACCGAGCACGTGCAGCACGACCGGATTGCTGCCCGGCTTGAAGTAGCGCGGCAGCGTCTCGGTCGCGCCAAGTGGGAGCTCGCGCCCGCGAACGAAGAACAGGAACGCCAAGTCGTCCAGTGGCTCGGCGACCGAGGGCTGCTCGGGCTTCGTACCATCGCGAAACGCGAGACGGTCCGGAAAAATCTCGTATCGTTTTTCGCGCCGACGACCACCATCCATCTGATCCTGATTGAATCGAAGGCTTTGAAAGGTCGACGTATCGACCCAGCTCCACATCGTGTCGTGCACGGAATAGCGATAGAGCAGCAGATTCACGCCGGCCGAGATCGTCAGTCGGAACACGTAGGTCGCGTGGTTGCGCACGGTGTCGATGCCCAGGACCTCGACCGCGGCTCGGCCGGCGTGAACGGGTCCGTATCGCACGTCGTACTCGGCTCGCTCACCGACGGCGAACGGCCGGGGCGGTGACGGTGCGTCAGGCGTCTGCGCCTCGGAGCTCGCCGGTGCACCGCGCAGCACGGCAAACCCACCAACCGACAAAACCGAACACAAGGTTCGGACAATCCTCGGACCGATTCGCATTCTAGAATCGTAGCCTCGGACCGGTGTGGTGCAATCGACCGAAAGCCCGACTTTGATCCACCACGGCGCTCAGCGGCCGCGCCATGGCCGCGTCACGCACGGACGGCGTACAGAAACCGCGCGTATCCGATTTCCGCGGCGTTCTTCGTCAGCTCGACGTTCAACCACGCTAACACGTCGCCCAACGGTCGCTCGACGTAGGGCCATGCCGCGTGCTCCGCCGACTCGAGGTCAGCCTCCGTCAGCGTTCCCAACCGCAGCCGCCATCGGTCGTGCAGCGACGTGAGCCAGGCCCGCACCGATTCCGCGCTCCCCGGCCAGTGGACATCGTCGCGCGACAGCCTGCGCTCGCCGAACGAATGGTCGAGCGCCATTGACCACCAATACCCCATGTGCCAGGTGAGCCACGCGATGCTTGGCGGACCCATGTCGTAGCTCTCGCTGTCCGGCCAGTCCGCGCGCCATCCGCCTGCGCGAGTCGCATGCACGTGCAGTCCGCGATCCGCCGGACGCCACAGGCACTCCTCCGTGGTCAACGTCTGCAAATGGAGCCAAGCCAGCTTCCATGCGACATCGTACTGACCGAGGAGCACCCGGGCGGTCGTACTCACGCGAACCGTTTCTGCGCCCGCTCCTGTGCCTTGCGCCGCTCGGTCTCCCGATCGCGCGGCGGCGCGTGAATCTCGAGCGAAGAAATCAGGCGCCGGGCGGCGAGCGTCACCTCGTCCACCGCCCGGTTGAAAACTTCCTCGTTGACGCGCGACGGTTGGCGCGTGCCGCTCAGTTTTCGAACGAACTGCAGCGCCGACGCGCGAATCTCGTCGTCGGACGCCGGCGGATCGAAGTTCGCCAGCGTTCGGATGTTGCGGCACATACGCGTTGCCCTCGTGTCACGGCGTCAAATTCGACGGATGCGACGTCGCCTGAATGAAGCTCGCGATGTCCTGCTTGAGCTGCTTCGCCGACGCCTGATTCAAATAGGCCATGTGGCCGCTCTCGTAGTACTTGAACTCCACTCGGTCGCGGTAGGTTTGGTCGTACCCGAGATGATTGAACGTGTACTCCGCATTCGCGAACGGCGTCGCCATGTCGTAGTACCCCGCGCCCACCATGACGTGCAAGTACGGATTCTTCGCCATCGCCGTACGCAGCGACTCCGACTCGCTGGGATAGCCGCTGCCGAGATTGCCGAATCCCGTCAGGCTCGTGTAGTCCCAGCGGCCCGCATGCCCACCCATGTAGTACTGCAGGTCGGTGCGGTAGCCGAGGTCGTCGTGCAGATACCGCATGAACGCCGACATGAACGCGCCCGACGGCGCGACATCCGACGGATCGTAGTCTTGCCGCTGGCTCGCCGCGTTGCCGTTGAGACCGATCATCCGGCTGTCGTACCGGCCCACGGTCTCGCGCTCGTTGCGCAGCAGCTCGGTGCGGAACGTGCCGGGATCGATGCGAAGGTTCGTATTCGATATGTACTGGGGCGAGACGCCGGTGAGCCGCGCGATCTGCTGTGCCGCCGCC
>DATJIZ010000365.1:0-12420 GCA_035492735.1 Gemmatimonadaceae bacterium | reverse complement strand
CGCCGCCTACGACGACATGTCCGCACAGGCGAATCAGATCATCGCGGCCCGCGAAGCGGAGCTCGCGCGAATGAGCCCCGAAGACCGCGCCGCGCCGGCAGCGGTCCGGCACAATGGCGGCGATGATTCCACGCTCGTGTCGCCCGACGAGCCGGACGGGATTCCTCTCGTCACGATCAATCCGGCGTTCTTCGATCACTCGCTGTCGGCGAGCCGTGCGCAGGTGATCATCGTCAACCTGCCGTTCCTGCAATCGGACGTGAAGCCGGAGCGCACGCCCGATGAGCCGGCGCGGCGCGCGCACGCGGAGAAGATTCGCGATCAGCTCGACTGGGCGGCTCTGGAAGCGATGGTGAAACCATGATGGCCCGGATTGGCGCCCTGTTCGTCGTGCTGCTGCTCGTTGCTCCATTTACCACCGCCCGCGCGCAGCGCACAGGCATGCCCGACCTCTCGGGCGCGCCCGCGGACATTCAGGCGATCTGGAAAAAGGTTCAGAACGGCGGCCGGCCGACGATGGACGAAGCCCAGAAGCTCGGCCAATACCTCGCCGCCCACTCCGGCGAGATCCAGAGCATGGCGCAACGACGCGCCGACTCCGCTCGGGTCGCCGCGCCGCGGGCGGCGAAGGCCGCCCTCGGTGAATCGGCCGATCCATCGAAGGCCTGCCCGGCCAGGTCTCCCGCCCTGCGCTCCGTGCCGGCCGGTGCAATCTCCGACGCGACCGCGCGTGCGTTCATTGATTCGATTTCTCAGAAGTACCTCGCGCGCGAGACACCCGCGGCGGCTCGGCAGCTTCAGGCCGGCTTCGCCAGGATCACGGATGCCGCGCGCCTCGACGCGACGGCTGGCATGCTCTATCTCGCCGGCTACGACGGCGCGGCGATCGTAGGACACGCCGCGGCAATCCGCCGCGGCGGCGACCGTGCACAGCGGTACTGGACGAATCTCGGCGCCACGCTCGTGTCGGCGGGCGACGCCGCCAGCGCGATCACGGCACTACGCCGCGCGATGGGAATCGGCGCTCCGTACGCGGCGCTCGTCCACGAGCTCGGCGTCGCATACGCGGACCTCGGCGATCTGGCGGCGGCCGACTCCCTGCTCACGAGCGTCACCAGAACCGCTCCGACGTTCGGCCTCGCCTGGGACGCGCTCGCGCGCGTGCAATCGTGTGAGGGCCGGATGACGGCCGCGTGGGCGAGTCTGGCCAAAGCGCAGGAAGTGGATTGGAGCGCCCGGCGCGAGCGATTGCTCGCCAAGCACGATCCCGAATCGAAGGACGACCGGGTCGAAGCCCAGAAGCCGTACGAGGAGCCGAGCGGCAAGTCGATCTTTCCGCCGCCGCCTGCGCCGCCGCCCGCTGAGCTCTCGACGCAGACACCCGTTCTCGGGGACACCTGGACCGAGAACCTCGGACACCCCGCACAGTTCATCCAGACCGCCAACGCCTATCGCGAGCTGCTCGTCACGATCCTGCGGGAGGGAGATCGCCAAGCCGCGGCGGCCAGCCGGGCCGAGGATGCCGCGGCTCGCCAGTCCGCGCCGGCGTCTGGCGACGTCGTGGTCTCCGTCGCGCTGTCGAACGACCGAGCGGTCATCGCCGCGCTCGAGAAGAATCGCGACCGGCTGTCGGCGCGTCTCACCATGGTGCACCAGGCGTACGTTGACCGCGACTCGGCGATCACGCGCGAGGCCGTGGCCCGACAGAAGGTCATGCTGGATCAATACCAAGCGTGCCTGCGGGCGACCAAGGGCGAGGAGGCGCAGCACCGCGTCTGCGAGCTGCCCTTCTGTCGCGCGAAGCTCGCCTCGTTCACGAAGTACTATGAGAGTTCCCGCGACAACGGACGCGTGTTCTTTGGCGGGATGGTCGGCGTCGGGACGCACTACGACGAGATCATGCGCGAGTGGTTCATGCGCGCCGAAAAGCCGGGCACGCGAATCACCATCGACGCCGAGCGACGGTATCAGCTCGTGGGGATCACGATGACGATGTTCACCGTGGCCGCGACCATCGGCCCGAACGATCCGCCGAGCGAGATGTGTTTCGATGCAAAGCAGATCGCAGCGCTCGAAGCGCTGGCCGCCAAGGCCGCGGCCGCGGCGGACCCCGGCACGTGCAAGTCGATCGATCTGAGCGTGCACTCCGTGGCGTCGATCGCCGGCGACTGCAACCACGTCCGAATGACGATCGATCTGGAGGCGCTGCCCGTCACCCCGACGCTCGACTACAAGCGCGCCACGCACGACCACGCCGGGAGTCTGTTCATGGGTGGCGGCAAGGAGTTCGTTCACGGCGCGGTCGCCGGCGAAGCCGGCCTGCAGGTCAACTTCGATGAAGGCGGATGGGTGCAGGGGTTTGGCCCTGCTGCCAGCGTGACCGTGGGAAGCGAAAGCCTCGTCACCGTCTCCGCGAACGGTATGGTCAACCTGCTGGATCACGGGCCGGCTGGTCAGGCAGGCGTCAAGCTGGACGGACCCGGATTCGAGCTATCGCTCGCCACTGACACCGGTTTTACCGGACACCTGGACCCCTAGGTCGCTGGGCGCGCCGCTCAGGGCGCGCCGTCGCTCGTGAGGACCCGTCCGCCAATCACGATTGAGCGTCGATCGAGCGGCGCAAATCCGGCGACCGCCCGTGAAAGCGGCGTGAGGTCGGCGATCGGCGAACCCTCGAGTGACTGCTCGCCGCGCAGCGCGTCGCCGAACGTCGTCGTCGGCTTGCTCGCCACGATCGCGGCACGCGCCTGATAGCCGAGGTTGAACGCCGCGGCATCGGTCTGCGTGATGCCACTCGCCGACGTGCAGCCGTAGCCGCCCATGACCGTGCTCCAGGCACAGGTGTGATGGAACCCGAGCGCATGCAGCAGCTCGTGGCTCATCAGGCTGCGGTTCGCCAGATACGAGTTCAGGCGCACGCGCGTCTTGGCGGCGACCATGTTCTGATTGCCGTCCCAGATCCAGTTGGAGTAGCCGGAGAAACCCGTGAGCGTGTTGTCGACCCACACGAGCACCGCTTTCGGTGAAAAGCCGTTGGCGTCGGGCGGCGTGAGCGACGAGAAGCTCACGGGCTTGAACAGCGGGCGACCCAGATCGGCTTCCATGTCGTGGATCACCGCCCACAGCGCGATCGAATCGGCGTCGGTGATCGGGCTGGTGGTCGCCGAGTGGTTGAAGGCGAGCTGAATCGGGAAATCACTCGCCGCCCACAGCGGCACGATCCCGCCGAGCCAGACCTGCGGGAAGAAGCTGTTGCAGTTGGCATTGGTGTTGTCGTCGCAGACGCGCGTGAACGCAGACTGCAGGCTGATCGCGACCGTCGGCGTACCGTAGGTCGGCGACGTGAACGTCTCCGACTCGGGGATGAGCAGCGGTCGCGCCGCGGCGGAGGCCGCGACGGCGGCCTGCACCTGCTTCGAAATCGGATGGTGGACACGCGGTCTGCCGTTGTCGTCGACCACGAGGGTCACGAGGTCCGTCGGCGTCGGCGGCAGCGGCGCATCGAGGTGAAAACTACCGGTGGCGTCGACCGAGGCCGGGAACGTCTGGATGCTCGAGCCCAAGCCGGTCTGTAACACGAAAGCCAGATTGGCAACCTGGGCTCCCGTCGCCGCGATCACGCTACCGGCGAGCGACGTCGGTGGCACGACGGTAATGGTCGCCGTGCCGGTGACGCCCTGGGCGCTCGCGGTGAGCGACGCCGTGCCGGCGCGCACGCCGCTCACGCTCCCGGTCGACGAGACGGTCGCGATGGTCGGATCGGAGGATTGGAAGGTGAACTGGCTGACGCCGATCGGCTTCCCGCGCTGGTCGAATCCGGCCGCGGTGGCCGTGTACGACCCGCCGACGGCGACGAGCATGGGAGCAGGCAGCACGACGATCTTCGTCAGCGCGCTCGCTTCCACCGTCACCACGACCGAGGCCGACTTTCCGTCGGTCGACGCACCGATCGACGCCGTGCCCGGCGATTGGGCAAGCACGATTCCATCGCTGGAGACGGTCGCCACGGCGTCGTTGGAGGTCGACCACGTGAACGACTTTCCCGTTATGACCGCACCGGCATCGTTCTTCGCCACGGCGGTGAGCCGGACCGTTTCGCCGGGCAGCAGCGCGGACCCCAAGCCGCCGGTGATCTCGACCGAGGTGACAGCGGGCGACAGGACCGTGATTGGCGCCGAGCCGGATACGCCGTCGATCGTGGCCCGAACGATCGTCTGCCCCGGCGCCAGACCGGTGACGACGCCGGCCGGCGTGATCGAGGCGATCGTGGCATCGGTCGTGGACCACGCGATCGGTCGCCCGGCAATCACGGAGCCGGCCTTATCCAGCGCAGTGGCGCTGAACGTCGCCGTTGCGCCCACGAGGAGCGAGCTGGTAGAGGCGGTGACCGACACGGTCGCGACGGCGGGGCGCGACGATCCGGTGGACGAATCGGTGCCGCCGCAGGCGACCAGCGCCGACAGGCTCGGGCAAATGACGAAAAAGCGGAGCTTCATGTAAACCGCGGAAGATTTTCGGAAGGGACGGCTCCCGGAAAACGAACCGATTGTCAAGAAAAATTCAAATGGCGCGATCGTGCGGCGACGCGTCTATTCTATGGCGCCATGCCGACCGTCCGGCTCTCGATCGCTATTGTGCTCACCGGCACCGCGGCCGCCCTCGGTGCCTGCCGACACGAGCCGGTCACGAGGGCCGCGCTGATCGAGGACGCGCCGCCGCTACCCGCGCCGGCCGCCACGTCGCGGTTCAGCGTTCCGCTGGACTACGATTTTACCGCTGTGTTGCGGACCGTGGAGCGGGTCGTGCCGCACACGTTCGGATCGATGGACAGCGTGCGCGTGGCGGGGAACGACAGCCGGCGGCACTTCGCCTTCGAGGCGGATCGCAGCCCGTTCGTGGCGTTCGCCGACTCGAGCCATGTCCATCTGCAGGCGACGCTCGCCTACCAGGTGCGCGGCTGGTACAAGCCGGTCGTCGGCCCGACCATCGGCGCGGGCTGCGGGTCCGACACCAACTCGCGGCCCCGCATCGTCGTGGAACTCGCCGCGCCGCTCAGCCTCACCGACGACTGGCATCTGGCGTCGCACAGCCGCATCGTGCGCGTCGAGCCGGCGTCGACGCTCCCGCAGGACCATTGCAGTGTGAGCATTCTGCACCGCGACATCACGGACCAGGTCGTGGAGGCCGCGCGGAAGGGCATCAACGCACACCTGGCCGACATCGATCACAAGGTCGGGCAAGTCGATCTCACGCCACGCGTGCGGCAATGGTGGGCCATGCTCTCGCGGCCGATCCGCCTCACCGACGGCGTCTGGCTGCTGCTCGGCCCGGAGCGGCTCGCCATGGGCCGCGTGGTCGGCCACGGCCACGTCGTCACCGTGCCCGTCACGCTCGCCGCGCGACCCCGCATCGTCACCTCCGTCGACGCACCACGCGTCGACACGACCGCGCTGCCGCCCCTCGGCCGCGACAGCACCGCCGATGGATTTCACATCTTGATGGATGGCCTGATCGACTATGCGAGCGCGTCGCGCGCGGTGGCGCGCGCGATCGATCACAAGTCGGTGACCGAAGCGGGGAAGACGGTCACCGTCGACACGGCGATCATTCGACCGGCGCCCCAGGGACGGCTCGTGCTCGTCGTCGTGTTCTCGGGCGATGCACGCGGCCAGCTTCACTTCATCGGAAGGCCGGTCCTCGACGCGACCCATGCCGAGATCACGGTGCCCGACCTCGACTACAACCTCGACACCGACGATCAGCTCATCAACACCTACTCCTGGATCCGCTCCGACGCGCTGCGAGCCGCGATGCGGGAGAAGGCGCACGTGCCGGTGGCCGAGGCGCTGGCGCGGGGCAGGGAGCTCCTGCTCAAGGGACTCAACCGGCAGGTCGGCAAGGTGATGACGCTGTCGGCGACGGTGGATTCGGTGTCGGTCAAAGGGCTGTACGTCACCCGGGCCGGGCTGGTGGTGCGGGCCGAAGCGAGCGGGCGAGCGGCGGTGAGCGTGAAGCAGAAATAGGCTCAGGCGACGCGACGATCATCGCCCGCCGATTCGCCGCAACAGGTCATACGTGAAATCCAGGCCGTTGTCGAACGACGTGATGAGTATTCTCTCATCCTTTCCGTGCGCGCGCACGTCGTTCGTCGCGATGAAAAGTCCACTGAATCCGTAGACCGGGACGCCCGCGTTGCGCAGAAACAGGCCGTCGGTGGCGCCGGTCTCCATGATCGGCACGATCGGAACGTTTCCCCAGACCGCCTTGACAGATGCTTCGACCGCGTTGAACACGTCCGGCCGCAGCGGCGATGCGGGGCTCGGACGTGCCGTGTCCACCGGGGCGAGATGCACCGCCGTGTCGTTGATCGCGCGCACCAGCGCCTGTTCGACGGCCGCCGGGTTCGCCCCCGGCAGCATGCGGCAGTTCACCAGAGCGTGCGCCGTTTGCGGAAGCGCGTTCGGCGCGTGGCCTCCATCGAGCATCGTCGCCACGCAGGTCGTCCGCAACAGCGCGTTGTACAGCGGCGTGTTGCTCAGACGGGCGATTGCCGCTGGATCCTTCGAGCCGCTGGCGACCTTGCGCATGTCGGCGGCGATGGCCGGTGGAACGGTCGCCGCCGCCTTGGCGAAGTACGCCTTCACCACGTCGTTCGGCTGGGCCGGGAAGTCGTACGCCGCGATCCGCTCCAGCGCGCGGGCGAGCGAGTAGATCGCGTTGTCCTTGCGCGGCAGCGAGCTGTGGCCGCCCGGGTTCTTCACCGTGAGCCCCACCGAGTGGTAGACCTTCTCCGCCGCCTGCACGTCGAACAGCGTCGGCTTGCCGTTCTCCAGCTCTCCCCCGCCGGCATCGACGTTGATCGTGTACTCGGCGTCGATGAGACCGCGGGCGTTGGCGAGCAGCCACTGCACGCCGTTGTACGGCATCCCACCCTCTTCACCCGCCGTCAGCGCGAGAATCAAATCGCGATCGGGAACGAACTGCTCCTGCCTGAGGCGAAGCAGCGTTGTGACCAGCATCGCCGCGCCGCCCTTTTGGTCCTGGGTCCCTCTTCCGTAGAAATAGCCGTTGCTCTCCGTGAGCTTGAACGGATCGAACGTCCAGTCCTCGCGCTTCGCTTCGACCACGTCGAGATGCGCCAGGAGCAACACCGGCTTGTGCGCGCCGGAACCGCGGTAACGCACGACGAGATTGCGATTCTTCGCCGTCGGACCGACCACCTTCACATCGGAATCGGGGAAGCCGGCGTCGCGAAAACGCGTCTGCAACTGCTCGGCAATCGTGGTCGTGTTGCCGCTCGAGCCGGTGGTGTTCGTCTCGATCAGCTCGCGGAGAATCGTGTGGCCGACCTGGTGGAACGTGGCCGGTGACTGCTGCGCGGCCGCAGCCTGCGCGAACACGAGCAGTGCGGTGATGGTTCGTTTCATGGACGCACCCCCGCCAGCGCCGCCACGAGCAACGCCGCCCACTGTGGACCGAGATACCCGGTCGGCCCGTCATCGTACGATTCACCGAGCGAGTGCGCGCCCTCGTCCATGCCGCCGCCGCCGATGCGAATGCCGGGGATGCCGAGGCTGATCGGGATGTTGGCGTCGGTGCTCGACGCGCCGGTGGTCGAGCCAAACCCGAGCGCCTTTCCGGCGGCGATCGCCGTCCGAACGATGCGCGCCGTATCGGCCTGCGCGCCGGTCGGGCGAATACCGATCGTGTCGATCACGAGGCTGAGCTTCGCGCGTTCGGCCCGCGGGCCCTTCCATCGCGCGTTCTCGGCGGCGAGCGCTTCCCGCGCGATCCGCTGCACCTGCGCATCGACCGCCGCCACGGACTTCGCATCCTCCGAGCGCATGTCGACGTCCATCGAAGCCTCGAACGGAATCGAGTTCACCGACGTGCCGCCCTGGATCACGCCGACGTTGAACGTTGTCTTGGGTGTCGTGGGCACCTGGATGTCGGCGATACCGGCGATCGCGCGGCCCAGCGCGTGGATCGGATTCGGGATGCCGAAGGCGCCGTAGCTATGCCCGCCCGGTCCCTTGTAGGTGATGCGATAGCGATTGCTGCCGACGGCACGGCTGGCGATGCCGAGCCCTGCGTCGTCGACCGAGATGAAATAGTCGATCTTGCCCTTCATCTCCGAACCGAAGAGGTAGCGCACGCCGCGGAGGTTGCCCGGACCTTCCTCGCCGACGTCGCCCACGAAATACACCGTGCCGTTGGTTTGAATTCCGGTCTTCGCGAACGCGCGGGCGACGGCGAGTACCACGGCAAGCCCACGGTCGTCGTCGCCGATGCCCGGCGCGCGCAGTCTGGTCCCGTCGTGCTTCACCGTGACGTCGGTGCCCTCGGGGAACACCGTATCGAGGTGACCCGCGAGCACGACTGTCGGGCCATTCCCGGTGCCGCGCCGCTCGACGATGACGTTCCCCACGGAATCGATGCGCACGTTTGTGTAGCCGAGCGCTTCCATGCGCCGCTTGAACTCGGCGGCGCGCACCGACTCCTTGAACGGTGGCGCGGGGATCTGCGTCAGCTCGATCTGTTGTTGCATGGTCCACGCGTTGTCGGCTTTGATCAGGTCGAGCGCGGCGCGGACGTTGGGGTTGGAAGTGGGAATCGGGAGCTGGGCGGCGATGGGCGCCGCGGCGATCGGCAGCGCGAGCAGGGCCAATCGGGTGGCCAGGAAGTGGCGGGTCATGGCACCAACGTACGCGCTGAGGCTGGCGCGGTGAAGTCCGATGCGGCGCTCGAGCGTCCCGGCCGGGTGCTCGCTTCGACGCGACTACGTCAACACAGGTGCACCGCCGTGGCCTTGAAGCCGGCGACAATCTCCTTGCCCACCACGAGCCCAAGCTCACGCACTGATCTCGCCGTGACCGCGGCGACGATCGGCGTGCCGCTCACGTCCACCGTCACACGACTCAGCGCGCCGTTGGGAAGGATCTCCACGATGCGTCCCCTGAACTGGTTCTGCACCGAGGACATGGCCGGTTCAGCGGACAGCGATACTTCCTCGGCGCGAATGACGGCGTGCGCGGGCCCCGGCACCACGTCGCCGAGTGCATAGAACGTGAGCGTATCGGTGGTGAACGCGACCGGCAGTTGCGCGAACGCGGAGTCCGATGCATGGCCCCAGTCGGGCGGCTCGGCGCGGATCGGGCGCGCGGTCCCCGCAAAGACGTTCTCCGCGCCGAGGAAATCGGCGATGTACGCCGAGGCGGGTTTGCGAAACACCTCCTGCGGATCGCCCTTCTGCACGACCTTGCCGCGGTCGAGCATGATCGCTACGTCGCCGAGGAGCCCCGCTTCGCCGAAATCGTGCGTCACCTGCAGCACGGTGAAGCGGCGCTCGTAGTACAGCGCACGGAGCTGGCGGCGAGCGAAGGTGCGGGTGCGCGGATCGAGGGCGCTGAACGGCTCGTCGAGCAGCAGCACCTCGGGACGGCGCGCCAGCGCGCGGGCAATCGCCACGAGCTGGCGCTCGCCGCCGCTCAGCGACGCGACAGGTCGACCGGCCAGCGCGTCGACCTCGAAGCGCTCGCTCACGTCGCCCGCCGCGAGCTTGCTCGCCGCTCCGTACTCGACGTTCTCGCGGACCGTGAGGTGAGGAAAGAGATAGGCGTGCTGGTAGACGATCCCGAGGCGCCGGCGCTCCGGTGGCACGTGCGTCAGGTCCTCGCCGCCGAGCATCACCTTTCCCGACACGACGGGCACGACGCCGGCGATCGTCTCGAGCAGCGTCGTCTTTCCGGAGCCGGCCGGGCCGATGACGACGCCGTACGATCCCTGCGGCACCTCGAACGTGACGTCGTGGAGACGAAACTCGCCGGCGCGCGCGTTGACCAGCTGGAGCCCGATCATTGGCGATCAGCGCACGCGCGCTTCGCCCGCGCGGAGTGCACGGAGCGCGGCGAGCGGAATGAGCGCGAGCAGCACGAGCAGCGCCGCGGCCGGCAGCGTCTCGCTCAACCCGTAGCTCGTGAATCGGTCGTAGCTCAATACGCTCACGACCTTGGGGTTGTACGTGAGGATCACGATCGCCCCGAACTCGCTGACCGCGCGAGCCCACATCACGACCGCCGCGGCGGTGAGTCCGCGCGCCGACAGCGGCAGCGTCACACGGCGAAACGCGCGCCAGGCGTCGTCGCCCAGCGTCCGCGCCACCGACTCGTAGCGCGCGTCGACCCGCGCGAATGCCTCGCGCGCCGCGCTGACGTACAACGGCGCCGACACGAACAGCATCGCGCAGACGATTCCGACCGGTGAGCCCACGACGCGAAGCCCGGCCGCGTACAACGCGCCGCCGACCGTGCTGCCGCGGCCGAGAACGAGCAGCAGCGCGATACCCGCGACCGGATGCGGGATGACGAGCGGCAGATCCATCAATGCGGCGACCAGCGCACGCCCCGGGAACGCGCGTCGGGCGAGGAGATAGGCGATCGGGGTCCCGCCCAGCATGCCGAGCATGGTCGCGACCGTCGCCGTAATCGCCGTAAGCGCCAGCGACGCGCGAAGCTCCTGGTCGGCCGTGAGCGACGTGACGCCGCGGGCGCCGCCCGACGCGACCAGACCGACGACCGGCGCCAATATGAACAGCAGAAAGAGTGAGCTCAGAAGCCCCACGACGATCGCCAGCACCGCGCGGTGCGCCGGGTTCGCGCGCCAGGGCTCGGGCGACGGCTCGAGCCGGATCGGGGCCGGCTCGGCGCCGGGCTGTACCGTAAAGCTCAACGGGCGCTCACTGGTCGACGGTGGCGGGTTGCCTCAAAAGAAAGCTTGCAACCAAGCGGCGCGCCACGCCGTAGATTCTGCACGGGCGATTGCCGCCGGCAGCTCGAGCCTTGCCTGGCTCGCATGGCGGCACGACTCCCCAAGCACGTCCGCCTCCCCCTCCCCTCCCTACCATGTCCACTCTCGCGGTCGACATCCGCGACGTCGTGAAGCGGTACGACCAGCACGTCGCCGTGCGCGATCTGTCACTCCAGGTCCCGCAGGGCTCCGTGTACGGCCTCCTGGGGCCCAACGGCGCCGGCAAGACGACGACGATCCGCATGATCCTCGACATCATCCTGCCGGATTCGGGCACGATCAGCATCTTTGGCCGGTCGAACACCGAGCGCGGCGTGCTCGATCGGGTCGGCTACCTCCCCGAGGAGCGCGGCCTTTACAAGAAGATGCAGGTTCGCCGCATGCTGCTGTTTCTGGCCGAGCTCAAAGGGATCCGGCCGGCCGACGCCAACGGGCGAATCGACACCTGGCTCGAGCGCTTCGACCTCTCGACGGGCGACCGGAATTGGGGCGAGGCCAAAGTAGACGAGCTGTCGCGCGGCATGCAGCAGAAAGTGCAGTTCATCGCCACGCTGCTGCACGACCCCGACCTCGTGATCCTCGACGAACCCTTCAGCGGGCTCGATCCGATCAACTCTCAGGCACTCAAGGACGCGGTGCTCGAGCTCAAGCAGCGCGGCAAGACGGTGATCTTCAGCACGCACGTCATGGACAACGCCGAACGAATGTGCGATTCGGTGTGCATCATCTCGCGCGGCGTCAAGGTGCTCGACGGCTCGCTCGCCGCGGTGCGCCGGGACGCCGGTGCGCGCAACATCGCGCTCGCGCTGGCCGGCGGCGCGCAGAACGGCGTCGGCGAAGTGCTCCGCGACCGCTCGCTCGTGCGCAAGGTGGACGATAGCACGAACTACTTCGAGCTCGAGCTCGCGCCGGGCGCCGATTCGCAGGTGCTGCTGCGCCGGTTGATCGACGCCGGCGCCAACATCGAGCGGTTCGAGCTGATGCAGCCGTCGCTGCACCAGATCTTCTTGCAGCGCGTCGGCGCGACCGGCGTCGAAACGGGGATGTCAGGCCATGGATAACAAGATCTTCATCGTCGCCAAGCGCGAATACCTCGAGCGCGTGCGGTCGCGCTGGTTCCTGGCGGTCACGCTGCTCATTCCGTTCGTGCTCACCGCGGCGACGCTCTTCCCGATGTACATCGCGTCACGCAGCGGCGCGTCGAACGCGGTTCGACACATCACGATCCTCGATGCCACGGGCGTCGGGCTCGGCCAGCGGGTCGCGCAATCGTTGATGACCGACAGCTCCTTCGCCACCGTGCCGGGCGACACCGTCTCACCGCGAGTCGTGGCAGTGACACCGGCCGAGCTGCCGGCACGCGAGCAGGCGGTCGCCGCCGAGGTGAGGCTCGCCAACCACATCGTCGGCTATCTGGTCCTCACCGACAGCACGGTCGCCGGCAAGTCGGCGCGCTATGCGGGTCGCAACGCGTCGACGATCGGCGACATGGACAAGCTGCGCTCGGCCGTACGGCAGGAAGTCATGATGGCGCGGCTCGAGCGCGAAGGCGTGCGCAAGGACGTGGTGAACGACATCGCCACCAACACGCTCCGTCTCAACTCCGAGCGACTC
>DATJIZ010000364.1:0-29885 GCA_035492735.1 Gemmatimonadaceae bacterium | reverse complement strand
TGGCGGCGCTGACGCGTCAGCGTTCGCGCTGAACGGAGGCCAGCACGCGCCACGGCGTGAGCGGGATCTCCGTGACGTCGGCACCGATCGCGTCGGCCACCGCGTTGGCGATTGCCGGCGCCACGCCGATGATCGGCGGCTCGGCGAGGCCTTTCGCGCCGGTGTGATTCGCGACCACGTCGGCGATGCCGACGAAGAACGCGTCGATCTCCGGCACGTCGGCCAGGGTCGGCACCTTGTAGTCGTGCATCGTCGGATTCAGCGGCAGCGCCGACGCGCGATCGAGCACGCGTGCTTCATACAACGCGTATCCAACTCCTTGAATGATGCCGCCCTCGAGCTGCGACTCGGCGAGCGTTGGGTTGATGATCCGCCCCGAGTCGTGCGCCGCCACGATTCGAAGGACTCGCACCTGTCCCGTCTCGACGTCCACCTCGACTTCGGCGAACTGCGCTCCGAACGCGGATAACGCCGTTCGCTCCGGATTCGGACCGCGGCTCCCCTGGCCGATGATCATCACGTCTCCGAGCTTCTCGCACACTTCGTCGAACCGCAGGCAGCGGTCGCTCTGCTTGACGTGGATCTCGCTGTCGCGTGACTCGAGATCGTCGGCGTTCGCGCCGAGCATTCCCGCCGCCGCTTCGAACAGCGAGTCGCGCGCTTCCTCCGCGGCGACGCGCACAGCCGGTCCCACGGACGCCGTGGTGATCGATCCCCACGAGTTCGACGCGAAGGGCAGACGCTCCGTGTCGCCGAGCACGGTGCGGACGTCCTCGACCTTTGCGCCGAGTGCCTCGGCGGCGATCTGTGCCATGACGGTGCGAGCGCCGGTGCCGAGGTCCTGCGCGCCGGTGAGCACTTCGATCGTGCCGTCCGGATTGATGCGCACGGTAGCGTATGCCGGCGGTCCGCCGCCGCCGCCCCAGGTGAGCGATGCCATGCCGACGCCGCGCCGGATGCGTGAGGTCTCGTCGCGCCGGCGCCGGCGTGTCGCATCCCAGCCGAACCGCTCGGCCCCGGCGCGATAGCACTCGTCCAAGTGTTTCGCCGAGTACGGTCGGTTCTTGTCCTGGTCGCGGTCGACGTAGTTGCGGCGGCGCAGCTCGAGGGGATCCATGCCGAGCTCGCGCGCCAGGGCATCCATCGCGCACTCGAGACCGAAGGCTCCCTCGACGTGGCCCGGTGCGCGAAACGAAGCCATCGCGCCCGTGTTGGTGAATACGAACGTCTCGGCGCTGCGCACGTTCGCGCAGCGGTACAGCTCGTGGTAGATGCGCCCCGGACCGCCGAGCCAGCCGCCGATCCCGAGCGCGATCGTCGCGTCGACCGAGATGGCGGTGAGCGTTCCGTCGCGTTTGGCGCCGATGCGCACGTGCTGGATCGTCGCCGGCCGATTGCCGGCGTCCGTCTGCTCGCCTTCGCGATCGAAGATGCACCGGACAGGCCGGCCCAGCTTGCGGCTCAGCGCGACGGCCGTGTAGGCGGCGAACGACGCGCCGTTCTTCGCGCCGAACCCGCCGCCCATGTAGTTCTTGATCACGCGCACTGACGTGAGCGGCAGCCCGAACGCGTCGGCGAGATCGGCGCGGGTGTTGAAGATTCCCTGGGTCGACTCCCACACCGTGACGCGGCCGGCCGACCAGTCGGCCACCGCGCCATGCGGCTCGAGCGCGGTGTGCAGCGCGACCGGTGTCCGGTACTCGCGCTCGATGGTCACTTCGGCATCGCGGAATCCGGCGTCGACGTCGCCGCGAGCGATGATCCGCGGCGACGCGCGGTGCAGGTTGCCGGATGAACGCACCCGCGGCGCATCGGGCGCGAGCGCCTGCTCCGCGTCGGCGACCGCCGCCTCCGCTTCGACCGTCAGCACGATCGCCTGCGCGGCGCGCGTCGCGATCTCGAGCGAGTCCGCACAGACGGCGGCAAGGGGCTGGTTCGCGTAGTGGATCGTGCGATCGAACAGGCGAACCCCATCGAGCTTCACGTCGGGCGCGTCGTCCATCACGATCGCGCCACGCACGCCGGGCATGGCGAGCGCCGGCGCGAGATCGAGCGAGGTGACGCGCCCCCGCGCAACCGGTGCGCGCCGGAGTGCGGCGTGAAGCATGCCGGGAAGCTGCACATCGGCGGTGTAGCGCGCCTGTCCGGTCACCTTTTCGAGCGCATCCGCCCGCGGCACGCGCTGGCCGACGACGTGCAGCTCGGCGTCGTCCTGCCAAGGTGCTGGATTTCGCGACGGAAGCTCGACGGTCTTGGTTTCCTCGCGACCCTCGATCTCGACTTTCGTGGTGACGAAGCGCTTAGCCATGAGCCGACCTGTCGGCGTCGAGACTGGCGGGGGCGTCGGCGGCAGCGCCGGCGGCAGCGATCACGGCGCGAACGATCTTGGGATAGGCGCCGCAGCGGCAAAGGTTGCCGCTCATGCCGCGCACGACTTCGCCTTCGGTGGGTGACGGATTCTCGCGCAGCAGCGCGACCGCCGCGAGGATCTGGCCCGGCGTACAGAAGCCGCACTGCAGCGCGTCATGCTCGATGAAAGCCGCCTGCAGCGGGTGCAGCGCGTCGTCGCGGCCAAGACCCTCGATCGTCGTGACCTCGCGATTGGCGCACGCGGCGGTCAGCGTCAGGCACGCGTAGACGGAGGTGCCGTCGAGCAGCACGGTGCAGGCGCCGCACTCGCCGCGTCCGCACACGAGCTTCGTCCCGGTCAACGCCAGTCGGTCGCGCAGCGTGGCGAGCAGCGGCTCGTGGTCGGGCGCCGCGATGTCGTGCTCGGCTCCGTTGACGATCAGGCGCATGCAACTAAGTTAGGCTCTACCGTCACGAATCGCAGGATCACCCGAGGCACGCATGCCCTACGTCATCACAGAAGCTTGCATTGGCGTCAAGGATCGCGCTTGTGTCGACGTGTGTCCCGTCGACTGCATATATGAAGGCGACGACCAGTTGTTCATTCACCCGGACGAGTGCATCGATTGCGGCGCGTGCGAGCCGGAATGCCCCGTCACGGCGATCTTCCCCGAAGAGGACGTTCCCCAGAACCAGCGACAGTTCATTCAGATCAACCGGGACGTCTTCAAGAGCGACAACCCGCCGGGGAAGCCGCAGAAATAGTTCGGCACCACCGAAGCATTCTTGGAGGCCCGCGCCGAGCCGTGGGCCTCTTTTGCAGATCCGGTCGGGCTGGCCAGTAAGAACGTGGGGTTCACCCGGATGCTGCGGATCTGGCGGCCCGGATCAGGCGGATCGTGCCGCTGATCATGAGGACTCCTCTCTCAACGCGCCGGGATGAACTCTTGGTCAACCGCCGCTCGGGCGGCCGTGGCGTCCGGAAGTAGTCCCAAAAGAAACGGCTCGTTGCGCACGGAGTCGCCGCCGCGAACGGAGCGATCAGCGTCGGTTTGGCTGTTCAGATCCGATCGATCCGGACCAACCCCACGTGCTTACTGGCCAGCCAGCCCGGCATCGACGAGACCGCCTTACGCCCACCAGATCCGCTGCTTGATCGCGAACGCCACCGCGAGTACTGCGTACTGGAGGAACGTGCTTGTTTCGCTGCGCCATGCTTCGCCCCAGTTGTGCGGCCCGTCCTCATGCTGCTTTGGCGGAAGCGGGATCCACCGCGGCGTCGTCGCCTTGTAGTCGAGATACTCCTGGCCGAAGATCGACTCGAGCACGCCTTCCTCGTAGGCGACGATCAGCGAGTACTCGATCGCGAACAGCGCGATGGCGATGGGCAGAAACCAGAGCACGCCCGAGATCACCACGAAGCCCATCCAGATCAGGAAGTTGCCAACGTAGAGCGGATTGCGCACCCAGCCGAAGATGCCGTAGTTCACGAGGCGCTGCACGTCGCGCGACCGGCGGCGAGTCACCGTGCCGGCCACCGCCACGCCGGCGAGGCGGATCCATTCGCCGATCACGATCAGAACGAAGCCGGCGAGCCAGTTCCATCCATTCGCATGCGACGGCGCGAGCAGCGCAACGAGCACGAACGGCACAGGCAGCCAGCTTCGGTTGCGAAACAATACGGCGCCGATCCGGGCGCCGGTGCTTCGCTCGGCGGCGGACGGCGCGGTGGGCGGAGACGCGGACGACATGGCGAGCGAAACCTAATGGTACAGCAGACTCGCGAGGAATTCGCTCACGACGGTGTTGAACGCCGCCGGCCGCTCGACGTTCGACAAGTGGCCTGCCTGTGTCAAAATCTCCAGGCGGCTGCCGGCGATCAGTGAGGAAAGTGTCCGCGCCTCCTTCACCGGTGTCGGTACGTCTTCGTCGCCGACGATGACCAGGGTCGGCACGTCGATCGTCGCGCACGTCTCGGTAGAATCGGGCCGCGCGATCATCGCTTCGAGCGCGCCGGTGATTCCTTCGATCGAGGCCTCGGCGATCATGCGATGCACGGCGTCGTAGATGTCGGGGCGCTTGTCGCGGGTGGTCTTGCCGACCAGGCCGGCGATCTGGCGGTTCGCGACCGCCGTGCTCCCCTGCGTCTCGGCGATCTCGATCAGCTCGCGCCGGCGCTCCGCGATCTCGATCGTGTCGGCGCCGGCACGCGTGTCAGCGAAGACGAGTCCGCGAATCCGCTCGCGATGGCGGCGCCACATGGCGAACGCCACGTACCCCCCCATCGACAAACCAACGACGACGGCGCGCTGGATCTGCAGCGCGTCGAGCACGGCGACCACGTCGTCGGCGTAGCGATCCATCGAGATCGGCGGCGACGCCGTCGACCCCCCAAAACCGCGCATGTCGATCGAGATGCATCGGCTTTCGGCGACCAGTGCGCTGATCTGCGGCTCCCACATCGTGCGGTTGAGCGGGAACGCGTGCAGAAACACCACCGGCAGCCCGGTCCCCACGTCGTCGTACGCGATCGATGCGTCATCGACGAGGGTGATCACTCGGTCTCCGGCCACTGCGGGATCATCGTCCGCCACGGGTCGGGTACCGGCACGGGCTCCCCACGCTGATCGATCGCGACGAAGACGATCGACGCCTCGGCGACGAGCACGTCCGAGCCCATCTTCCGCACTTCCTGCCTGATGATGTAGCTCGTGCGACGAACGGCGAGCAGTCCGGAGCGAATCACGAGGTCCTCGCCCGGCAGCGACTGCGCCAGATAGTCGATGTCCACGTGCCTCACCACCGAGTATACCGGCTGCCGCGCCCACTGGCGGACGTCCAACTGCGACTCGAGCAGTGCCCAACGCGCGCGCTCGAGAAAATTGAGCATCGTCGCGTGATTGAGATGCCCCAGCATGTCGCAGTCGGTCGGATAGATGTGGAACGTGGCTTCGGGAAGCGCGGTCATGGTTCCTTGAGAGTACGAGGATCGAAGGTTAACCAGAACAGGGTCGTGTCGTGGACCGCCAGGTCGAGCGCCACCTGAACGCCTTTCGCGCTGTAGCTGGCGTCGGCGCGGATACCGGTCGCGGCCTCGAGTCGCTGCGCTGCGGCGCGTGCTCCCGGCGTTTCCGCGCCGTACGAACCGCCGTACGCGTCGTGGACGACCCGCACGGCGTCGTCGCGCACGGCTGCGGGGAGCTCGCCGGTGCGGCGCGCGATCAGCCGGGCCGTCGCGCGCGCGAGTCGCACGACTCGCGCACGGCGGCCGACGATCCGCGGCACCACACGCGCCCCGACCACGGTGATGTCCTTGCCGGCGATCGCGAACGCCAACGCCAGTCCCGCCGCGGTGCCCCCCGTGCCCAGCGGCACCACGACGTACTTGGGCGACGGCAGCGCACCGGCTTCGATTTGCCCGACGAGCTCGAGGCCGGCGTTCACGTGGCCGAGAATCCCGAGCGGCGTGCTCCCACCTGCCGCGACCCAGTGCGCGCCCCGCATGCGCTGGAGCGTGCCCCACGCGTACGCGCCGACCGTCGAGCGAAACACGGGCGCCTGCTCCGCGGCCGCGGCGATGCGCGTCGAGACCAGAGCGGCGGTCGGGTTCATCGTTTGCCGCCAGCGGCCCACCAGCACCCGCCCGCCCAGAAGCCGACCATACGTCGCCACCGCGAGCGCGTGGGTCGATCCCGCCGACCCGACGGTGACGACGCGGTCGCCAGGACGAACCGCCGCGAGGAGGAACTCGAGCGAACGGACTTTGTTTCCACCCAGCGGGTCGGCGCTCAGGTCGTCGCGTTTGATCCAGAGTGACGGCGAGATATCGGCGAGCGGCGCGACCGGCGTCGGCGCGTTGGTGAGCGCGACGCGAGGTATTGCGGCCAGCGCGGGGAAGCGTCGAACGAGCGGAATCTCCGCGTCCGAGCAACCTCGGTCGCTCAAGTCTCCACGCCTTTCGCCGGCTCTTCGCCCGGCCCGATCTGCCGATCGCCAACGACATCCTCGACGTAGAGCATCTTCACCGCAACGGTCGATGCGGCGAGCAGCGGCACGGCACACATGAGACCGAGGAATCCGAACAGCAGCGCCATCAACGCCTGCGACAGGATCGTCAGTGCCGGCGCGATTTGCACGCCGCCTTTCATCAGCAGCGGGATGAGCAAATGGCTCTCGAGGAAGTGCACGATGAGATAGGCGACGGCGACCCAGACGGCCTTTTCCGGGGAGTCGAGAAAGCCCATCGCGATGGCTGGCAGTGAGCTGAGGATCGGGCCGACCGTCGGAATGAACTCGAGCAGGCCGCTCAGGATCCCCAGCAGCAGCGCCGCCTTCACGTGCATGGCGAGCAGCACGAAAGTCGTGACGAGCCCCATGATGAACATCGCGATCAGCTGCGTGACGAACCATTTGCGGAGCACGGCCGCGATCGCGGTCAGGACCTCGCCGCCGCGCGCGCGCCGCTCGTGCGGGAAGAGGTGCATGATGCCGCGGCGGTACAGGTCCGGATCCGCCGCGATGTAGATCGACAGGAAGATGATGATCAGGAACCCCGTCACCACTTCGACCGTGGACGACAGGAACGGAAAGAGGTAGCGCGTCAGTCGGGTGAACTGCGCGCCGAGTCGGTGGCGCAGTGTGGCCGCGACGGTGATGGAGTCGGGTGGTGGCGAGGCGGCCGCCGGCTCGGTTGGCAGGCGCGGCTGGGCACCGGGCGCGCTGGTCGGGAGCTGCGTCCCGGGCATCGTATCGCTCGACGCCGGCATGAATCCCGAAAAGACGAGTCCGACAAATCCCTCGCGGCGCGCGCTCACCCAGTCGTCGAATCGATCGATGGCATCGGGCAGCCGGCGTCGAAGCTCGAGCCCCTGCGCGTGAATCGTCGGCGCGAGCCAGGCGCCGAACGAAACCAGCAGCGTGAAGAAGGCGACAACGACGAGCGCCGCCCCCACTCCACGCCGCACGCCAAGCCGCGCGAGCCGGTCCACGCCCGACGAGACGGCCAGCCCGAACAGAATGCCAATGAACGCGGTGAGAAAGAGTGGATTGGCGACCCAGATGAGGCGCACCAGGACGTACATCGCGATCACGAGGGCGGCGGCGCGCACCACGTCGCCGCTGCCCCAGCCGGACTGCCGCGCTCGAATGCGCTCTCGTCGCGCGACGTGCGAGCGCGGCGGCGCGGAATCGTGCGGTTCGGTCATGCGCTCTCGCTGCGGCCCCCACGTGGGGCGCCGGTTAAATTGCCAGCGTGCACACCCCCATCTATCTCGATCGGGCAAACGACGTCGACACGTTTCTCGCGTCGATTGGCAGCGTCCGTCGGATCGCGCTCGACACCGAGGGGGCCAGCTTCCATCGCTTCGTCGATCGAATCTATCTGCTTCAGCTTTCGACGCCCGACCAGACGGCCATCATCGACCCGGTGCCGATCGGCCGGCCGGCAGCGCTGGGTCGACTGCTCGAGGATCCCGGCATCGAGGTCGTGTTCCACGACGCTGATTACGATCTGCGACTCCTGTGGCAGGACTACGGCTGGCACATCCGCAACATCTTCGACACGCGCGTCGCCGCGCAGTTGCTCGGACTTCGCGCATTTGGCCTGGCCGCCCTGCTCGAGCGCTACTTCGGCGTGAAGCTGGACAAGAAATTCCAGCGCGCCGACTGGTCGATGCGGCCGCTCACGCCGGGCATGCTCGAGTACGCCGCGCAAGACACGATCCATCTGCTCGAGCTGCGCGACCGGATGGAGCACGACCTCGACCAGGCAGGCCGGCTGGAGTGGGCGCACGAGGAGTTCGCGCTCCTCGAGGGGACACGCTGGCCCGACGAGGATCCCGCGGGGTCGTTCCTCCGCATCAAGGGCGCCCGCGACCTCACGCGGCGCGAGCTCGCGGTGCTGCGCGAGCTGGTTCCGTGGCGCGACGCCATCGCGCGCACCCTGGACCGCGCCACCTTTCGGGTGATCGGCAACGAGCAGCTCCTCGAGATCGCGCGCCGGCAGCCCAAGGCGCGCGAGGAACTGGCGGCGATCAAGGGCGTGCCGCGCGGCCTGGCGGAGTCGCGCGCGGGCGAGGTGCTCGACGCGATCGCCCGTGGTCTCGCCGTGCCCGATTCCGACCTGCCTCGATTTCCCAAAGCGCCACGCTGGGATCGCGACCCCGACCTCGACACCCGCGTGAGCGCGCTCAAGACCGTGCGCGACGCCACGGCGGCACGGCTCGATCTCGATCCGGGCGTGTTGTGCGCGCGCGACCGGCTCGAGGCCGTGGCGCGAAAGAATCCCGCGACGCGCGAGGAGCTCGACACCGTGCAGGAGCTCCGCCGCTGGCAGCGCATGCTGCTCGGTGAGGATTTTCTAAAGGCCCTGCGGGGCATGCGCCGGCCCGCCAAGACCGAGCAGCGCGACGCGGACGAGGAGTCGCCCTACAAGCCCATGTAGGCGCGCACGCGTGGCTCGATCCGCTCCGGCGTCCAGAATGGCGTCCAGATCAGGTTGATGCCGACGTCGTCGACCCCGGGCATCGCGCGCACCGCCCGCTCCACGTCGGTCATGATCTGCGGGCCGGCCGGACAGCCGGGCGATGTGAGCGTCATGTCGACCTGTACGTCCGCGCCGTCCACGCGGATGTCGTAGACGAGTCCGAGGTCGATGATGTTCAGGTTGAGCTCGGGGTCCTTCACCTTGCGCAGCGCCAGCTTCACCTGATCGGCCGTCGGCGGCGGGCCGTCCGCCGACGGCGCTGCGCCCGCCGGCGCTCCCGTCGGCGCTCCCGTCGGTGCCGAAGGCTCTGAGGTCAGGTGCTCGTCACGGTCCATCGGATCGCTCATGGTTCGTAACATCTGGACGCGGTCCCGCCGCATCAAGCCCTCTCCGCTACGTCATACTGCAATGGGCGCTACGTAGGCTGCGTCATGTTGGGACACGCGTCGTGAGCGGATCTTTGCCGCGGTCAGTCCACCGAGGAGTTCCGATGCAACCCCCGTCCATCACGTACCGCCTCGTCCGCGCCGTCGCCATGCTCTGCGGCGGGCTCGGCACCGCGGCTGCCGCGCAACAACCGCGCGGCGTCGAGATCTCCGGAGTCCCCGCGCTCAACTTCGATGCCGACGAAGGCTTTGGCTACGGGGCCATCCTGGCGCTCTATCGATACGACGCGAATGCCGCCACGTACCGCTGGACAGTCCAGCCCACGGTGTTCCTCACGACCGAAGGCCGGCGTGACTACACGCTCTTTTTCGACGCACCGTCGCGTCCGGACCACCCGTGGCGCTATACCGTGTACGCTGGCCGCGAGCAGCAACTCGCCGCGCCGTACTACGGAATCGGCAACGCGACTGGGTACGACGCGTCCCTTGAGACCGGCGGCACCCGCTACTTCTACCGCTATGGCCGCGATCGCCTGCGCGCGACGCTCGACGTGCAGCACGCACTCTGGCGCCCTGCGCTGCGCTTCCTGCTTGGCGGCGGCACGTCGACCGACAGGATCGACGTGACACCGTTCGACAGCGGCAGCACGCTGATCGAGCGCGAGCTCGACGGCGCCAGACCGGAAACGGGGCACACCAACTACCTACGCGCCGGACTCGCCTGGGACACGCGCGACCGCGAGATCGGATCGCATAGCGGAACATGGGCCGACGTCATCGTCCAACGCGTCGACACGCGCCTCGGCGCGTCGACGAGCTACACGCGCTGGACCAGCACGCTCCGACACTATCAACCGCTCGGCGCTCGAGTGACGCTCGCCAACCGTCTGCTTCTTCAGAACACGGACGGCGACGCGCCGTTCTACGTGCTGAGCGAGCTCCAGACGACGCAGCGTCCGCAGGACGGGTTGGGCGGTGCGGGCAGCGTGCGCGGCCTGCCCAAGGACCGCTACATCGGGAAAGGCACCGTCGTCACGAACAACGAGCTCCGCTGGCGCGCTGTGGATTTCGCGCTGCACGGCCGGCCGTCGTCCGTCGTGTTGAGTGGGTTCGTAGACGCAGGTCGCGTCTGGGCTGACGGCATCGATCTCTCGAGCATTAGTCACGACCTGCACGCGGGTTACGGCGGAGGAGCGCGCTTCGCCTTCGGGCCGAGCTTCGTCATCGCCCTCGACGTCGGCCACTCGTCGCAGTCGACGGCGCCCGTGTATATCGGACTGGGGTACGTCTTCTAGCGGAACGGGCGAGCCGAGGAGCCTAGCGCCGGCTCTTACTCGTGCTCGGTTTCTTCGACGAGGCCTTGGCCTTGCTCGAGGTCGTCTTGCTCGCGGACGCCTTGCTCGAGCTGTGCTTCTTCCTGGACGAGACGTGCTTGCGTGAATGTCTCGTCGGCGGGTTCCATCCCACCGCCTTGTCGGCGCGGAACTTGGCCGGCATCGCCATCGGGCCGTCGGCGTAGTCGGTCACCGACAGCGCCGCCGCATCGGCCAGATCGGCTCGCACGTCGGCGATCACCTTGGCCGGCCGCTTGGCGCGAGCTTCGTGCACGCGGTTCGTGAGCAGCACCACGAACATGTCGCGGTCCGTGTCGATCCAGAGTGAGGTGCCCGTGAAGCCGGTGTGACCGTACGCATCCTCGCCCAGGTACTTGCCGCAGCTTCCCGATCCGCCGCAGGTGTCCCAGCCCAGAGCCCGCGTGCCTGCCGCGCGCTTGGTGAACAGGGCGACCGTGGAGTCCGCGACGATGCGCGTCCCATCGTACTCGCCGCCGTTCAGCATCATCTGCGCAAAGACCGAGAGATCGGCCGCCGTACTGAACAGACCAGCGTGACCAGCCACGCCACCCAGGGCGTACGCGTTCTCGTCGTGCACTTCGCCTTGCAGCGGATACCCTCGCGGCGGCGCCACTTCGGTCGGAGCGACACGCGCGCGAACCGAATCGGCCGGACGGAAGAACGTATCGGTCATGCCGAGCGGTCCGAATACCCGCTCCTGGAGGAACTTGTCGAGCGGCTCGCCCGATGCGGCCTCGACGACGAAGCCAAGCATGTCGGCGCCGAGGTCGGAGTACTCGTAACAGGCACCGGGCTGGCAGACGAGTGGTGTCTCGATCACGGCCTGCCGGGCTTCGGCCGGCGTGCTCGCGATGCGCCACAGATCGCGGCCGGCGGGGAGTCCGGAGCGGTGCTCGAGCAGCATGCGAATGGTGACCAGGTCCTTTACGCCGCCGGAAAATTCGGGGATGTATTGGGAAACCGGGTCGTCGAGATGAATCTTGCCCTCATCGTACAGCACCATGATCGCCGTCGTCGTGCCCACGACCTTGGTGAGCGACGCCAGATCGTAGATCGTGCGGTCGGCCCGGACCGCGGCGCTGCTCTTCTCCCAGCTCAGCCGTCCATAGCCGCGCTCGAACACGGCAGCCCCGCGACGTCCCACGACCACTGCCGCACCCGGGTATCCGCCTGCCGAAATCCCGCGCGTCACGACGTGGTCGATCGTCGCCAGGCGTTCGGCTGACATACCGACGGATCTGGGGGTCTTCGTGGGAAGACCTCCACCGTCACTCGTGGCAGTCGTCGCAATCGTCAACGCGGAGATCAGGAGAGACAGCACTGAATGCACCTACTGGATGAGAGCCAGCAAAGCACCGGTCGACACCCATGGCTTGGGCGTCAACAGCCAACCCTGGACGGGTTTTTCGAGTTTCAGCCGGCTGGCGGGGACAACCCTCCGGCCGTAGTCGTGCGGTACGTCACAATCGCGTCAAAGTTCCAGACGCGCAAGAGAAAAAAGGTGACATATTGTCCCCACGTGTCGACGAGTTACGCATTGGGGATGTAACGCCGCGACAAGAACTTGCCAGCGGTTCTCACCTCGACCCGGCCCAGCCCGCTTTTTTACCAGCGCGGCTGCGTAAACCTTTCCTGTACAAGCCGTGACCTACTGAGCAGACATGGATCACGAGCTCCTCATCATCCGGCGAGCGGTCGGCGGCGATGAGGGGGCGATCCGAGCCCTCTGGACTCGGCACGCCCCCCATATCGACATGGTCGTCCGCCGGCTGGTGGGGAACGATCCCGATCTGGCGGCCGACGTCGCCCAGGAAGTTTGGATCCAGATCTTCAGGGCGTTGCCGAGCTACCGCGGAGAATCGCAGTTCAGCACATGGGCCCATCGAATCGCCGTGAACCGGACGCTCAACGCCTTGCGCAAGGCCAGACGCCTGGCCTCGATCGAGACGGAGGTCAGCGAGGACTCCGCGTCGTTCGAGCCGGACACCGATCGCTCGTTCATCGCCCAATCGATCGAGGAAGCAGCGGCCAAGCTGTCGCCCGGTGCGCGAGCCGTGTTCATGCTGCACGACGTCGAGGGATTCACCCACGAGGAGATCGCCAGCGAGCTCGGCATCACGGCTGGCGGCTCCAAATCGCAACTCTTCAAAGCCCGCGCGAAGCTGCGCAAGCTGCTCGCGCACCTCATAGCCGATGTCAGAGATGTTGAATTACCACGCAAGGAAGCCGAACATGTCGCACCTGCCTACTGAACGACTCGCGGCGCTCGCCGACGAGCCGCCGACGGCGGCGGAGCTGGCGCATCTGACGAGCTGCGCGGCATGCGCACGCGAGCGCGCCGCGTATCAGAGTCTGGTGGAGCTGGCGGCGGGCGCCGGCTCGACGATCGGCGCGCCCCTCACGACCTGGGACGCGCTGCGGCCGAAGCTGCTGGAGGATCGCCTGATCGACGGCAACCCGTCGATCGGCCGTCCGCGCCGCACCCACGCCCGCCTTTGGCTGCAAGCCGCGGCGGCGGTCCTGCTCGTGGCGGGTGGAATGGTCGCGGGACGCGTGACCGCCGGGGCGAGCGCGCTGCCGATTCCGGGCCAGCCGACCGTTGCGACCGCACCGGTGACGGCGGATTCCGCGCCGCAGTTCCGGTCGATCGAAGAAGCGCGTGCCGCGCAGGCGCAATCACAGGTGATGTATCAGACCGCAACGGCGTACCTCGCCCAACGCGACACGACGAATCGAAGCATGGAGAACCCGGCGGCCATTCGCACCCGGCTCGCGGCACTCGATCGCACACGGCAAGTGCTCGACGAAGCGCTCGACGAGGCGCCGTACGATCCGGTGATCAACGGCTACTATCTCACGACGCTGGGCCAGCGCGAGGCCACGCTGCGGCAGCTCAACACCGCGGCGCCGGTCAGCATGAGGATCACGAGCTACTGATGCATCGCATGAGGACGCAACTCACTCGCTCGCGCGGCGCCGCTGCCGCGTTCCTGCTCACCGCGATCGCGCCGGCCATTGCCGCGCAAGCGACCGAACCCGCCCGCGCGCGCCCGCGCGACTCGGTGTTCGTGCAGATGTTCAAGATGCCGGGCGTGTCGATGGATTCGATCAGGGTGCTCGTCCAGGCGCTCGAGCGCGAACAGTACGGTTCGGCGGACTGGCTCGCGATCACGCGGCACGTCGACTCGCTGCTGGTCGGCGCCAAGCGCGAAATGGTGGCGCGCGGCCTGGCCGAACGAAACTTCTTTCCGCGCACTGCCGGGCCGTTCCCGCCCACCGGTTGGCTGGGGTTCGTGACCCAGGGCCCGAGCCAGCAGATCTTCGATCGCGCCGGCCAGCACGTCATCTACTTCGCGTATCCGCAGATCATTTCGGTGGACCCGAACTCGCCCGCCGAGCGCGCCGGCATCACTCGCGGCGACACACTGGTCGCCTACGACGGACTGGATGTGGTCAACCGCGATTTCAACCTGACGGAGCTCCTGCGGCCGGATCGACGGGTGTCGATCACCATTCGACGCGACGGCGCGAACAAGGATTACGCGGTCCGAGTCGCCCGCGGACCAGCGCGCATCTTCGCGCGCCGCCAGGATCTCGGTGCCGAAAGTCCGGCCGAGGTGCGCGTGGAGATCCCCGATCTGCCCGATGCATTCGGGGGCGTGCCCGTGCCGGCGCTCGCGCCGGCGCCAGCGCCGGTCTTCGCGAGGACGTTCCGGATCTCGCGTGACGGAATGTTCGGCGCGAGCCTTTCGGCGGTGAGCGCCGCACTGGCAAAGGCGCTCAACCTCAAGGTCGGCGTGCTCGCGAACGAAGTTCCCGAGGATTCGCCGGCGTGGCGCGACGGACTTCGCCCCGGCGACGTCATCGTGAGCGTCGAGGATGCGCCCGTGCGCTCGGTCGCCGAGTTCCGGGATCGCGTGATGACGATGACGCAGCTGCCGCAGCACTCGGTGGCGGTGCAGGTGGTGCGCAATCAGAAGCCGCGTACGATCAGGTTGACCTGGCCGTCACCGTGAGCTGACGGCGGGTTCCGGGGGTGCGAGCTTTCGCGACTCCGGCACCAGCGATTTGTGAATCGCCAACGCCGCCGCGGCTCCCTGTGCGGCGGCCTTGATCGCGAGCTGGGGTCCGGGCGTGATGTCGCCCGCCGCGAACACGTTGAACACGGACGTGTGGCCGTGCTCGTCGACGATCACGTGGCCTTCGTCGTCGCGCTCGCATCCGAGCCTGGCGCACAGATCGTCGGCCGGATACTGGCCGATCGTGAAGAACACCTTATCGGTGTCGAGCTGCATCCCGTTCGCGAGCTTGAGGCAGTGGATCGAGGTGCCCTCGTAGCAGACCGTCTCGATTGGCTCCGTCAGGACCGGAATGTTCAGTGCGTCGAGCTTCTCGCAGTATTCCTGCTCGTCGAGCTCGGGCGGCCGGCCGTTGGTGCATATGATGATGTCGTCCGTCCACGTCGTCAGGTTGAGCGCCATGCCCACGGCGCGCCGCCCGTGGCCGATGACCACGATCTTCTTGCCTCGCGATTCGTAGCCGTCGCAGTCGGGGCACACGTGCGCGTTGGCGCCATACACATGCGCGAGCCCGGGGATGTCCGGCCACACGTCGCGGATGCCGATCGCGAGCAGGAGCCGGCGGGCGTGGACGCGCTCGCCGCCGTGCAGGCGCAACGCAAAATCCTCTTCGTCGTCCCGCTCGACATGCAGGACGATCGCGTCGATCAGGTCGACATCGAGCTTGCGGCACATCTCGCGTCCGCTGGCACGTAGCTCGGCGGGGCGAATGCCCTCGAACCCCAGAAAGCCGTTGATGCCGCGCGTCTCCCAATTGCGCGGGTCGCCGCTGTCGACGAGCGCGACGGAGTGCAGGTAGCGCGCCGACCAGATCGCCGCGCTGAGTCCCGCCGGGCCCCCGCCAATGATGCCGACGTCGAAGCGATCGTTGCCATTGTCCCGTCGCATGCACGCAGGGCAGGCAAGAACGATTCCGAGGAAACGACTCTGTGGAACTCGAAATGGTGGCCCGAAATGGTGTCTTGCCCCGAAATGGTGTCTGACCGCATTTCCCGCCGCCCGCCGCCCGCCGCCCGCCGCCCGCCGCCCGCCGCCCGCCGCCCGCCGCCCGCCGCCCGCCGCCCGCCGCCCGCCGCCCGCCGCCCGCCGCCCGCCGCCCGCCGCCCGCCCGTCACGGCACCGGACCGGGCGGCAGCGAGTACAGCAACTGCAGCGTAGCGCGGTCCGCTGGGCCGATCGTATGAGTGAATTCCACCGGGTACATCTTCGTCGTCGAATCGCGCGAGTGGCCAAGTCCGAGCGCGTGCCCGGCCTCGTGCCGCACGATGCCGGCGAGTCCTGACGGCTCGATCACTCTGCCCGCGCTGTCGTGCACCGCGACCGTGATCTGTGCCGATACGAGCCAGCCGTTGACATCGGTGGACCGTCGCGTCGATCCCACGCGTCGACCCATGCTCGCCGGAAATCGATTGATCCACACGATCTGCACGTCCGAGCTCGCCGAGTCGAGAACGAAGTCGAAACGAATCGGCAGTCCGTCTCCGCTCCAATCGGCGAACGCCTCCCGCGCCATCTCGGCGTAGCGCGTGTCCCAGTCGGGCACGGACGGCATGGACTGGACCCACACCCGCAGCGGTCGATCGGTGCGGTCGGGCCAACGAATGAGAGTCTTCTTGAGATCGGCGAGCATGTCGAGCATGTACGTGCCGCTCGTCAGCGCGATGCGGGCGCTGATCTGCGCGGGATCGCGATCCAGCGGCGCGGCGATGCTGGTCGTCGCCACCGTCGTCGAGGTCACGTCAGGCTGGCGAAGCTCGACGGCGCGGTAGCCGGGCGGCGGCTCACTGACGTCGCGGCGGACCGGCTCCTGGTCGATGAACGAGTCGTCGGGGACGAAATTCCAGTGGCTGCGCTCGTTCTTGATCTGCACGCCGACGAAGACGGCGAGCGCGCCGACTACCACGTAGAGTACGCGTTCCGCGCGCAGCGCGGCCACTGGTCAGCGAAGTGAGCCGGCGGGCAGCGCGTAAAGCAGGCGCGCGGTGGCGCGATCGGCGTCGGACAGCTCGCGCACGCGAACGCGCGGCGCCATGATGCTCGTGCTGTCCGTCGTGTGATCGAGTCCCAGCAGATGGCCGATCTCGTGGAGCGCCATGGCACGCATCGCGTCTTCGTCGAGCTGGTCGCCGGAGTTGTGGTGCACGGCGAGCGTGATGTTGGCGTCGGTGATGTGCCACGAATCGTCGCGCGACCACCGCGTACGGCCGCTGATCGGTTCGGCGAAGCGATCGATCCAGGTCACGTGCACTTCAGCGTAGGCGGAATCATCCACGAACGTGAATTGCACCGGCAGGTGCAACTCGTCCCACGCCTCGAATGCGCTGCGGACGACGGCCGGGTACGGCGTCCTGAAGTCGGCAACCGGCGACTGCGGCTGGATCCAGACGGTGAGCGGGTCGCCGCGTCGATCGGGCCAGCGCGCCAGCGCCGAGTCACGCTCGAGCAGGATCTCGTTGATGTAGGTCCCCTCGCGCGCGCGCCTGATCCGGCGAATCACGTCGGCGCGCTTGTCCTCGCGCGACGCCGGTGCGACGTCGGCCGTGTCGAACCGTCGCGCGACGATGCCGGCAGCGGTCGCGTCATAGCGGACCGGCAGCGGCGCTGCGGCGCGGGTGGTCGACGCGCGGAGCACGCTGAGAAGCGATGCTCCCAGCGCGAGCGAGAGAATGGGAAGGGCTGCTCGCTTCATACCGGGGGAGCCGGTGGGGACTGCTGTTTGGAGGGAAGAGAACTACTGGTTTACGACAGGAAGGATTCGATCAGGGAGAAGAAGCGCGCTGGCGCTTCCCAGAACGGCATGTGCCCGGAGGAGGGAACGACACAACGGCGGGCGTCTGGCAGGGTGTTAGAGATCTCGAGCGCAACGGATGGCGGTAAGACGTCCTCCTCGCCATGTACGACGAATGTGGGAACGGAAAGGGCACGCAGTTTCGGGCGCCAATCGTATCCTTCGCGCCTGAGTCGAGCAAGTACGGCCGCACCGGTCGCGCTCTGCGCCACGGGGGGTGTAAAATGGCTTGCCATGTCGTGCGCGGCGAACCACGCCGGATAGACCGCACGGGCGTACCGGCTGTGGACGACGGGATCCGGCGCGCGGAGTGCTTCGTCGGAGATTGACGCGACCGCGTCGCGCTCCGCGCCCGCGAGTCGGGCGAGCACCGCGCGCCTGAGCGGCGCGATCCAGTCGCTCGTCGGACCCACGGCGTCGACGAGCGCCAGTCGCCGCACACCGGCCGGGTCCGCGGCCGCGGCCAGCATCGCGATGCCGCCGCCCCACGAGTGCCCGAGCACGTCCCAGCGGCGAATGCCAAGTGCGCGGCGCAGCGCGACGAGATCCGCCGCGTCGTCTTCGATCGATGCCGCCGACGGATCGGCCGGCGCAGACGAGGCGCCGCGACCGCGCTGGTCGTACAGGATCACTTGCCGCTGCCCGGCGAGCGGTGACAGCGCCGGCCATAGCATCGAGTGGTCGTAGATCATTCCGCCGTTGACGCACACCACGGGCGGCGCGCCTTCGGCAGGCGGACTCGTGAACACGGCGAACTCGATTCCACGAACGCGCACGGTTTGCCGGTCCAGTCGCGGAGCGCGCGGAATCGACCGACGGAAGGAGAGGAAGTCGGCGTAGGACACTCTGAACACGTTAGAGCGGCGCACGCCGGCGGTCTACCGCCGCGGCGTGCGGATGATTCAAATTCTGCAGCGCCCTGTCACTCCCCACCACGAGGCATCATGCTGCCGCGCCTGCTCGTCGCTCTCGCCTTCGTCCCCGCCAGTCTTCTCGCGCAGGAATCGATCGATCAGGCGACGCTCGCCAGAATCCGCGATGAAGGGCTCAACCACTCGCACGCCTGGCCAATGCTCGACACGATCGCCACGGTGATCGGCCCGCGACTCACCGCGTCACCGGCGTTCATGCGCGCCGCGACGTGGGCGCGCGATCACCTTGCCGGCTGGGGTCTCGAGGACGTCCATATGGAATCGTGGCCGTTCGGCCGCGGCTGGGAGCTCGAACACTTCACGCTCGAGATGACCGCGCCGCGCTTCGCGCCGATGATCGGCTACCCCGATGCGTGGTCGCCATCCACCGCCGGCGACGTCGTCGGCACGCCGGTGCTGATCGCCGGCATCTCCGCCGACTCGCTCGCCAAAATCGCGCCCTCGCTCCGCGGCAAGATCGTGCTCACCCAGCCGCTCATGACGAGCTTCATTCGCGAGGATCGCATCAATCCCACGGCGCCGAACGCGCCGCCTGACGTCTACAAGCCGGCGCCGCAGATCGGCGGCGGTCGTGGTCGCGGCGGGCAGAGCGACGCCCAGCGCATCGCGCAGATCCTGCACGACGCCGGCGTGGGCGCGGTGCTCAAGCCGAGCCGCGGCGAGCACGGGACGATCTTCGTCCAGACGCGCGACCAGGGAGCGACCGCGGTGCCGACCGTCGTCGTGTCCGGCGAGCAGTACAACAACCTGCTCCGCCTGCTGCAGAGCCACACGCCGGTCACGGTTCGCGTGAACGTGCAGGGGCGCTACTTCACGCGCGACACCAGCGGCTACAACATCATCGCCGAGTTGCCCGGCACCGACCCGCGGCTGAAGGACGAGGTCGTGATGATCGGCGCGCACCTCGATTCGTGGCACGCCGCCACGGGCGCGACGGACAACGGCGACGGCGCCGTGACGGTGATGGAGGCGATGCGCATTCTCAAAGCGATCGGCGCCAAGCCACGGCGGACGATTCGTGTGGCGCTGTGGGGCGGCGAGGAAGAAGGGCTCTACGGGTCGCGCGCCTGGGTCGCGCGCCATCTCGCCGGCGACGCGAACCGCGCGGCGCGCGACAAGCTGTCGGTGTACTTCAACATCGATCCGGGTTACGGACCGGTCTATGGATTCTTCAGCGAGGGGAGCGACGCGGCGAAAGCGATCTTCGACGCGTGGCTCGAGCCGCTCAAGGACATCGGCATGCGCAAGAACGTTCGCGCCGGCATCGGGAGCACCGATCATCTGAGCTTCATCGCGGTGGGCGTGCCGGGCTTCAACCCGATCCAGGAATACAAGGACTATGATGTGCGAATCCACCACACGAACATGGACACGATGGAGCGTACGCGACCCGAGGACGTCGCGCAGGCTGCCGTAGTCTTCGCGAGCTTCGCGTACGACGCGGCGATGCGTGATGGTCCGTTTCCACGGGGACCTGCTGTAACGCAGCCGTGATCGTCCCAGCGGTTCACAAGTTCGGCGGCACGAGCCTGGCCGACGCCGGCTGCTTCCGCCGCGTCGCCGAGATCGTGGCGAGCTGGCCGGCGCCGCGCCGCGCCGTGGTCGTGTCGGCGATGAGCGGCGTGACGAACTCGCTGTTGAGCGCGGTCGAGACGGCCGCGGCATCCGAGGCCGGCGATTACGAGGCGCTCCTCGAGGCGCTCGGCCGGCGCCACCTCGACACGATTGCCGCGCTCGTGCCGACCGATGTGGCGGAATCGCTGGGCGCCGTTCTGGCGCGCGATCTGGCGGAGATCGCCGACGTGCTGCACGCCAGCACACTCCTCCACCGATCGTCGCGCGAAGCATTCGACCTCGTGTCGGGCTACGGCGAGCTGTGGTCGGCACGGATGCTCGCCGCCCATCTCGAGGCGCGCGGCTCGGCCGCGCGGTGGCTCAACGCGCGCGACGTGCTCGTCGTCGAATGGAACGGCGCTACACCGGCCGTCGACTGGCGCGCGTCGCGCGAGCGGCTGGATGGCTGGCTCGCCAAACACGATGATCCGTCGGCGACGATCGTCATCACGGGATTCGTCGCCTCGACGAGCGACGGCGTCGCCACGACGCTCGGCCGAAACGGCAGCGACTTCAGCGCTTCGATCTTCGCCGCGCTGCTCGACGCCGGCGAGATCCACATCTGGACCGACGTCGATGGCGTGATGAGCGCCGATCCGCGGCTCGTGCCCGAAGCGGTCGTCCTCGACACGCTCTCGTACGACGAAGCCATGGAGCTCGCCTATTTCGGCGCCAAGGTCATCCACCCGAGCACCATGGCGCCTGCCGTCGAGCGCGGCCTGCCGATCTTCATCCGAAACACCTTCAAACCGGAGCTCGCCGGCACGCGCATCCACGCCGGTCCATCGCTCGGGTTCGCGGTGAAAGGACTCGCGGCCGTCGAGTCGATCGCGCTGCTCAACCTGGAGGGCACGGGACTGATCGGCGTGCCCGGCACGGCACAGCGACTGTTCGGCGCACTGCGCGACGCGGGCATCTCCGTGATCATGATCTCGCAGGGCAGCTCCGAGCACTCGATCTGCTTCGCGGTTCCGGCGAGCGCCGCCGACCGTGCGCGCGACGCCGTGGAGCAGGCGTTCTTCGCCGAGCGTCATCACGGTCAGATCGCGCGCATCGACGTCGACGCGGGATGCAGCATCCTCGCCGTGGTCGGCGATGGGATGGCGGGGCATCCTGGCATTGCTGCCAAGTTCTTCAGCGCCCTCGGCAAGGCGCGCGTCAACATCCGCGCGATCGCGCAGGGCTCGTCGGAGCGCAACATCTCCGTCGTGGTGAGCGAGTCGGATACACGCCGTGCGCTTCGCGCCGCGCATTCGGGACTCTACCTCTCCGGCCAGACCTTGTCGCTCGGCGTGATCGGCGCCGGTAACGTCGGCGGCGAGCTGCTGCGGCAGCTCGCCGCGGAAGCGACGCGCCTGCGGCAGACGTTCGACGTGGATCTCCGCGTGCGCGCGATCGCGACGTCCGGACGCATGCTGCTCGCCGATCGCGCGATCGAGCTCGATCACTGGCGCGCGACGCTCGACGAGCGCGGCGACGCCCTCGATCTCGACCGCTTCGTCGCGCACGTGCACGCCGAGCATCTCCCGCATGCGGCGCTCGTCGATTGCACGGCGAGCGACCGGATCGCGCGGTGCTACGAGGGCTGGCTCGCCGGCGGCATCCACGTCGTCACGCCCAACAAGCGGGCCAACGCGTCGGACATGGCGTACTACCGGCGGCTGCGCGAGGCCAATCGCGTCCTCGGCGCGCACTACCTCTATGAAACGACGGTCGGCGCCGCGTTGCCGATCATCCAGACGCTGCGCGACCTCGTGCAGACCGGCGACGAGATTCTCGAGATCGAGGGCATCCTCTCCGGCACGCTCTCGTATCTGTTCAACAGCTTCGACGGCGCGCGACCGTTCTCCGCGCTCGTCGCCCACGCGCGCGAGCTCGGCTACACGGAGCCTGACCCGCGCGACGATCTCTCGGGGACGGACGTGGCGCGCAAGATCGTGATCCTGGCGCGCGAGATGGGCGCCTCGATCGAGCTGGCCGACGTCGACGTGCGGAGCCTCGTCCCCGAATCGCTGCAGAGCGGATCGGCGGATGCGTTTCTCGCCGCCCTGCCGGCGCACGATGCCGAGATGTCGGAGCGCCACCGCGCCGCGTCGGCGGCGGGGAACGTCCTGCGCTTCGTGGGCCGCCTGACGCGCGACGGCCAGGCGAGCGTCGGACTGCGCGAGTACCCGGCGACCCACGCGTTCGGCCGGCTGCAGCTCACCGACAACGTCGTGCTGTTCCGGACGCGGCGGTATCGCGACAATCCGCTGGTCGTCCAGGGCCCCGGCGCGGGCCGTGAGGTCACCGCGGCCGGCGTCTTCGCCGACGTGCTCCGCCTCGCCTCCTACCTCGGCGCCGTGATCTAAATCCCCTAATTGGGGTCAGACACCATTTTCATAATTGGTGTCTGACCCCAATTAGCCCAGTTAGCCCATTAGCGTTCTGGGATCTCCCACCGGGCCGAGTCCGCCGAGCGGAACAGGGCGTCGATCACCGCCATGTTGGCCACGGCGTCGTCGATCGGCACGGGCACCGCACCGCGGCCGCGGATCGCGTCGGAGAAGTGGTCCGCCTGCACCGCGTACTGATCGACCACCGGAAACTCGATCACCTTCGCCGCCAACCCGCCGAGCGCGCTCCCATCGTCGACGAAGATCCGGCACGGACGGTCCGGCGGCGCGTTGAACGGAATCTCGACCTGGATCCGGCCCCGCGCGCCGAAGAGCTCCATGCGCTGGAACGGAACGAGCTGCCCGCTGCAGGCAAACGTCGCCTGCCCGCCGGGAAAACGCATCAGCGCCGAGACAAAACGGTCGACACCGAAATCGGGATCGCGATCGATCTGCGCGATCACCGCGATCGGCTCGGCGCCGAAGAGCCATCGCGACAGCGTGATCGGGTAGCATCCGATGTCCATCAACGCGCCGCCACCGTACTCCGGACGGCTGCGGATGTCGTCCCGATCGCGGCGATAGTAGCTGAAATGGCCGCTGACCAGCGTCAGCGGTCCGATGCTTCCGCTCTCGACGAGCCGCCGTGCCTCCTGCCACTGCGGATGCGTGCGCACCATGAAGGCTTCGCCGACCAGCACGCCGGTTCGGTCGCGCGCGGCGCGCAACTGCTCCGCTTCTACCGCGGACAGCGCGATCGGCTTTTCGCACAGCACGTGCTTCCCGGCCTCGGCGGCCCGAATCGACCACGGGACGTGCAGGTGATTCGGCAGCGGATTGTAGATGGCCTCGACATCCGGATCGGCGAGCAGTGCCTCGTACGAGCCGTACGCGCGGGGAATGCCGAGCGCGCTCGCCGCGGCGGTTGCTTTCGATTGATCGCGCGACGCGATGGCGACCACGCGCGAACGCTCGCTGCGCATCATCGCCGGGATGACTTTCGCGACGGCGATGTTCGCGGCGCCGAGAACACCCCAGCGCACTGGTGTCGCGTCGTCAGTCATCGTCGCATTGTCCGAGGCGGAATGCTCACCGGTCGGGAAGCTATCTGGCGCGCGGAGTGGCTGGAAGCGCCTAACTTCAATAGTCCGCCCGACCTGACCCGGATGCCTGGAGAGGCTGATGTCACACGACTCGGTGCTGATCGTGACGCTCGCGGCAGGCATCACGGTGGCGTTCGTCTTCGGGCTGATCGCGACGCGTCTGCGGCTCGCGCCAATCGTCGGCTACGTTCTCGCGGGCGTCGTCGTGGGGCCGTTCACGCCCGGCTACGTGGCCGATGCCGGTCTGGCGCAGCAGCTCGCCAGTCTCGGCGTGATTCTGCTGATGTTCGGCGTCGGCCTGCGATTCTCGCTTGGCGAGCTTGCCGGCTTGCGCGCGGTCGTCGTACCGGCCGCGCTGATTCAGGCGACGATCACGGCATCGCTCGCCGCGGGGTTGGCAATCGCCTGGGGTTGGGGCACCGGTGGCGGTACGGTGCTCGGCCTGTCACTCGGCGTCGCCAGCACCGTCGTGATGCTCAAAGGTCTCGAGCGGCGCGACCGCCTCGACTCGCGCGAGGGACGACTCGCCATCGGCTGGCTGGTCGTCGAAGACCTCGCGATGGTGTTCGCGCTGGTGCTTCTGCCCGCCGTCGCGCCCTGGCTCGCGAATGGCGGCCGCGGCTCCGTCGCGACCGCGCACGTCGCGCTCACGGCGTCGATCGCGTTCGTGAAAGTGGTCCTGTTCGTCGCCCTCATGTGGTTCGCCGGTCGACGGTTCGTGCCGTGGCTCCTCGCCCACGTCGCGGCGTTCGGCTCGCGGGAGCTGTTCACGCTCGCGGTCTTCGGTACGGCGCTCGGCGTCGGAACGATCGCCGCGCAACTGTTCGGCGTGTCGTTCGCCCTCGGCGCGTTCTTCGCCGGCGCGGTGATCAACGAGTCGGAGCTCAGTCAGCGCGCCGCTGCCGACGCGTTGCCGATGCAGGACGCGTTCGCGGTGCTCTTCTTCGTGTCGGTCGGCATGTTGTTCGACCCGATGGTCGTCGTGCGCGAGCCCCTCGAGCTCGCCGTCCTCGTGGCGGTCATCGTTGTCTGGAAGAGCGCGCTCGCTTCGGGCCTGCTCCGCCTGTTCGGCCAGCCACGGCGAACGGCAGTGATTGTCGGCACCGGGCTTGGCCAGATTGGAGAATTCTCATACATCGTCGCCGCGCTGGGCGTGTCACTCGGGCTCATCTCGCGCGACGGCGAAGCGTTGATCGTCGCGGCGTCACTCGTCGCGATCGCGGTGAACGCGCCGCTCATCGCGGTCGTCGCGCGATTCGCACGCGGCCGCTCGAGTGCGGCGCTCGACGCCGAGCGCGCGCCCGGCGGGGGATCGGGCGAGCCGCCGGCGCCGGCCGTCGTCCTGATCGGCTACGGTCGCGTCGGTGCCACGATCGCCGAGGCGCTCGCCAGCGCCCACATGGCGTATGTCGTGGTCGAGGAGCAGGAGCACGTCGTGCGTGCGCTGCGGAGTCGCGGCGAGCGGGCGGTGCACGGCGATGGCACGCGGGGCGACGTGCTCGAGCGCGCGGGCATCGCGGACGCGCGACTGCTCGTCGTCACCGCGCCCGAGCCGTTTCGTGCCCGCCAGATCGTGGAGCAGGCTCGCGCCGTCAACCCGAACATCATCGTCGCGGTGCGGACCCACAGCGCCGCCGAACAGCAGTTCTTCGAGGAACATCTGTCGACCGCCACGGCGACCGGCCGGGCCGTGTACGCAGAGCGCGAGGCGGCGCTCAGTCTGGCGCACTACGCGCTCGTGACGCTCGGCGAGTCCGACGACGAGGCGGACGACGTGGTGGCGCGCATGCGGGCGCAACTGCATCATCATTCGCCCGGCACGAAATCTGATCTGGCGGTCGCCGCCAGCCGGAGTATGTTCGCGCAATCCGACCGATCGTGACCGTCGACGCCATACGAGGGGAAGGTGCCGCATGACGACAAGCAATTCCGCGACGGCCCGGACGTCGATCGAGGCCGCGTCCACCCCTTCCGTCTCCGGCTCGGCGTCGATCGGTCGCAAGCCGACCGACGAAGAGATCGACGTCTGGGGACTCACCCATCCGGGCAAGGTTCGCCAGACGAACGAAGATCACTTTCTGCTCGGATCCCTGCATAAACGGCTCGACGTGCTGTCGACGTCACTACCGCCCGATCAGCAGCTTCGCGCCTGCGACGAGCGACTCGGCTTTCTCGCCATGGTCGCCGATGGCGTCGGCGGCCACGCCGCCGGCGAAGAGGCGAGCCGCATGGTGCTCGAGGACATCACGCTGTACCTCACCCACAGCACCGCGACGTATTACCAGTCGGACGCGCAGTCCGAAACCTTCGTCGAGCTGTTGCAGGACGCCGCGATGCGGAGCCACGCACGACTGCTCGAGCGAGCCGAGGGCGATTCCGACCTGCGCGGGATGGCGACGACGCTGACGTTGTACATGGGGGTCTGGCCCTGGGTGTATCTGCTGCAGGTCGGCGATTCGCGATTCTATACGTACCGCGACGGCGTGCTCACGCAGGTGACGCGGGATCAGACGGTCGCCCAGGAGCTGGTCGATCAAGGAATCATGAGCGGGTCGGTGGCATTCAAGTCGCGCTGGGCACATGTGCTGTCGAGTGCGATCGGCGGCAAGCAGACCGTCCCGGTCGTCAAGCGATTCCGGAACGAGTGGGGCATGGTCAACCTGATGTGCAGCGATGGATTGACCAAACACGTCTCCGACGAGCGGATCGCCGAGCGCTTGGGCGCGATGACCTCGGCGCGCGAAGCATGCGAACAGCTGCTGCAGGACGCGCTCGACGGCGGCGGCACGGACAACATCACGATCATCGTGGGCCGCACGGTGACGTCCGAGCCGAAGTAGCGACCGACGGCCGTGTCGCCGATGATCCGGCACGTTGCCACCGAAATCGAGACGCGCGACGGGCGCTGCCCGGTGCACACGTACGTGCCCGATCGCGACGGCTCGTTTCCAGGCGTCGTCGTGTTCATGGACGGGATCGGCATGCGATCGGCGGTGCTCGACGTGGCGGCGCGAATCGCGGGCGCGGGGTACTACGCGTTCCTTCCCGATCTGTTCTACCGTGTGGGCTACAAGGCGGAATACGGCGTCAACGTATTCTCCGATCCGGTCGCGCGCGCGGACTTGATGACGCGCATCATGCCCTCGGCGAGCCCCGCGAACGTGATGCGCGACATGGAGGCCTTCTTCACCTACATCGACGCGCAGCCGGAGGTGCGCCGTGGGACGCTCGGCATCACCGGCTATTGCATGGGCGGCCGTCTCGCGTTGTACGCCGCCGGCTATTTCGCGGAGCGTTTTGCCGCGGCCGCGTCGTACCACGGCGGCGGCCTCGCCACCGACTCGCCCGACAGCCCGCACACGCTGGCGCCGCGCATGCGGGCCCGCGTCTACGTCGCCGGCGCGATCGAGGACCGCGGCTTCGACGAGGCGCAGAAAGCGCGTCTCGAGCAGGCGCTGTCCGATGCCGGTGTCGATCACACGATCGAGACGTATCCGGCGCGGCATGGCTGGGTGCTCTGCGATACGCCGGCGCACGATCAGGTCGCCGCGGAGCGCCACTGGGAAACGCTGCTGGCGCTCTTTGCCCGGACACTGGGCGGGGCGTCGCGTCAGTAGCGCCCGACGGCAAATTGGTGCGCAAATTGGGGTCAGACACCATTTAACCAAACTGTTAATTGGTGTCTGACCCCAATTTCGCCAATTTCGCCTACGACGGGACCGCGGTTGACCGACGGGTCAGCGATCGGCCGCCGCTGGCCGCTTCACGACGGTGATCTTGAGCGTCGACGGATACTGTCTGGAGTGATGAATCGTGTTGTGCGCCACGAGACCCGTCGTCTCGTCGTAGTTCTTGCCGCCCGTGTTCAGGTTGCGATCGAACCGCGGGAAGTTCGAGCTCGACACCTCGATGCGGATGCGATGGCCGGCCTCGAAGAAGTTGCTCGTCGTCATCGGCTGCAGCGCCACCTTGTACACCTTGCCCGGCTCCATCCATTCGATCGGCTGGTCGTAGCCGTTGCGATAGCGCAGCCGCTGAATCGTCTCGTCGAGGTTGTACGCGCGGCCGTCGGGGTACACGTCCATCACCTTGATCGTGATGTCCGTATCCTTGCGGTCCGACGACACGTAGGTCGTGAACTCCATCGGCCCGCTCACCTCGATGCCTTCCTTGAGCGGCTCGCTCGTGTACACGAGCACGTCGGGGCGTGCCTCGATGACCCGCTGGTCCAATGCACCGCCGGACAGGGCGTTCGCCTGGCAGCACACGTTGCCGCCGTGCGACGGCACCGGATTCATCGGATCGTACGCGAAGTTGTCGGGCACGTCCTTGGACGGCGGCTTGGTCGCCAGCACGCCGTCGCCGTTCATTGTGTTCGCCTTGCCGTTGCTCGAGAGGAAGAACGTCATCCCCTCGGCGCCGCGCGGCGGCCATGTGTCGGACGACTGCCACTTGTTGATGCCCATCGTGTAGTAGCGGACCTTGGGCATAGTGTCGAGCAGGCCGTTCGCGTCGCCCTTGAGGAAGTGATCGAACCATCCGTAGGTGAGCGCGGCGTAGTCGTAGCGCGCATCGCCCACGCTCCGCTCGCCGACGATCGTGTTCTCGGTCGCCCGCGTGTACGAGCAGTGCAGCGTCGGCGCGATGATCGCGTACTGCTGGTTCGCGACCGCCGGATCGGCGGTCTTCCGCACGTGGTTGTACGTGGCGAGGTTCGGCCCCACGGACACGTCGTACCAGGACATGAACCAGAGTCCCGGCACGTTGATCTTCATGTCGTCGTGGAACAGGCCGCCGCGATACCACGCCGGGTCGTTCGGGGCGCGCTTGATCATGGCGCCGCCGGTGGCGATGCCCGGCATCGAGTCGGCGTAGATGCCGTGCGGGCCATCGAGGTGCTTGATCAGATCCTGCTCGGGCAGGTACCAGAAGTTCTTCGCCCAGTCAGCCGGCGGCAGATGCTGCGCCAGATCGAACGATTTGGCGGCGCGGATCAGATCTTCCTGCGTCGCATTCGCCGGGAACATCGGCCGCACCTGATTCTGCTCGCCCATCAGCCAGTCGATGAACAGCATCTGGACTGCGCCGCCGCGATACCAGTTGCCCTGCTCGTAGTAGGGCTTCACGCGACCGACACCGGCGCCGAATCCCTGCGGGATGATCGTCGCCAGGCCTTTCGGCGCCTGCGCGGCCACGCCCATCTGCCACTCCGCCGTCGACGAGCAGCCGATCAACCCGACCTTGCCGTTCGACCACGGCTGCGATGAGATCCATTGAATCTCGTCCACGCCGTCGGTGAGCGGCGGACCGAGGATGTCGTAGTTGCCCTCGGAGAAGAAATGCCCGCGCTCGTTCGCGCCGACGTAGGCGTAGCCGCGCTTCACCGCCTCGAGTTGCGCGCTCATGTCGGCCGGTGCGCCCAGCGACACATCCCAGAAGTTCATGTTGTACGGCGTGCGCACGAAGATCGTCGGCACGCCGGCCGCCGCATTCCTCGGGCGGTACACGTCGAACTGCATGCGCGTGCCGTCGCGCATCGGAATCATCAGCTTGCGATCGATGATCGCCATTCCTTCCAGCGCTTTCTCCAGCGAGTCGCGACGGCGTACGAGCATCGTGTCTCGCTGGCCGCCGCGCTGCGCCTGTGCCGGAGCAGGGACGACAGCCGGCGCGCCGATCGCCGCGATCGCGATCAGCCACAGGAATCTCTTCATGGTGGGCTCCTAGGGGGGATGAGCCGTCGCCACGAACGGAGGCGACGACCGACGGCCGTGCATCCTGTGATTTGCCCCGGCCGCCCTGACACCGCAAGCGGCGAATTGCCGACACCGAACGGGTAGTTTCGCCGATACCGCCGCGGCGTCGAGTCGTTCAGTCCGCCGAATCGATGCCGAGGACCGCCAGATCCTCCGAGCCGTGGCCCTCTGCGATCAGCGCGTCCATGCGGCTTGCGATCGCAGTCAACGCCGCGAGCGGACGCGAGCCGGCGGTCTCGAGCATCAACCGCACGTCCTTCCGCGCCATCGTGAGCTCGAAGCTCGGGGCGAAATCGTGCGCGACCATATGCTCGGCGCGCGCCGAGAGAATCGGCGGATTGACGATCTCCCGGATCCGGATCGCATCAGCCGGCGCGACGCCGGCTCCCGCCGCCACGGCGAACAAGTCGGCGGCCATCGCGCTCACGCCGATGATCATCGTGTTGCCGCACAGCTTGTAGACGGCGGCGAGATCCGGTCGCTCGCCCAGGTACTCGACGCGTTGCGCCATTCGCGCCAGCGGCTCGCTCACGCGGTCATACAACGCGCGCGGTCCCGAGGCGAGGATGGTGCCCGTTCCCGCACGCGCGGCGGCGGGCCCGATGAACACCGGACAGTGGAGGTACTGCACGCCCTCGGCGTTCAGACGCGTTGCGCGCCGCGC
>DATJIZ010000363.1:0-6750 GCA_035492735.1 Gemmatimonadaceae bacterium | reverse complement strand
CGTAGGCATGATCGTGCGCCACACGCTTGCGTTCGCGCTGGCCGGAGTTGTCGTGGGGAGTGCCGGTGCGCTCCTCGCCACGCGCGTGCTCTCGCGCTTCCTGTACGACGTCAGTGCAACCGATCCGGCGATCTTCGGGCTTGCGGCGCTGCTCCTCGCGTCGGTCGCCTTGGCGGCTGGTCTGCTGCCAGCCCGGCGCGCGGCGCGTGTCGATCCGCTGATCGTGCTCAGAAACGAGTGAGGCGGCGGGACGGCGTGCTCTGACGAGCTCCGGTCGCGGACTCAGGGGCCCAGTGGAACGACCAGAAGCACACGGCTCAGGCGATTGCCGCGATTGCGGATCGCCCAGCGGCCTCCGGCCGCGCGAAACGTTCCACCCAGCCATCGGCCGGCGCCCTCGATCGCGAGCGCATGCGCCGCGTCGGCCGTGTCGAGCGCGATCACCCAGGCGTTCGTCATGGTTCCCGGGAGCTGCAGGTCGGCACCCGGGGCGATACTTACCAGGCTGACGCGCAGTTGATCAGTGGCGAAGGCCGGATGCTCGCTCACACCCGACCGCGCGGCGGGCGGGACACAGTCGACCGCTTTACCAGTGAGCGCTTCATCGCACAGATTGCGAACGCCGCTCTGCGCGCCTAGCAGCTCGACCGTGATGTTGTCGAAGGGCGTTGCGCCCGTGTTGCGCGCCACATGGGCGAACTTCGCCGGCGCGTAGTGTATGGCCAGGTCCGCGGATCGGGCCACCGCGTCGGGTACGCCGAGTCGCGCGTTGACGAACTCGCTCGCGCCGAGCGCGATCCAGAAGTAGTCGGCATCGTGCTCGTGCAGAAGCGTGCTGTCGTGCGGCGGCACGCGCACGCGGAGAACGCGGAGCGTCGAGTCCTCGTAGGCCAGATGGTGGTGCGGTTCACGCGCCGCCAGCACGGCTCCGGCGATGGTTTGCGCGCGGAGCACCACAGGGCCGGCGAAGGCGGCAGCGAGAAGCAGGTGTCGGAGCATCTGGATCGGTTGATGATCGGCGTGATCGTTCGCTACGGCTTACGCTACAGCATGTCGCCGCCTGCGATCAAGTACGCGCGCGAAGAGTGGGACCGCACGTCTCGAGCTGGACGGACACGGCAGAAAGCTCGAGGATCATTCGGACAATGCGAGTGACTTGCCGTGCGTGGTCGGGTTGCCCAACATGTTCCACTTGGTGCGCGCGGCCGACTGGCCGGACGCGGCCATCTTTCACTCGCCGATATCAGCATGGACTTCTCGACTCAACGTCGTCGCGCCGAAGCGCTGCTGCAGCTCCACCGGCCGGGCGATCCCGTGGTGCTCGTGAACGCGTGGGACGTGGTGAGTGCGCGGCTCGTCGAGCGCGCCGGCGCCCGGGCGATCGCGACCACCAGTGCCGGCGTTGCGTGGGCGCTCGGCTATCTCGACGGCGAGCGGATCTCGCGCCGCGAGATGCTCGACGTCGTCGAACGCATCGCGCGGGCTGTGTCGCTCCCCGTCACCGCCGACCTGGAAGCGGGCTACGGACCGACGCCGACGCACGTCGCCGAAACCGCCCGCCTCGCGATCGATGCCGGCGCGGTCGGCATGAACCTCGAGGACAGCATCGCGACCGCCGCGGAGCCCGCAGCGGATCCGCTGTATTCGACCGAACGCGCCGTCGAGCGCGTGGCGGCAGCGCGCGCGGCGGCAAGCGCCGCCGGCATTCCGTTCGTGCTCAACGCCCGCACCGACGTGTTCCTGCGGCAGGTCGGTGATCCGGCAACGCGTCTCGAGCGCGCGATCGAGCGGGCGAATGCGTACCGCGCCGCCGGTGCGGACTCGCTGTTCGTTCCCGGAAAGCTCGAGCTGGAGCAGATTCGCACGCTCGCGCGAGAGATCAATGGACCGCTGAACGTGCTGGCCCTTCCTGGCGGACCATCGATGCGGGAGCTGGCTAGCGCCGGCGTTGGCCGGATCAGTGTCGGCGGCGGCGCGGCCAGAGCCGCTCTCGCCGCGTTGGCGCGCGGCGCAGCCGACGCGTACCAACATGCCTGACTGGATAGTCTGGTGGAACACGCACTGCCGTCGGCCGAGATCAACGCGCTGTTTCAGGCGGACGCTGAGCCTTGATTGCGATCACGGTGATCCGAGACGATACAACGCTGCCGGGAGCGCCCGCCGGACGCGGAGACGCGAAGCGGTTGGAGCGACGCGCGACGGCATGACCGCGACGGTCGCCGCCCCCAAGAGCGGTGGCCGTGCGGATCCATGTCGCCGCGCGCGATTGCCAGCGACTACAGGGTTTTGAGGTACTCGATCAGGTCCATCCTCTGTCGCGGCGTCAGCGTCAGGCCTTGGAGCTGCACGTAGTGGTCAACGACCGCGCCGAGCGTGAGCGCATGTCCGTCGTGAAAGTACGGCCCGGTGAGCTGCGGCGGGTGCCATAAGCCGCGCAGCGGCGTCGTACGATACAACTTGGTCACGCTCCGCAATGCGTAGGCGGGATCCTGCCCGTCTTCGGCGGGCGTGTGCAGCACGCCCTGGTTCACGTCCGTGTACACGGAGCCCACGTGGCAGCCGGCGCAGCCGGCGACCGCGTTGAACACCTGCCGCCCGCGGCGCGCAGCGTCGGCGTCGAAGGTGCCTGGCACTGGTGCCGGCGTTTGCAGGCTGAACTGGTACGTGCGCAGCGCGGCGAGCTTTGGTGCGACGAGCTCCGGCGGGTTGTTCACGCTCACGCCGATGCGTGGATCGACGAACCGCCCGTGCCCGTGCATCTGCGTGACGGCGACGTAGTCATTCCAGTACGAGATCGTATCGTCGCCGGTGTAGATCTCGCGATCGACGTTCCGCAAGCCGAAGGCGGGGGGAATGACAGCCGGTATGTTCTGGCCGTCGATGTTGAACCGTGGATCGTACTTTCCCGGTCCCCACGAGTTGTACACTGCCCTTTGTGCTGCCGTAAGCGCGGGGGAGAGTGCGATGATCGCGCCGACATTGAGCGTTCGGTTGGGCCAGCCATCGAGCCTGTGGCCGATGTTCTGAGCGAACGAATTGTCGACCGTGGAGTGGCATAATGCACAGGTGACGCCCACTCCGGTCAGAACGTTGTTGGCATCGACGTGGCCGATCACGCCCACGACCGCACCGAGTTTCAGGAGCGCCACCGTCGTCGCGGGATCGTTCAGGTCGATGGTTCCGTTCTGCAGCGCCATCTTGACCGAGGCTGGCAACGCATCCACGTCCACTTTCAGTCCGACGGAGAGCGCCGTCGTCGGGCTCACCGATGTCCGAATCACCTCGTGCATGCGAAGCGTGTCCGTCCAGAACGTCTCGTCGTCGTAGGTATCGAACCGGAAGATCTCCTTGCCCTGGGAGATGAGCGCCGGGTTGAGCGGACCACGGCTCACCGATGCCGGCCCGTCGGGCTTTGGCGCGATCGGCCGATCGCTCGTGCAGCCGGCCACTACGGCGGTCATCGCGATCGAGAGCCAGGCGTTCTTCGAGAATCCATATGCCATCTTCATTCGTCTCCGGATCGCGCCAACGCCCGCAACGGCCGTCGGAGCATTGGAGCGACCAATAAAGTCAGCAGCAGCGCCCCGGCGAGCGCGACGAACAGGCCTGAGCCCGCGCGCGCCAGCAGGAGCGGATGATGAGCGAGCGCGTGCAACGTCGTCTGAAGCCCACGGAGGACCCACGACGCGAACGCGGCGAGTACGAGGCCAAGCATGCCGAGCGCGTCGCGCAGGCGAGGTCGCGGCCGCATGGCCAGAGCGAGGCCGCCCAGCGTGGCCGACGCGCCTCCGATCAGGAGCAATCGGCCGTTCAAGCCGGCCACGCCCGCGTATCGTTGAAGCCCGGCGAACAGCGATATCCACGGGAGTAGCGCGCCAATGACGAGCGCGCACCCGCCGCAGGTCGCGATCGCGCCGCCGAGCCAGTCGTGCTCGGCGGACATCGTCACGTCTTTGGCCGCACGCCAAAGAAGAGGTAGGCGTTCGACGGGATGTCGCCGGTGATGCCGGCGCCTTGCGCCTGCAGCGCCCGCACGGTCGCGAGGCTCTTGCCCGCCACGATCTGATCCCACACCGCGGGCGAGCTCACGCCGATCACATTGATCTCCCACCAGCCGGCCTGCCCGCCGTCGGCCTGCGATTCGGCGAGATCGGAGTCGATGATGTGGCTGTGCGCCGGCAGCGGGACGTTGGCGAAACCAGGTCCGAACACGCGAGAGAGATCGATCGTCGACGGATGGTTGATGCAGAAGCCGACAACCGGACATTGCAGCGTCGATTCGGCGGGACGGAAGCCCGTCGGCGTCATCACGTACAACACCGGGATTTTGCCGGGGCGCGGGTCGACGTTGCCGTCCTCGCCAACCTCACAGCCGCTGGGCGCGCCGCTCTCCGTGGTGGTGTCGCAGAAGAACGGCTTGTTGTAAAAGAACGTGACCGTCTTTCCATTGTCCCAGCCGTCGGTGAACCCGACGGCCGCGCCGCCATGGGCCTCGTGTGACGCCACGAGCGAGCGAGCCGGCGCGCTTGGCGCATTGGAGTCGGCGCATGCCTCGAGTCCCGCGCCGGCCACTGCGAGCATCACGACCAAGGAACCTACACGCATCTGAGCCTCCCGTTTGAATGTCTGCTACGAAACGAGGCGGGTGGGGGGCAGAATCGTCTCGATCGGCAAGGACATTGAATTCGGGAACTCTCAACTAAGTTCGCGCGCTCGCGGCCGCTTGCGTATCGAGCGTGTCGCGCGAGGCGCTGCTGGCTCGAATCAATGCAGACGCGGCTTGAAGCGGAGCGGACCTACGCGGCTGCGGCCGGCGCCTCGCGCCGTTTGTCGCCGAGGTTCAGCGGTGGCCGTGCGGATCCATGTCGCCGCGCGCGATCGCCAGATGATGCGCGGCGTGGTGATCGCCTTCCGTCAGCAATCCGGCGAATCCGAGGCCTCGAATCTGCGCGACCAGGCGTGAGTCACCGGCGTCCTTCGCCGTGACCGTGATGACGGCACCGTCGCTCCGCTCCGCGGCCGTCGCGTGGTAGGCGCTCGCCTGGTCGAGCATGCGCGTGTGGTTGAGTGCCATGCGCTTGATGGCGCCGGCGGTTCGGCCGGCGCCGGTGACGGTCAGCTCGACTCCGCCCGGAATGTTTCGCTGGGCCACGGCGGCGTGCATCGTCACGTCGTCCATGTCGATGAGATGCTGGCGCAGCGCTTCGATGTTCACCCTGGTCCAATCGGTGTTCGGATCGGCTTCGAGCATTCGCACGACTTCGGCGATCGCGCCGAATGCCGCCTGACCAGGCTGCGTTGGCAGCGCTCCTGGGCACGTCTGCATCGCCGCCATGTGCGCGGCGTGGTCCATGTTGGCATGGTCCGCGGGCGCGCCACTCATCTTCGAACAGTCGGGCTTCGCGTCCCCGGACTGCGCCTGCACGGCGGGCACGGCGGCCAGCGCAACGAGTGTCGACAGTACGACGAGGTGCTTGTGCGTCATCGTGGGATCCTCGATCAGCGTTGATGTGGCGAAAAGCTCGGCCGGTTGCCGGCGGCCGGCAGATAGCTAAGCGACATGTGGTTCGGTGCTCCCTTGATCTCACGGGTCTCTTCGCGTTCTGCACCGCATCTAATTCTCCGCACCATCAGGTCGAAGTGTCCTGCGTGGCATTGACTGGCGTACAGGAGCGGGAATCGAGGCGCAGGTTGAAGCTGTAGTTGGTGTACGGCGGGCCGCCGACATGGGGATTGGGGGACCACCAGAGCCACCAGGCGTCGCGGAAGCGTTCGGGTCGCGCCGGGACGCTGCTGATTGCGCAGTCGCCCACGCGAGCGTCAACCGCCGCCACTCGCTGGATCCACGACTGGATCCAGCGCGACTGGCCTTCGAAGCATTGGTCCCACGCTTTTCGCGCCGCGCTCGAGAACGCGGCGCGCAATTCGAAGGAATGGCAGTCGTAGCGAGCAGGCCACGACAGATACACCCCGCCGGCCACCGTGTCGCGCGCCGCCCGGGCAAGTGCGTGCCCGGCCGCATCGCGAAATGCAAGCTCGAGGGGACGTGAGGCGCGCCCGGCCTCCGAGTCGGCGACGTCGGTGACCGAGACAGTGAGTGTGCCATGAGAGTACGCGTGCGCGTATCCCCACAGCAGAGTGACAGTCACGACCGCGAACGCCAACGCGAGTAGCGATGTCAAACTCGAGCGATATCCGCCGGGTGTTGCCATTGATTGGAAAATGAACGATGCTCTGCCGAGCCGACTGGATCATGCGCGTTTCAGGGCCAACCGGCAATGCGTTCGACTCGCCACTCGGAATTACGGAGCACGTTCCCATGAAGCTTCTCATCGTCCGCCATGGTCAAGCGGGTGATCGCGAGCAGTTCGCCGCGACCGGCCAGCCCGACGAGCTGCGCCCGCTGACCAAGGAAGGCATGCGCGAGATGAAGAACGTCGCACGCGCCCTCCATCGCGTGGTTCCGGCGATCGCTACACTCGCCACGAGCCCTCTCGTGCGCGCGCGCCAGACCGCCGAGGCCATCGCGAAGGAGTACGATATCTCCATCGTCGAAACCGACTCGCTCGTGCCGGAGTCGCCGCTCGCGGACTTCGAGGCGTGGGCGCGGCGAGGCGCCACCGGCGACGTCACGGCCGTCGTCGGGCACGAGCCGCACTTGAGCAGCCTCGCGGCCTGGCTGCTCGGCCAATCCGGCGACGCTCGCATCGAGCTCAAGAAAGCCGGCGCGTGCTTGCTCGACTTCGACGC
>DATJIZ010000362.1:0-2508 GCA_035492735.1 Gemmatimonadaceae bacterium | reverse complement strand
GCGGAGCAGACTTCGCCCTGGTTGATGAACAGACCGAATAGCGCCCCGTCGACGCTGGCCTCGAAGTCGGCGTCGGCAAAGAGAATGTTCGGCGACTTGCCGCCCAGTTCGAGCGAGATCTTCTTGAGCGTGTCCGCCGCGTCGCGAATGATGATCTTGCCGACTTCGGCGCTCCCTGTGAACGCGATCTTGTCGACGTCGGGGTGCGCGACGATCGCCGCACCGGTCGCGCCGTAGCCCGTCACGATGTTCACGACGCCGGGCGGGAGTCCCACCGCCTCGAAGTGCTTCGCCAGCTCGAGCACCGTGAGCGGCGTTTGCTCGGCGGGCTTGAGCACCATGGTGCAGCCCGCGCAGATCGCCGGCGCGAGCTTCCATGCCGCCATCAAGAGCGGATAGTTCCACGGGATGATCTGGCCGGCGACGCCAATCGGCTCGCGCAATGCCAGGCTCAGCGCGTTGTCGGGCACCGGCACGACGTCGCCGTGAATCTTCGTCGCAAGCCCGCCGTAATACTCGAAGCACGTCGCGACGTCGGCCATGTCGAGCTCCGACTCGACGATCGGCTTGCCATTGTTGAGCGTCTCCAGTCGCGCCCACTCGTCCGCGTGCTCGCGAACGATCTGCGCGAGGCGGAACAGCACGCGGCCGCGCTCCTGCGCGGTCGTCTCGCGCCATGGGCCGGACTCGAACGCGCGTCGGGCCGCGGCGACGGCGGCGTCGACGTCGGCCGCGTCGCCGTCGGGCACGCGCGCGATCGGTTGCTGCGTGGCGGGATCGATCACCTCGATGGTGCGGCCCGAGCGCGACCCGACGAAGCGACCGTCGATGTAGAGGCTGTGAGACATGGCGCCGAATGTACCGCGAAACCCGGGCGCCCGCGCTCCCGTATCGAACGGTGAGCCGCACGCCCTCACCAGAAGGATCATGATGCCCGATCTCGCCCGCGAGCTTCACCACGCCTGGCGCCGTCTGCGCCGCGCGCCCGCGTTCACCGCCACCAGCGTCTTTGTGCTCGCGCTCGGACTCGGCGCGGCGACGACGATGTTCGCGATCCTCTATGGCGTCGTGCTTCGTCCCCTGCCCTACCCGAATCCCGATCGACTCGTCGACGTCTCGCACTCGATCGCCGTCTCGGGCATCTCCAAGGTTCCGGAATCCGACGGCACGTTCATGCTGTACCAGCGCCACAACTCGGTGTTCTCGAGCATGGGGGCCGAGCGGCCAATGAGCGTCAATCTCGGGCCGATCGCGGGCGGCGGCGGGAGCGAGGACGCCGAGCGCGTGGTCGCGGCTGGCGTGACCGCGACGCTCTTCCCCACGCTCGGCGTGTCGACCGAGCGCGGCCACGGATTCACCGCCGACGAAGATCGACCCGGTACGCCGCGGGTGATCATCCTCTCACACGCGCTGTGGCAGCAGAAATACGGCAGCGATCCGGCGATCGTCGGCAAGCGCATCTCGATCGACGGCGTGCCGTGCGAAGTGGTAGGCATCATGCCAGCTTCGTTCCGCTATCCGTCGAGCGCGACCCGGCTCTGGGTGCCGCTGCAGTTCGATGCGGCGCACGCGGACCCGCTCAGCTTCAACTACACCGCGGTCGCACGACTCAAGCCTGGGGTGACCGCGCAAATGGCCGCCGCGGACCTGGCGCGCTCCACCCCGCGGCTCCTCGACGAATTCCCGTTCAACATTCCGAAAGCGATGTTCGAGAAGGCGCACTTGCAGCCCGTCGTTCAGCCGCTGCGCGACGTGATGGTGGGCGACGTGACCAAGCTGCTCTGGGTCTTGTTCGGCGCGGTCGGGCTGGTGCTGCTGATTGCCTGCGCCAACGTCGCCAACCTGTTCGTGGTGCGCGCGGAGGGCCGGCAGCGCGAGCTCGCGGTGCGCAACGCACTGGGCGCGACTCGTGGTACGCTGCTCGTGCAGTACTTGTCGGACAGTGTGCTGGTCGCGGCGGGCGGCGGCGCGCTCGGGTTGGCGATGGCGTGGGGCGCGATCCGTCTGGTGCCATCGTTGCCCGCGGGCATCGACGTGCCGCGAGCGAGCGAGGTGCGGATCGATTTCGCCGTTTGGGGGTTCGCGGTGGCGGCCACGATACTGTGCGCGCTCGCCGTGAGCCTCGTGCCGCTGCTTCGCGCTCGGCGCATTCCGATCTCCGCGGTGCTCAAGGAATCGGGCCGTTCGGCGACGGCGGGCGCCGAGCGACATCGCGCGCGCGGCGTTCTGGTAATCGCACAGGTCGCGCTGGCGCTGGTGCTCGTGGCGTCATCGGGACTCATGGCGCGCAGCTTCAACCGCCTTCGCACCGTGGACCCCGGGTTCGACGCGAGCCGCGCCGTTGCGCTCGAGATCTCGCTCCCCACAGCCAAGTACCAGTCGGCGACCGCGCGGGCGGCGTTTTTCACGGAACTGGAGTCACGCGTGAAAAGCCTGCCCGGAGTGGAGCGGGTCGGCATCGGGACCGCGCTCCCGCTCACCGACGACCAGGACAACAGCGCGCTGTTC
>DATJIZ010000361.1:0-13968 GCA_035492735.1 Gemmatimonadaceae bacterium | reverse complement strand
CTCACGTTTCTTTTGGGGAATCGTGGCGAGCGGATAGTCGGGCAGCGTCCGGAATCGACCTACGGGCTTTGGTGCCACTTAAGCTTCCGCCGTCACAGGGTTGCGAACTCGGGACAACCCGAGGACCTCCACTTCTACCTCGTCGCCTGGCGAGAGTTTCCCCACGCCGGAAGGCGTGCCGGTGAGGACGAGATCGCCAGGCTCCAAGGTCATGATGTGCGAGATGTATGCAAGGACGTCCGGGATCGGAAACACCATATCCGAGGCATTGGCGCGCTGGCGCTCGATACCGTTCACCCTCGTGACGACCGTGAGCGTCGTCAGGTCGTCGGGCATATTGGCGGGCTCACCCGTGGGACAGAACGTATCAAACCCCTTGGCCCGGGTCCATTGCGAGTCCGAGCGCTGCAAATCGCGCGCGGTAACGTCGTTGACCGCAAGGATGCGGTCGACCGCCGCACGGGCCTCCACAGGAGATACGGCCTTGAGCCGACGACCGATGAGGACACCGATCTCGCCCTCGAACTCGACCTGGCTGGATTGAGGCGGCAACACCACGGATTCGCCGTCGCGGATCATGCTGGATGGAGGCTTGAGAAATATTAGTGGCTCCGATGGAACGTCATTGCCCATCTCCTTCGCGTGGTCCACGTAGTTGCGGCCGACGCAGACGATCTTGCCAGGACGGTTCATGTTGGAAATGCGCCGCGAGAGGGGAAAGTTCAGGAAGCGTTCTCGTAGAATGCGGTGATCGCCGGGATCAGGTCAGGCCATCGTCCAATCGCGCGGCGAGCGGGCGGGAGTCCATCGAGCAGCCCACGACCGTAGCTCTTCGTAACGACCCGCGGATCGGCGATGACCACGACGCCACGATCCACGGTCGTGCGAATGAGTCGGCCGAATCCCTGCTTGAGGCGCAGCGCGGCATGCGGAAGCATGTAGTCGCGGAACGGGTCGCCGCCCTGGGCGGCAATTGACTCGCAATGCGCCGCGGTAATCGGCTCGGTCGGCACGCGGAATGGCAGCTTGGCGATGAGCAACGCTCGCAAGGCATCGCCCGGCACGTCGACGCCTTCCCAGAATGACGAGGTGCCAAGGAGGACCGCGCCGCCCGAGTCGCGAAAGCGCGCGAGGAGCGTGTCGCGGGCCTCGTCGCCGTGGACGAGGATCGGCCATCGGCGCTCGAGTCCGCGCGCTCGAAGTTCGGCCGCCATGGCGCGCACGTCGCGGTGGCTGGTGAAGAGCACGAACATCCCGCCGTTCGCTGCCGTCGCCAGGTCGACCGTGATCCTGCCGACCGCCGAGAAATGGCCGCCGGCATCGACGTTGGGAGCCGGGATGTCGCTCGGCATCGCGAGCATCGCCTGCTCGCGGTAGCGGAACGGCGACGGGTAGATGCCGGTGCGCGGCTCGAGCTCCGGGTCGTCGAGGCCCAGGCGGTTGATCAGAAACTCGAAGCGCCCGTCGGCGGCCAACGTCGCGCTGGTGACGACCGCCGTGGTGGCGCGCTTGAACAGATCCTCGCGGAGAATCGGCGCGAGGTTGAGCGGCACGGTCGAAACGCTCACCGCGCGATCCCGGCCGCGCGACTCGATCCACCGCACGGTGGGCCCGCCCGTGCCAGGATCGAGCGCGCGCCGCAGACCGTCGCCGGCGTTCTGCAAGCGGCGGGTCACAGCGCGCATCTCATTGAGCAGCGGCATCACGCTTTCGTCGGGGCGGCTCGCGCCTTCCAGGCGCTCTCTGACGAGCTGCAATCCCTCGGCGAGCAGATCGATCTCACCCAGCGTGTTCTCGAGCGCAACGCGCAGACCGGCGCGCCAGATTCGATGCATCGCGAAGTCGTCGGTCAGGCGAACGACCGACTCTCCACTCTCCTGCAGGAACACTTCGAGGAGATCGAACAGCGCCGCGCTCTTGTCGCGCGCGCCATCCACGGCGGGCGCGAGCCGCGACGACACGACGTCGAGACTCGCCGTGCTGAGAAGATCGTTCGACGCCGCGAGCCGCATCGTGAGCGCGCTCAGGAGGCCCTTGCCGCGGCGGTCGAGCCGATTGCACAGACGCTGCAGCGAACGTCGTGAGACCGTCGAGCCCAGGTGCGCCGCCGCCGCATCCTCGAGATGGTGGCCTTCGTCGATGACCAGGCGCGTGTAGGCGGGAAGCACGGCTGCCTCGCCCCAATTCCCCGAGACGCGTCGTACGGCGAGATCGGAGAGCAGCAAGTGATGGTTGACGACGATTACGTCGGCCTGCGCCGCTTCCTTGCGCGCCTTGAACAGGAAGCACTTGTCGTAGACCGGACAGCGCGCGCGCTGGCACAGGTCGGGCTCCGCCGACACCTCGTCCCACAGCTCGGCGCGCGGAGCAATGGTCAGGTCGCTGAGCGAGCCGTCACGCGTGCGCTCCGCCCACGATTGAATGGCGTCGAGCTCCTGCTGCAGCCCGTCGTCGAACAAGGCGTTGCCCGATGCGCGCGCTTGCTCGAGCCGGACGAGACACAGATAGTTGCGCCAGCCCTTGAGCAAGGCGAATCTCACTGGCTGATCGCCGAGTGCCCGGTCGAGAAACGGCAGGTCCTTGCCGACGAGCTGTTCCTGCAGGTTGATGGTGTTCGTGGACACGACTGTGCGCTCGCCGTTTGCCGCCGACCAGCGGAGCGCGGGCACGAGGTAGCCGAGCGACTTGCCCACGCCCGTGCCGGCCTCGAGCAGCCCGACGCCGCCGTCGTTGTAGAGACGCGCGACCTCCACGGCCATGGCACGTTGGCTGGCGCGGTCCTCGTAGCGCGCGTGCTGGGCGGCAATCGCGCCGCCGGGCGCGAGATCGTCGTCGATCCGGCCGAGGTCGAGCGGCTTGTGCGCCGAACGCGCCGGCACCTCGACCACGACGTAAATGTCGGACGCGGTATTGTCGATGATCGCAAAGCCGATCCCGTCGTCGGCGATGCGGCTCGCCACCTCGTAGTCCGGCCCGGACGGCTCGAGCAGCCCGGATGGATGGTTGTGGACGAGCATCTCGCCACGGTTGGCGAAGCCTGGAAGAGCGAGGACGCTTCGTGAGTCGCCACGTGCAACCACGCGCGCCGTCTGAATCACGCCGGCATCGTCGAGGGTGCAGACGAAGCAGATCTCGCGGCCCCCCGCCAGGCGGATGGCAGCCCGCATGGCGAGCGCAGCGGTCGGGTGAAGGCGACACGACTGATCGGCCGCTACGGGAGGCATGGATTGCAATATAGAGGTCGGGCGACGGGCGACGGGCGACGGGCGACGGGCGGCGGGCGGCGGGCGGCGGGCGGCGGGCGGCGGGCGGCTGCGACGGCGCAACGGCGGCGCGGCGGCGAACTGCTATGCGCTTGGCATTTGCCGTTGCCCGTCATCTCGCCCGACCGTCGGCACCAACCACTGTATCACCCCAATCGCCACCACGTAGGCCGACCCACAGATGATGAACACCGCGCCGTATCGCCCGTGAGTCGCGTCGAGGATCTTCCCCGTCACTCGCTGGAACACCACGGCGCTCAGCGCGCCCGCGAAACCGCCGATGCCTACGACCGAGCCGACCGCCTGCCGCGGGAACATGTCGCTCACCAGCGTGAACAGGTTGGCCGACCACCATTGATGCGCCGCGGCGGCCACGGCGACGATGGCCACCGCTAGCCACATGCTCGGCGCGAGTGGCGCGAACGCCGTTGGTACGATGCAGAGCGCGGCGACGAGCATCGCCGTCTTGCGTGCCGCGTTCACGCTCCAGCCGCGCATGATGAGATGGCTCGACAGCCAGCCGCCCGCCACCGATCCGACGTCGGCCACCACGTAGATGGCGATGAGCGGCGCGGCAAGAGCGTCGAGGTGCACGCCCCAATTGGCGTCGAGGAATTTGGGAAGCCAGAACAAATAGAAGAGCCAGATCGGATCGGTGAGCGCTTTACCGGCGGCGAAGGCCCACGTCTCGCGACGCATGGCGAGATTCCGCCAGCTCGGGTGCGCGACGGACTCCGGCGGATCGCTCTCGATGTACGCTCGTTCGCGCGGCGACAGTCGCCGGTGCTCGGCCGGCGCGCGATACACGACAAGCCACACGGCAAGCCACACGAAGCCGAGCGCGCCGGTGGCGACGAAGGCCGCACGCCATCCCCAAGTCAGCGCAATCCACGGGACGACGAGCGGGGCGACGATCGCCCCGACGTTCGAGCCGGCATTGAAGATTCCGGTTGCCAGGGCGCGCTCGCGCCGAGGGAACCACTCGGCGACCGTTTTGATCGCCGCCGGGAAGTTGGCCGACTCGCCCAGGCCAAGCAGTGCGCGTGCCCCCGAGAACATCGCCGCCGTCCGCGCCCGGGCGTGCGCCATGGCGGCCACGCTCCACACGACGATGGCGATCGAGAATCCGCGGCGTGTCCCGATCGCGTCGATCGCGCGGCCGGCGAACAGCAGTCCGACGCCGTAGGCCAGACTGAACCACGACACGATCGCGCCATAATCGGTCTCGGTCCACCCGAGCTCGCGCTGCAGAGTGGGCGCGAGGATACCGAGCACCTGCCGGTCGACGTAGTTGATCGTCGTGGCAAAGAACAACAGGGCGACGATGGTCCACCGGTACCCGAACCGCGGCGGCGAGTCCTGCACGACTAGACGCCGCTGAACGCGCTGAAGCCGCCGTCGATCGGAATCACCGCGCCCGTGACGAACGACGCCGCGTCGCTGCACAACCATTGAACCGCGCCAAGCAGCTCCTCGGGCCGACCGAATCGTCCCATCGGCGTGCGCTCGACGATGCGTCGTGACCGCGCCGTGGGCCGGCCGTTCTCGTCGACCAGCACCGCGCGATTCTGCGTCGACACGAAGAAGCCGGGTGCGATTGCGTTCACACGAATGCCATCGCCGTGCTTGCGCGCGAGCTCCACGGCGAACCAGCGGGTGAAGTTGTCGACGCCGGCCTTGGCGACCGAGTAGCCGAGCACGCCGCTCAACGCCTGAATCGCGGCCATCGACGAGATGTTGACGATGCTGCCGGTGCCCTGTCGTGCCATGATCTCGCCGAACGCGAGCGACGGGATGACGGTGCCGTGAAGGTTGAGCTGCAGCACCTCGTCGAAGGCGTCGAGCGGGACGTCGAAGATGCTACGATCGTCGTTTCGCGCGCGCATCACGTTGCCGCCGGCCGCGTTGACGAGAATGTCGACGTGGCCGAATTGTCGGCGGATCTCCGCGGCGGAATTCCGGAGCTGCGCCGCCTCGAGCACGTCGGCGACGACCGGCGTCGCGTCGCCGCCGGCGCGTCTGATCTCGGCGACTTTCGCGTCGGCGCGGTCGCGATGGCGGCCGAGGACCGCGACGCTCGCGCGGGCGCGCGCCAGCCCGGTCGCGATCATCCCGCCGATGACACCGTAGCCGCCCGTCACGACGGCCACTTTCCCAGCGAGATCGAACGGCGAAGCGTTGTCAGCCACGCGCGTTCTCCGCGGCGGGGTGAGCGGGTCTGATCGGTGAGCTCATGGGCGCAGAGTATGGCACTCGACCGATCGATCCGCGAGCGCCGCATTCATGCAACACGGCGAGCAAACACCGAACAGGCGCCGCGGAACACAACGGCCACGCCGCAGGCAAGCCGTTGGATCGACAGCGCGGAGTCCGCTCATCGCGCGCGTGGTGACGTCGATCACGCGGCTGCTCGATTCACGCGAGCCTCTGATCAACGCGCGAGTCGCGACGTATATTCCCGCCATGCGCGTGCTGTGCGTGGGTCGGCATCCCTATTTGGCCGAGCACCTCTGTCGTTTCTTCGAGCAGCTTGGTCTCGACACGATTCCGTCCGTCGGACTATCCGATGCGACCACTCGTGTTCGCGACGAGGAGCTCGATGCAGTGATCTGCGATTACGATTTGCTGGCGACGATGCCATTGGAACGTTGGGAGCGCGACCCCGCGCTGTCGCACGTTCCACTGATCGCGGTGAGCCTGACGCGCCATCCGGGCGAGGCGCATCTGCTCGATATCAATGGCATCGCCGGCTTCCTGTATCTGCCGACGCTGGAGCCGGAACACGCGATGCGCGTTCTTGCCGCGGTGCGCTCCAGGCGTAAGAGCATCAACCCGCCGCCCGTGCTCCCGTGGCCCGGGACGATCTCCGCAGCGCAGACAAGCTGACGCACGGCGCGGTCGACGCGAGCACGTCGCTGCCCGCCGCGCCCCTGCTCGACGCGCTGGTCGCGACGAGCGCCGACGGCGTGAGCCGGCGGGTCGTGCTCGGCGATGCCGCGGAACGCGTCGTGGAGCTGGACGTCTGTCGCGCCGCCGACGGGCGCCTCATGCTCGACATCGCGTCGGCGCCCGACAGCGAGACGGAGGCGCTTCGTATGCTGGCGCGGCAGATGGCTGGCGTCACCGACACGACGATGTTGCTCGGCATTCTGTGCAACGCGGCCGCGACGCAGTGCGCCGCGAACGGCGCGGGCGTGCTCAAGGCGGTGGCCCACGAAGGCGAGTTGGTGGCGGCGATCGATGCGCTCGCCCCGGCGCTCGGCTCGCGCTTCGCGCTTCCCGGTTCGCTCGCCCGCGAAGTGCTCCGCACGCGCGACGTGGTGATGGTGAACGATTTCAGCAGCTCGGCGCGGCCGCTGATGCGCGTGCTGCCGTCGCTGCGCGTGGGGCCGATGCTGCTCGCGCCGCTCATGGCCCATCACGTCATGCTCGGCGTGATCGCGGTAACGCGCGCGCCCGGCGACGCGCTCTTCTCGAGAGCCGCGATCGACCGTCTGCGCGCGATCGCCGACTACGCGGCGCTCGCGCTATGGAAGGCGGAGCTGCTCGAGCAGGCACAGGCGGCGGATCGCGCGAAGAGCCGTTTTCTGGCGACGGTCTCGCACGAGCTGCGCACGCCGCTCACCGCGCTCGCCGGATACGAGGAGCTGCTCGCCGATCAGGTAATCGGACCGCTGGCCGACAGTCAGCGCGACGTGCTCGAGCGGATGCGCGCCGTCACGCAGCACCTCGCGGCGGTGATCGAGCAAGTCCTCGCGTTCTCGAGCCTCGACGAAGGGCGGGAAGTGGTTCGGCCGACCGACTTTCTGGCCGCCGACATCGTGCGCGCCGCGGCGGCCGTGGTCGAGCCGCTGGCCCGACAAAAGCGCCTCGCCTTCAGCTACAAGGTGCCCACCACGCCGATCCGCATGACGAGCGACGTCGACAAGATCCGGCAGATCCTGGTGAACCTGGCGGGCAACGCGATCAAGTTCACCGAGTCGGGCGAGGTGCGCCTCGACCTCGAGCGCTGCGATGGCTCGGCATGCTTCACGGTGAGTGACACCGGCATCGGCATCGCGCCGCGCGACATCGAGCGCTTGTTCCGTCCGTTCGCGCAACTCGACACCGGCCTGACGCGGCGGCATGGCGGGAGCGGACTCGGGCTCTACATCTCACGCGGTCTTGCCGAGCTGCTCGGGGGACGGATCGAGGTGGAGTCGGAGCCGGGAAAGGGGTCGCGGTTCAGGCTCGTGCTCCCCGCGGACGAAGGCTGAGCCGAGCCGCATTGCCATCGGTGCCGTCGGTGCGGTCGCACGTTCCGCCAACTCGGTCGTCGAGCATCCAGATTCGAGACATGCGACGACCGCACGAGAGCTGATTCTCTGCCGCGAACTACCGCCCTTACATTTCTCAGTTATGTCCGAGCTTCCCATCACGAGTGTGTTCAACGACGGGTACATCGCCGAGCTGTACGAGCGGTACCGCCGTGATCCGGCGTCGGTCGACGAATCCTGGCGCCAATTCTTTCGGTTCGCGCAGCAAATCGGCGGCGGCGCGGCAGCGCAGCCTGCCGCCGGGTACGATGCGACGGTCCTCAGGAAAGCGGCGGCCGCGGCATCGCTGATCGGCGGTATTCGGAGCTACGGTCACCTGGCCGTTCAACTCGATCCGCTCGGCAGCCCGCCGCCGGGCGCCGCGGAGCTCAAGCCGGAGTTCTACGGCATCACCGAGGCGGATTTGCAGTCCGTGCCGGCCGCGGCGGTCGGCGAGGACGGAACGGGTACGGCCGCCGACGTCGTTCATCGCATGCGCGATCTCTACTGCGGCGCGCTGGCGTATGAGTTCGAGCACCTGGGTGACGAAACCGAGCGGCAGTGGTTTCGCGCGATGATCGAGTCGGGTGCCGCAACCACACCGCTCACCGCCGACGAGAAGAAGGCGCTGCTCGGGCGGCTGACCCAGGTCGATGGCCTCGAGCGATTCCTCGGACTGGCCTACGTGAGCGTCAAGCGCTTCTCGATCGAAGGCGTCGACGCACTCGTGCCGATGCTCGATGAGGCGATCGCGCTCGGCGCGCGCGCCGGGGCGCGCCACGTTACGATCGGGATGGCGCACCGCGGACGCCTCAACGTGTTGACGCACGTCATGGGAAAACCCTATCGCGCGTTGTTCGAGGAGTTCGAGGGTCGGCACGCCGACACGAACGCCGACAGCGACACCGGTGACGTGAAGTACCACATGGGCTACGCCGGCGCGAGCGACGTCGCCGGCGTGGGACCGGTCGCGATCGAGCTCGTGCCGAATCCGAGTCACCTCGAGATCGTGAACCCGGTCGTGGCCGGTGTGGCGCGCGCTCGCCAGAGTGTGCCTGGCGCGGCGCCCAATACGCGCGACGAAGCCAAGGTGCTGCCGATCGTCGTCCACGGGGACGCGTCGTTTCCGGGTGAGGGCGTCGTGGCGGAGACGCTCAACCTGTCGCTGCTCCGTGGGTATCGCGTGGGCGGCACGTTGCACGTCATCGCCAACAACCAGGTCGGCTTCACGACCGATCCGATCGACGCGCGGTCGACGCATTACGCGAGCGACCTGGCGAAAGGCTTCGAGATTCCGATCGTCCACGTCAACGGCGACGATGCCGAAGCGTGCATTCAGGCAATTCGACTCGCCATCGCGTACCGCACGCGATTCAAGAAGGACTTCTTGATCGACCTCGTGGGCTACCGGCGGCACGGTCACAACGAGTCCGATCAGCCGGCCTTCACGCAGCCGCTGATGTACAAGATCATCACGGAGCATCCGGCGCCGCGCGAGATCTTCGGCGCGCGGCTGGTCCGCGAACGCGTGCTGACGGAAGACGACGTGAAGGCGGCCGACAAGGCGGTATCGGATCGCCTGCAGCAGATCTACACCGAGATGAAGCAAGGCGGCCACGCCGACACGAGCTCCGACAGCCGCGAGCCGGCGTCGACGCCGGCGGCGGCGCCCGAGACCGCCGTGCGCGCCGAAAAGCTGGTGGCGCTGAACGAGCAATTGCTCAGTTGGCCGTCGACGTTCAAGCTTCATCCAACGATCCAGCGCACGTTGCCGCGCCGTCGCGACGCGATTCATTCAGGCGCCATCGACTGGGGCCACGCCGAGGCGCTCGCCTTCGCGTCGCTGCTCACGGATGGGACGAGCGTCCGCCTCACGGGCCAGGATTCGGAGCGCGGAACCTTTTCGCACCGGCAGGCCGTGCTGCACGATGCCGGCACGGGCGAGACGATCACGCCGTTGCAGACGCTGCCGCAGGCCAGCGGGGCATTCGAGATCTATAACAGCCCGCTCTCCGAGACCGCGGTGCTCGGGTTCGAGTACGGCTTCAGCATCGCGGCGGCCGACGAGCTGGTTTTGTGGGAAGCGCAGTACGGCGACTTTGCGAACGTCGCGCAGCCGGTGATCGACCAGTTCATCGCGGCGGGCCGCGCGAAGTGGCGCCAGGAGTCGGGGCTCGTCCTGCTCCTGCCGCACGGTTACGAGGGGCAGGGGCCCGAACACTCCAGCGCGCGGCTCGAGCGCTATCTGCAGCTCGCCGCCGAGGACAACATGACCGTGGCGTACCCGTCGACGCCGGCGCAGTACTTCCACGTGCTGCGGCGGCAGGCCATGCGTCGTCCGCGCAAGCCGCTCGTGCTGATGCAGCCCAAGTCGCTGCTGCGGCTTCCCGCGGCAACATCGAGGCTCGAGGAGCTGGCGAGCGGCGCATTCCAGCCGGTGATCGATGACCCCGTGGCGTCGCGGAATCGCGACGCGGTGCAGCGCCTCGTGTTCTGCACGGGGAAGCTCTACTACGATTTCGTCGCGGCGGGCGATCGGCCGCCGAACGTCGGCATCGTGCGGATCGAGGAGCTGGCGCCGTGGTCGCGCGACGTGTCGGCCGTGGTCGACCTCTATCCGAATGTGGAAGAGGTGGTCTGGGCGCAGGAAGAACCGAAGAACATGGGGCCGTGGACGTACGTTCAGCCGCGGCTTCGCGCCTCGATCGGCACGCTGACGACGCTGCGCTACATTGGACGCCCGGAACGTTCGAGCCCCGCCGAGGGGTACAAGTCCTCGCACGACGTCGAGCAAGGGCGCATTATTCGCGACGTGCTCACCTACGCGCCGGCAGCCCGGCGCAAAGGAGGGGCGGGGGCGGCACGCTGAGTTGAGGGAAGAGGGAAGAGGGAAGAGGGAAGAGGGAAAGGGGGAAAAGGATCAGTTGATGAAGCGTGCATTCATTGTTTTGATGGTGATTCTCGCAGCGCCGCGTCTCCGTGCTCAAGAGCGCGGCGCCGCTGCGTTGGGTGAGCTCGTTGAAGGCATGGGCACGACGGGCCGCGTGCTGATGATCGGCGCGCACCCCGACGACGAGGACACCCAACTCATCGCCTGGCTCGCCAAGGCGCGGCACGTCGAGACGGCGTACCTGTCGCTCACGCGCGGCGACGGCGGCCAGAATCTGATCGGCAACGAGCTGGGCCCGCAGCTCGGCATGATTCGCACGGAAGAGCTGCTCGCCGCGCGCCGCATCGACGGCGGCCGGCAGTACTTCACCCGCGCGTACGACTTCGGTTTCGTGAAGACCCTCGACGAGACGATGCAGCGCTGGCCGCGGGACTCGATTCTCAAGGACATGGTGGCGATCGTGCGCGCGTTTCGCCCGCACGTGATCATCTCGGTCTGGACCGGAACGCCGGCCGACGGGCACGGGCAACACCAGTACGCGGGCGTGCTGGCGCGCGAAGTGTTCGACGCGGCGGCGGATTCGGTGCGTTTTCCCGCGGCGAGCGTCGGTGGACTCCAGCCGTGGGCCACTCCGAAGTTCTATCGTGGCGGGTACCGCGCCGTGAGAACGCTGTCGTTCGACGTCGGCGAGTTCGATCCGCTGCTCGGCGTGTCGTACTCGGAGATCGCCACGCTGAGCCGGTCGCAGCACCGGTCGCAGGGGCAGGGTGCGGTGCCCGAGCGCGGCGCCCGGATGGACGGCGTGCGCCTCGAGATTTCGCGCGTCGGCGACGCCAAGGCGTCCGAGCGCGGACTGTTCGACGGCATCGACACGAGCTGGGCGCGGTTCCGCACGCTGTCGCTCGCCGATTCCGTGCGCTCGGCGGTCGATTCGCTTGCCCTCGCCGAGGCGGCGGTGCGCGGCGCGATGCGGCTCGCCGATCCGTCGCCGATGGTGGCGCCGCTCGCGAGCTACGTACGGCTCACGTCGCGAGCGATGTCGGGTGTGCGGTGCACGACCCTCGACACGACTTCGTCGCAGCGCCCGGCGTGCGGCGGCGCGATGGGTGACCTCGCCCTGGCGCTGGCGTCCACGCGGCGACGCGCGGTCGGCGCGCTGCTCGCCGCCGCCGGCGTGACGGTGGACGCCACGGCGCCGCGCGAGCTCGTCGCCGAGGGCGACACGCTGCCGGTGACGATCAGCGTGTACGATGACGGCTCGCTACCCGTCACGCTCGAGAGAGCCAACATCCTCGGCCAATCGGATGGCGCGCCAAACACCGGCAAGGCAGTGGCCCCACACGGCGTGCTGCGGGATACGCTCACATATCGCGCGGGCCAGACGCCGACGGTTTCGTGGTGGCTCCGCAGTCCACGACGCGGCGACACCTTCGTGCAGCCGATGTCGGAGATGATCGTCGGCGAGGACCGGCTCCAGAGCTCCGGCGCCGAATTCAGTCTGCGGCTGGCCGGCGTGTCAGTTCCGGTCCGCACCGGCCCAATCGCGTATCGCTTTGCCGATCCGGCGCGCGGCGAAGTTCGCCGGCCGATCGCGACGGTGCCGGAGATCTCCGTCCGGCTCGAGCACGAAATCGAGTATGCCCGCGCGAACGTCCCGCTCGACCGCGTGTTCGTGGTTTCGCTCCGCTCGGCGGCCACCGCCGCGCGCGAGGTGGACGTGGAGCTACGACTCCCGCCCGGGCTCCACGCGGACACGGCGGAGGATCGCGTCACACTTCCTCCATTCGGCGACGCGCAGGTGTACTTCCGCGTGCACGGCCGCCTCGCGCCGGGACGAAACGTGATCGCGGCCCGCGCATCGGTCGGTGAGCACGAGTTCACGGTCGGCTACGTCCCGATCGAGTACGAGCACATTCGGCCGCTGCGATACTACCGGGCGTCGAACGTGGCGATCGAGGCGGTGAACGCGGCGTTCGCGAACCTGAAAGTGGGCTACGTGCGCGGCGTCGGCGACAACGTGATGCCGATGCTCGAGGAGCTCGGACTGCCGGTCACCGAGCTCGATCCCGCCAAGCTCCCGCAAGTGAAGCTGTCCAATTTCACGACGATCGTCCTGGGCCCGCGCGCCTACGAGGCCAGCCCGGCGCTCGTGGCGAACGAGGCGGTCCTGATGCGCTTCGTGCGAGACGGCGGCACGATCGTGACGCAGTACGGCCAGTACGAGTACGCCCAGCCAGGCATCCTCCCGTACGCGATCACGCTCTCCCGGCCGGCCGACCGAGTGACCGACGAGACCGCGCCCGTGCGTGTCCTCGATCCATCGTCGCCGCTGCTCGCCGCCCCCAATAGAATCGTCGAATCAGACTTCGCGAATTGGGTGCAGGAGCGGTCGCTCTACATGCCGCGGACGTTCGACCCGCGGTATCACGCGCTCTTCTCGATGAACGATCCGGGTGAGCAGCCGAACGACGGCGCGGTGCTCGTCGCAACGGTAGGGCGGGGAACCTACGTGTACACGACGCTCTCCTTCTTCCGACAGCTGCCGGCGGGGAATCCCGGTGCGGCACGGCTGTTCGTCAACCTGCTCTCGGCACGACAATCGGCGGCGAACCGTCCTGCCGCGCGGTCGTCGCCGGTTCGGCCATGAGCGGCGAATCGCGTTTTCGGCGTAATCTCTTTCTGGTGATGAGCGTGCAGGTCATCACCCTCCTGCTGCTCTGGCTCCTTCAGCGCTCCTACACGCCATAACGTGCACTGGCTCAACTGGGTGATCGTCGTCGGGTGGCTGGCGTACGTGGTAACGCACGGCATCCGGCGCTCGAAGGGCACCTCGAGTCCGGAAGGCTATTTCCTGGCGAACCGCAGCCTCCCGTGGTGGGCGGTCGGACTCTCGGTCATGGCCACGCAGCTCTCCGCGGTCACCATGATCGGCACGACCGGCCAGGGCGCGACCGACGGGATGCGGTTCGTCCAGTTCTACTTCGGGCTGCCGCTCGCCATGGTGATCCTTGGCGTGACGATCGTGCCCTTCCTGCACCGCGCCAAGGTGTACACGGCGTACGAGTTTCTGGAGCGGCGATTCGATGCCAAGACGCGGTCGCTCACCGCGTTTCTGTTTCTCGTCTCGCGCGCGATGTCGTGCGGAACGATCATCGCCGCGCCGGCGGTGGTGTTCTCGACGATCTTCGGCTGGAAGATCGCCTGGTCGGTCGCGTTGATCGGAGTTCCAGCCGTCACCTATACGATCATCGGCGGCGTGCAGGCGCTCACCTGGGTCGACGTCAAGCAAATGTTCCTCATCGTCGGCGCGCTGCTCGCCGTCGTGATCACGCTGCTCGTGCAGATTCCCGTGTCGCCCAGCGTGGCACTGCACACGGCGGGCAACATGGGCCGGCTGCGCGTATTCGACTTCTCGTTCAGCTTGACGAACACGTACACGTTCTGGTCGGGGCTGATCGGCGGCACGTTCCTGATGCTCTCGTACTTTGGCACCGACCAGAGCCAGGTGCAGCGATACCTC
>DATJIZ010000360.1:0-7804 GCA_035492735.1 Gemmatimonadaceae bacterium | reverse complement strand
GGCCTCGCTCAGCACCTCATCGAGGTTGGACCGATACCCGGTCGCAAAATTGTCGAGACCGACGACGGTCTGCCCCAAGGCGAGCAGCTGCTCGAGCAGATTCGAGCCGATGAAGCCGGCGACGCCCGTCACGAGCCACGTTCTGGGCTCGTGGATCAGGTCGTCACGAAGGCGATGGTACGCAGCCGAGTGTGTCGAGTCGCGCATTTTGAGAGGAAAGGGCGGGCACGGCAGCACCCGGAGGGCATCTTCCGTTCCGTCCACCACATCGACTCGAGAGTACTTAAGTCACCGGGTCACACAGCGTTGTCGATTGTTAATCGCTCGTTAATCGCGTTATTTCATAATTCACTGTCGCATGCTTGCGGCAGTGTGTCGAGAGAACGCGGCACTATGGCGTGAGGGAAAACTGCACACCGATGCTGCGTGCGGTCGGCAACTGTCCCATCTCGACCCCTTGCAGCGTCGTCGCGCTCAAGGCCGTCTCCGGATCAATGTTGGGCGCCTTGGCCCACATCGCAAGGTTCCGCCCGATCAGCGACGCCCGAAGGCTCTGTGCGGTCAGCACTGGCCATGATCGAAGTGGAAAGGCTACCGTCAATCGCAGGTCACGGAGCTTCACGAAGCTCGCGTCGTATACCCAGGCTTCCTGGATCTGACGCAGCGAGTGGTAGTAGTCCTCGGCGCTCACATGCTCGGCGTTCGCCTTGCCCGTGGCGACGTCGATTCCGGCGATCAGAAGTCCCGTGTCGGGCCGAAACGCCGTTTCCGCGAACGATCCAGAGGTGATGCCCCACAGGTTGCTCGCGCTGTAGATGCTGCCGCCGAGCCGCCCGTCCACCAGCGCCGAGACTTCGAAGATGCCGTGTCGGAGGGTCGTGCTTACGCCGCCTGACCAATCGGGCGCCATGACGCCCAGAACGCGAGGCTTGGTGTCGGGGATGGGGTGCCCGCTGTCGAGCAAGAGTGCGTGCGTTGCCGGATCGCGTTTGTAGGCGTTGCCGACCAACGCACCAAGCGCTTGACCGGGAAGTGCCTCGACTGTGAGGCCAAAAAGCGACGGCCCGAGCGGCACGCTGGCCGCGCCGCTCACTGCATCGACCGTGTTGGAGTTCTTGGCGAAATTCGCGTTGATCGTCCACACGTCGGCCGACGTGGTCCGGATCGGGACGAGGACGATCCCGCCTTCGACGCCCGAATTAGTGAGCGTCGCGGCGTTGGTGGCCACGACCGATCCGGTGCCGCCTCGGGGCAGGCCCACGATCACGTCGGACGTGCGCTCGTTGTAGTACGTCAGGTCGACGCCAATGCGGCTGCTGAAGAATCCAAACGAGCCGCCAAGCTGGAACGCGTTGGTGATCTCGGGGCCGAGATTCGGCGCCGCCGAAACGGTCGATATGGGCGCCGATTGCGAGCCGGCGAAAACATTCCACAGGAGAAGACCATTCACCTCGCCGCCCGAGCGTGCCCACCCGGCACGGAGCCTCGCGACGTTCATCGAGCCTTTGAGTCCGGCTGCCCGCGCCAAGTCGAACGTGCCCGTGACCGCCGGATAGAGCTGCGTATCGTGGCCGGAGCTGAGGATCGAATACCACTCGTTGCGTACGGTGGCGGCTACTGACGTGTACGGATTCACCGCCCAGTTGGCCGAGGCGAACAGCGAATTCGCGCTGTTGTCCGCCTTGATCCGCGCCGGCGGCGTTGGCGCGCCGGCGGAGTCGGCCGCCGCCTGATCCGAGCCGCTGCTCGCGACGTGCACGCTCGTGCTTCGTCGGCCAATGCCGCCGGACAGCGTGACCACCCCGGTCGACGCGCTCGGAGAGGTGCCGCCCACATCGCCGGCAACCGAGAGCTCGGCGTCGGTCGACGAGCCGGTCAGCGTCTGCCGCTGAAACCCGCCATTCGAGAAGTCGCCACGTCCGGCATAGAACGGAAACCCGCCCATCCAACTGGGCGCGATGTCGAAATTGCGGTCCTCGTCGTAGCGATCGGTGCCCGCGCGGATCGTTGCGCTGGCGCGTTTCGACAGCGCGTAGGTCCCCGTCCCGCCGAGGGTCCACCGATTGCGCTCGTCGCGGTTGCTGTTCGCCGACTGCGCGAAGTACGGATTGTTGTGTCCAGCGTAGTTCCAGCTGATCTGCTGCTGCGTGGCATCGTCGATGACGTGTGCCTTGAGAGCGCTGACATCGACCTGCCGGCCGATTCGCGTGAGATCCGAAATCGGATTACTCGTATCGAAGCCCGTTCCCGCTCGATCGGTGGCCACGTCGTTGCCGAACTGGGCGAGAACGGTCGCGCTGAACTCCGGCGTGAACTGATCACTCGCCGTGAGGCCGACGCCCTGCCGCGTCAGCCCGCTCGATGGCACCACGCCACGACTGTCGCGGCGATTGGCCGCGAGACGAAAAGCGAATTGATCGTTGGCGCCCTGCGCCGCGACCTCGGTCTTGAGCGTGCGCCCGGTTTGAAAGAAATCGGCCACATTGTTCGGAACGGCGAGGAACGGCCGCACGTCGGCGCGTCCGGAGCTCGTGTAGCTCGCCTGGGCGACTGGCTGGCCCTGGAGCGCCGGGCCCCAGTTCTCGGCGACCGAGTCGTTGACGCCGGCGCCCGCGCCATCAAAGAATTCGAATTTCCCGCCCAGTCCCTGGCCGTACGAGTTCTGGTACGACGGCAGTCGGAGCGGCGAATCGGCCGTGTACTGCTGGTGCGCCGAGACATCGATGCCCGAGAGCCCGCGGCCATTCTTGGTCGTGATCAGAACGACGCCGTTCGCGGCACGTCCGCCGTACCGCACCGCCGCGTCCGGCCCGCGCAGCACCGTCACCTCGGCGATGTCCGACGGGTTGATTCCCTGCACCGGACTGCCGTAGTCGAAGCCGCCCGTTCCGTACGGCTGCCCCTGGGTGACGAAGGCGGAGTTCTCGAGCGGAATGCCGTCGAGCACGAACAGCGGCTGCGTGTTGCCGACGATCGTGTGATAGCCGCGCAGCACGACGGGCGCCGAGCCGCCGAGGGTCGACGCGCTCGTCACATCGAGCCCGGCAACGCGGCCAGCGAGCGCGCTGACGAAATCGGTCGGTCCCGCCAGCTCCTCGAACGCGCTGCTATCGACGGTGGCCGCCGCCGAGACTTCGCCGGCGACCGGGCCGGTCGTCGGCTCGATGGAGATGGTCGCGGCCGCCGCCGCTCTCGGCTGCGCCTCGCCCACCGGGACGAGCTGAAAGTCCTTCTCCACCGAGCCGCCGACGAGCTGCAGACGCGCCGCCTCTGGGTTGTACCGGACGTGCCGCGCGACGAGCGTGATCGTCTGGCCGCGCACCTTCGACGACGGCACGATCAGCGTATACCGGCCCTCGGCGCTCGTCGTGGTAGCGAGCCGGAGCTCCTGAATGCGCACGGTCGCACCCTGCACGGGATGGTCGGCAGCCGACACGTGACCGCTGATCGTGACCGCGTCCTGGGCGCCGGCGGCGGTCGCCGCCAGAGTCAGGAAGATCGTTGCGCAAACGACGGCACACCGGCGATTGAACGTCATGAGAGATCCGTTGCTCCGAGCGGCGACGGGAAGACAGCAAAGACGATCGATTGTGGTACCCACTCCACGGCGCGTTACGGCGTCACTCCGAGAATCACGTAGCGCGGCGTCGCGCGTAGCGCGGACTTCTTGTCGCCCTGCTCGCCGGCAACGTTCAGACCCCAGCAGGCAACCGAGCCGTCGTCGGTGATACCGCAGGTGTGCGCGACACCAGCGCTGATGGACTTGAAGACCAACCCGCCGGCAACACGCGTCGGTGCGGAGCGCGACGTCACCGAACTGTCACCGAGCTGGCCGAACTGATTATTACCCCAGCAGTACGCGTAGCCAGCCGAGGTGAGCGCACAGGCGTGGAACGAGCCGACGGTCAGCGAGGTGAATACCGGCGTGTTGTCGTATGCGTGCGGCGTCGTGGTCACGGCGAGGCCTTCGAGCGCGCCCCAGCAATACGCCTTTCCAGCCGTCGACAGCCCGCACGAGAACGACTCGCCCGTACCGATCGACTGCAGCGCCACACCGCCGAGCACCAGGGTCGGCGCGAGCCGATTGAACTGCGTTCCGTCCCCGAGTTGTCCAAAGGCGTTGAGTCCCCAACAGAGCGTCGTGCGGTCGAGGGTGATGCCGCACGTGTGGTTGGAGCCGGCTGAGAGACTCAGGAACTTGAAATCGCCGTAAACCGGCGTGGGCTCGAAGTGCGTCGTCGTGTCGGCGCGAATGCCCAGTTGGCCGTAGTTGTTCGCGCCCCAGCAATAGGCCAGTTGATCGGTCGACAACGCGCAGTTGTGCGCCCCGCCCGCCGCCACTTGGGTCCACGTCGCGTTGCTCTGCAGTTTGGTCGGCGTTTGCGCCAGGCCGGCATTCTTCCCCGTAATGTCGACGAGTGCGTTTCCACCCCAGCAGTAGATCCCGGCGTCGGCGCTGACACCGCAAAAGTGGTTCTGGACGGTGCCGCTCAAGCTGGATACCAAGGTGTTGAACTGAATGGCGCCCGCGGTGGGCGTCGGCGTGGACTTCTGGGCCGTGTCGCCGTCGCCGACCTGCGGCTCCTGGCCCATGCAGCTCGCCAGCGAGCCGTCGTCCAGGCCGCAGGTGCTGAACCCACCGGCAATGATCGCCTTTGGCTTGTAGTGGATCGGTGTGCCGGTCGCCGTGGCGTGCAGGATCAGCGTCGCGCTCTCGACCCGGGCGATGAGCTGCTGGTCGCCGGGGATGTCGCCAAGCGTCCAAACGCCGGGAGAGGCGACGCCGTTCGCACCGGTGGAGACGATCGGGATGGTGACTCTGCCGTTACCAGTCGGCTCGAAGATGATCGGCACGCCGACGCGCGGCTTGCCGGCGCTGTCGACGAGCTTGACCGAGGGCGCGACGGGCAGCGAGTCGAGGATCTGCGCGGTCTGGGCGTCGCCTTCGACGGCGGAGAGCGCCTGATAACTGGTAATCGAGAATTTTACCGGACTATTCGCGACCCACGTGGTTGGCTTGTCGTCGTCGCCGATGACGGTCGCCGATACCGAGTTGACTCCGACCTTCGGTCCTAGTGTCCACCGGACGGATGCTACACCGAGCGCGTTGGTGGTATCGACGGCTTGGGACACCGTACCATTCCCGGCGGTGACCGTGAACGCGACACGGGCGTTGGCAACCGGGTTGTCCAGAAGATTCTTGACCCGGACGGGGATCGAGTCAACGATCCCGCCGGGGGATGCCGCCGTCGGAGGCGTGAACTGAAAGACGTCAACCCGCGCCGGGCCCAACCAGACTACATGGACGGTGATGGGGATGGACGACACGCCGAGTGAGCTTGCCTCGATCGCGGTCACGCCGGTGTCGAGGGCCGTCATCTTTCCGCCGGGCTCGAACGTGGCGACCTTCTCGTCGGAGCTGCGCCAGACCAGCGGAACCGAGATGCCTTGGCCGTGGATATCCTTGACCGTTGCGGTCAGGGTCTTGTGACCGCCACGCTCGATCTGAAACGAGCCCCCGTCGATGATGATGGCGCCAACTTGGGTGGTGGACACTGCCGGCGGGCCGTCGCCGCCGCACGCGACGATGAACATCGCCGCGGCGAGGGATGAAACCGGTATGATGCTCCGAACTGCTCGATATGACGTCATGGTCGATTGAGGACCAGAATCTGAGGGTCGTGAACGCTGACCGCAGTGACGCGCGGCAACCTGAGCGAGCCGAGAAGGGGCCATGAAAAGCGATTGTGGGGCGAAAGGTTACGCGTGGGTTCGGCAACCAGCAACTGCCCGGAATCGATAGTTGCGGTAGCGCCGCTCCTGCAGTCTGTTGCATCGACGCAACATGGCGTCGTCGCACCGCAACAGCACTCGCGCAGTATCATACACGTACGATGGCGGTTAATGTGGCGAAGTCGTCGTTTGGGCGAACCGCGCGCGAATGCTGGCAAGTGGCGGTCCGGCATGTTGACTGCTGAAGGACCCGCGGCCGATACTTGAAGGTCCCGGCGGCAGCTTGCCGCCCGTCGGTTGTCACTTACATTCGGTAACTCATTCATGTTTTGCGGAATCAGCGCCAGGCTGTTGCCGGTAAGCTTTCCCTTGCTCGTGGCAGTCGCCGGCATCTGCCCGGCGCAAGCTGTTTCGCCAGCCGGGAATGCGCGGCAGGAGTTCGAAAGCCGGGCAGAGCTCGAGGCCCAGGCCGCCGCCGCCGAGAGCCAGCATCGTACGGGCGAAGCTTGGCTGCTGCACCAGCGCCTGGAGAAGGGTGACTTCCAGGACGGCGACCGGATCATCGTCCAGATCCAGGGGAACGTGCTCGCCGGCAAGAGTCCGGTCGAGATCCCCGAGACGCTGACGGTTCGTGCTGGCAAGCTGCTGGAGCTACCACGAATGGCCGATCTGCCACTGACCGGAGTGCTCCGGTCGGAGTTGCAGCAGCGGCTGACCGATCATCTCAGCCAGTACGTCCGCGAGCCGTCGGTTCGGGCGACCCCGCTCCTTCGAATTGCCGTCCTGGGTTATGTATCCCGGCCCGGATATATCTACACCGCGGCCGATCAGCCGCTCAGCGACGTGTTGATGAAGGTCGGCGGACCCGGCCCTGATGCCGACATGGCACACGTCGAGATCCGGCGCGACAATGACGTGATCTGGAACGCGCAGGCGACGCATGCCGCGCTTGCGGATGGCCTTTCGCTCGACCGCCTGCATCTACGCGCAGGAGACGAGCTGTTCGTGCCGCAACAGCATCACTTTCCCTGGTGGTCCATCGCGAGCTTTGGCCTCTCGGCAGCATCGCTTCTTTACGTGTTTCTTCGTCACTAGCGGCAGTCCACACGGGGCATACTCCATCGACTCCACGCCCCGCGATCTCGTAGCCAGGCAAGTACCTCACACTTGGGTCGACGCGGTTCTCTATGCCTGAAGATCACGCAGCAATAAAGCTGGTCCACGCGCCGGAGCAGACGGCGGTGCAGACGTGGGAACCGCCCGCGCTGCCGATGCCGGCGGTCCCGAAGCCGCCGCTCGAACGCGCGCGCGGCGCGATCCGGCGCTACCGCTGGCTCATCGCTGGTGTCCTCGTGCTCGCGGTGGCCGGCGGCCTGGTCGCCATCCGCATCGTGCGCCCATTGTACGACGTCCACGCGACGATCTGGATTCAGTCCGAGACGCCGATGTCGCAGAAGACCGGGCCCATTCGCTCCGAGGAGCTGCTCAACCAACAGGCTTGGGTCGAGCTCCTCAAGAGTTACCGCGTTGCCGACGCCGTGGTTCGCAAGCTGGCGCTGTACGTCAAGCTCGACAACCAGGCCGACACGTCGGCGTTCGCCGGCTTCGCGATCGGCGAGCGATTCGTTCCGGGTAACTACGAGCTCGTCATCGACCGCTCGCGCAAACGATGGCACCTCGCGCTGGAGAGCGGCGCCGCGGCCGATAGCGGCGCGGCCACCGATTCACTCGGCACGCGCACCGGCTTCCACTGGCTCCTGCCGCCGTCGGTGTTCAGCGGCTCGGGCGAGCGCAAGATCAAGTTCACCGTCGCGACCCCACGCGAGACCGCCATCGAGTACATCAACCGACTTCAGGCGAATCTGCCCGACAAGAGCAGCTTCCTCGCGCTGAGTCTTCGGGACAAGAATCCGCAGCTCGCCTCCAAGACCGTCAACACGTGGCTGAACGAATACGTGAGCGTCGCCGCGGAGCTGAAGAAGCGCAACGTCGTGGAATACTCGAACATTCTTTCAGGGCAGCTCAAGTACGCCGAGTCGGCGCTGCACGACGCGGAATCAGCGCTCGAGAA
>DATJIZ010000359.1:0-7043 GCA_035492735.1 Gemmatimonadaceae bacterium | reverse complement strand
CGGAGCGCGGGATCATGGAGCCGCTGCTGCGTTTCTTCCGGCAGCGCGAGACGAGGATCCGCTCGTGACCCGACCTCGTCGGCTGACGGTGCTGTCGGTGGCGTTCGGATGCGCGTGCCTCGTGGCGACGGCGCCAGTGCGGGCGCAGACACGGAGCCAGCCGTCGTTCCAGGTGAAGGCGGGCGTGACGATCGCACCGGACTCGGTCCGCATTGGCGATCCGTTCCGTGTGACGATCGGCGTGCGGGCGCCAGCCGGTGCGGCGATTGAATTTCCGCGCGCGATGGATTCCACGGCTGCCGTGCAATCGCTCGATCCGGTCGCGGTGCGTACGAGCGCCGACACGACAGCGGCGGAGCAGTACGCGGATTACCGTGTGGCGGCGTGGGACATCGGCAAGCAGCCGATCCGGATCGACGATGTGCTCGTACGCTACGAGGGTCAGGTCCGGCGCATCTCGATCACCGGCGAATCGGTGTTCGTGCGAAGCGTCCTGCCGGCGGACAGCGCCAAGCGCGTACCCAAGCCGCCGCGCGCGCTGATCGAGCTGACCGCGTTCCCATGGTGGTTGTGGCTCCTGATCGCGGCGGCGATCATCGCGACGATGTTGCTGATCTGGTGGTGGCTGCACCGTCGTAAACAGCCGCCGGCGGCGGTCATCGTCGATCCGTATGCGCGTGCCGAGGCGGAGTTCCAGCGCATCGAGGCGCTCGGGCTGCTCGACGCCGGCGAGCGCGGGCGGTACGTGACGCTGATGATCGAGGTGTTGCGCGATTATCTCGCGGCGCGCTACGCCGAAGCGATGCTGTCGCTCACGAGCAGCGAGCTGCAGCGCACCCTGCACGATGTTCCGCACGTGCCGCAGGACCGGCTCACACGCCTGCTCACCGAAGCGGACCTCATCAAGTTCGCTCGGCGGCCGGTGAGCGGCGAGCGCGCTCGCGAGCTCGGGCGCGAAGCGCGATCGATCGTGACGCTCGAGCATCAGGCGTCGACGCCGGCGCAGGCGCCGCAGGACGTTGCGGCATGAGCTGGCTCCCGTCGATTCAGTTCGCCTCGCCATGGGTCCTGGCATTCCTGATCGCGCTCCCGGTCTGGTGGATCGTGCGCCGGCGGCGCCGTCCGCCGGCGATCGTATTCTCGCGCGTGAGCGTCCTCGCCTCCGGTCCGCGTGCGGGCAGCGCCACGACGCTGCTGCTCTTTCTGCTACGAAACCTCCTGCTCGCATCGACGATCGTCGCGCTGTCGCGGCCGCGATCGGGCGCGCATGCCGAGGACGTGACGAGCGAGGGTATCAACATCGTGCTCGCGATCGACCTCTCGAGCTCCATGCTCGCGCAGGATTTTCAACCACAGAACCGACTCGAGGTTGCCAAGGACGTGGTAAAGCGGTTCATCGCCGCGCGCACGAGCGATCGCATTGGCGTGGTGGCGTTCGCCGCCGAGGCGCTGACCCAGGTGCCGCTCACCACGGACTATCCGGTGGTCAACGCCGCGGTGGACAACCTCGCCGCGGGCCAGCTCGAGGATGGCACCGCGATCGGTACGGCGATCGCGACGGCGGCCAATCGACTGCGCGACGCACCGGGGCGCTCGCGCGTGATGATCCTGCTCACCGACGGTGAGAACAATCGTGGTGCGATCGACCCGCGCACGGCCGCCAAGGCAGCGGCGGTGTTCGGCATCAAGATCTACACGATCGGCGTCGGTACCGAAGGCATGGCGCCGGTGCCGGTGGGCCGCGGCCTGTTCGGCCTTCGCTACGAGAACCGCCTCGTCCGCATCGACGAGCCGCTGCTCAGCGACATCGCGAAAACGACGGGCGGCCGCTACTTCCGGGCGCGCGACGCGGCCGCGCTCCAGCGCATCTATCAGGAGATCAACCAGCTCGAGCGCGAGCCGGTACGAACGCGATCGTACGTCCGCTACACCGAGCTCTTTCGCTGGCCGCTCTATCTCGCGGCGCTCGCCCTGGTGGCCGAGCTGCTGCTGGCGGCGCGTCGAGGGCCGCTGCCGTGATGAGCGACGTCGTATTCGACTACCCGTATCTGCTCGCCTTGGCGCTGCTGCTGCCGCTGCTCGCCGTGCTCGTGATCCGCCACGCGGCGCGCCAGCGGCGCGCCCGTCTCGAGCGCTTCGGCAACATGGACGTGGTGTCGCGGCTGATGCCGATCAACGTGCTGGCCTCTCCCGGCTGGCGAATGGCGCGGCTCGGCTTGGCGAGCTGCCTCGTCGGCGTCGCCGTCGCCGGACCGCGTTGGGGCCAGGAGAGGAACATCGTGCGGTCGCGCGGCATCGACATGGTGCTCGCGCTCGACGCCTCGCTGTCGATGCTCGCGCAGGACGAGCGACCGAGCCGACTCGAGCGCATGAAGGAGGAAGTGCGACGACTCCGCGCCCTGTCGCCGGGAGATCGGATGGGCGTGCTCGCCTTTGCCGGTCGAAGTTACGTGCTGTCGCCGCTCACCGTCGACGAAGGCGCGCTCGATCTCTTCCTCGACAACCTCGATCCATCGGTCGTTGGCCAGGCGGGCAGCTCCCTCGCGCGTACGATACGCCAAGGCGGCGAGCTGCTTTCGGTCACGAACAGCGGCGCCGACAAGGCACTCGTGGTCATGAGTGACGGAGAAGCATTCGAGCCGCTCGACGACATCCTGACCGAAGCCAAGGCCGTCGGGCAGAAAGGCATCAGTCTCGTGACCGTCGGCTTCGGCACGACCACCGGCGCGACGATTCCGATCAAGAATCCCGACGGCACGACGTCGCTCAAGAAGGATGAGAATGGCACGACCGTGGTGACGCAGTATCATCCCGAGACGCTCAAGGCGGCGGCCGACGCGGCGGGCGGGACGTTCATTCCCGCCGAAGCAACCGACAAGGCCGCGCGCGTGAAGTCGGCGCTCGCGATGCTGCGGACGCAGTCGCGCGCCAGCCTGGGCGGCGAGGACAAGACGCCGCGCTTTCAGTGGTTCCTGTTTCCGGCGCTGCTGCTGCTGCTCATCGATACGGCGCTGATCGAGCGTCGAGGTCGACGGCCCAACCGTTCAGCGGCCCAGACCGCCGCCGCAGCCAGCATCGTCCTTGCATTTTTGCTGAACGGCTGTGCCCGAATGTCGCGCACCCGTCTCGCCGCCGACGCGTACCACCGCGGCCAATTCGCACAAGCCGCGGCGCTCTATCGCGACGCGATCACGGCCGGCGACAAGACACCGGAGACGATGTATGATTTCGGCACGTCGCTCGTGGCGGCCGACTCCGACGCATCCGCGTCCGAGGCCCTTGGTCGACTGGTGGACAGCAAGAACGACGAGGTACGTTTCCGCTCGCTGTTCAATCTCGGGCTGGCGCACCTCAAGCCGGGGCTGGCGGCGCCGCCGGATCAGGCGGGCACGGAGCTGGACTCCGCGCTGGCCGTGTACAAGAAAGCACTGCTGATGCGTCCCTCCGACATGGACGCGAAGTGGAACTACGAGCTGGCGCTTCGAAAGAAGAAGAGTGGTGGAGGTGGGGGCGGGGGAGGTGGAGGCGGTGGCGGCGGCAACACGAGCCAGCCGCAGCAGGGTCAGGCGCCGCAGCCGCAGGGAGGGCTCGGCCAACAGCAGGCGGAGCAACTGCTCGGGAGTGCCGCCCGCGAAGAACGTGACGTCCAATCGAAGAAGCAGAAGCAAAACCGCGTCGAGCCGCCGCCGGGAGGAAAGGACTGGTGATTGGAGCACTACTCGTGGTCGCGCAGCTTTCGATCGTGACGCACGCGCCGGAGACCGCGGCGGCATGCGACGCGATCGAGATCAGCGTGGCCGTGAGTGCGCCGGGGCGCGTGCCGCCGGTGATCCGCCCGCCGTCGTTCTCGCCATTCGACATCCTTCGATCGTCGCCGACGCCGCACGTCACGTACGATGCGCGCGGGCAGGGCACAGTGACGGCCGAGTACCAGTACGTGATCACCACGGACCATCTCGGCACGTACTCGATCGCGCCGTTCGAGGCCCGCCTCGGGTCGCAGGTCGCGCGCTCGCGCCTCATCCAGATCGCCGTGCGTCCCATGAACTCCCGGTCCAACGTGCCGACAGTCGTCGCGCGGGCCCGCGTCGACACGGGCTTCGACGTGAAGGTGCACGCGCCGGCGTTGCCGGAGACGGTGTTCGTGGGGCAGCAGGCCAACTACGAGGTGGCGGTCTTCGTGAACTCGGTCGTCCGCGACCGGCTGCGGCGGAATCCGACGTTCTTCCCGCCCGACATGCAGTCGATGCTCGCCTACGACTTGCCGTCGCGAAGCACTCCGCCGCGCCACGAAGGCGGATCGAATTGCTACGACGCGCTCGTGTACCAGCGCGCCCTGTTCCCCCTGATGCCCGGCCGGTTCGCGATTCCGCCGGCGCAGCTCGTGTATTCGCTGCCGCTATCGTCGAGCTTTTTCAGCCGCGAGGAGACGCACGAGCTGCAGACCGACAGCACGATCATCGTTGCGGTCGAGCCTCCGCTGGCCGGCCGACCGCCCGAATTTGGCGGCGCCGTGGGCCGCATGCGCGTGTCGGCCAAGCTCGACACCAGCGTATCGCGAGTCGGCGATCCGATGCTGCTCACCGTGAAGGTTTCGGGAACCGGGAACGTCAAGCTCTTCCCCCGGCCAAGCATCGGTGTGCCGTGGGCGTCGCTCGTCAAAGGCGACGAGCGCGTGGACGTCGACACGACCGCGCGGCGAATCGGCGGATCGAAGGAGTTCGATTGGGTCCTCACGCCGAAAATCGCCGGCGAGCTCGATCTTCCGCCGATCCGCTACGGCTATTTCGACCCGGATGCAGGGCGTTATGAAGTGGCCGCCACGCCGCCGGCGCGCGTCCGGATCGAGCCGGGCACGCTCGCGTCGGCGGACACCGCGCGCACCGAGACGCTGCTGCCACTCCGGACGCGCGACCGCGGGGCCATCCATGCTCCGCTCCACGAGCACCCGGCGTTCTGGGCGTTGCTTGCGCTCGCCCCGTTGCCGGCGCTGACGCTCCGCGGGCGCGAACGGCGACGCACCACGCCGCGACAGGCCGCGCCTCGACCGGTGCGACTCGGCAGCGTCGTCAAGGACGCGCTGCGCGCACGGGACGCGAGCCAGGTCCGCCGGGCATTCACCGGCGCGCTCGCCGAACGCGTTGGCCTCAACCCGGAAAGCTTCACGCGCGCCGGCGGCCTCGCGCGCGCGCTGCGTCGTCGCGGCGTCTCGAGCGACGTGGCGCTGGATGCCGAGCGGTTCCTGCGCGAGCTCGACGAAGCCGCGTTCTCCCGGAATGGCGAGCTGCCGCCGGACGCAGCCGAGCGCGCGACGCGACTGTTCCGGCAGATCGACGACGAGTCGCTCACGCGCGCTCAGCTCGTACGCGGCGCGACCGGGCTGTTGTCGCTCGTTCTGTTCGCGGTAGCGACGGCGCACGCGATCACTGCCGCCGACGCGCGCCGCGCGTTCGACAAAGGCGTCGTCGCGTATCAGGCGCACAATTTCGTGGCGGCACGCGAGTCGTTCATCGCTGCCGCGGTGGCCGAGTCCCGCTCGCCGGACGCATGGGCGAATCTGGGCACGGCAGCGTGGGCCGCGGCCGACACCGCGCGCAGCGTCGCGGCCTGGCAGCGCGCGCTTCGGCTCGAACCCCTCGCCGGCGACATGCGTGAACGCGTCGAGCTCGTGCACTCGCTGCCCTGGAACGCGAGCGGCTGGGTGCCGCCGATCCCGGCGTCGTGGGTGTTCGACTTCGCCGCGTTGCTCTGGTACGCTGCGTGGGCGATCGCGATGCTCCGGCTGCTGAGCCGACGCCGCGTTCGCGGCGGTCGCGTGACGGCGATGGCGGCTGTTGCCGCGCTCCTCGTCGTGAGCGGGTTCGCCATGTCCGAGCGCTTGTCCGGTCGCGATCTGGCTGTCATGCGACGCACGACGTCGCTGAGCACGGATCCGGAGATCGGCGGCGACCGTGGTGCGACGGCGATCGTCGGCGAAGTGGTTCGCGCAACCGGCCGGCAGGGCGCGTGGACGCGTGTCCGCCTGGACGACGGCCGCGAAGGCTGGATCGAGAGCGCGGCCCTCATCTCGCTGGATGCGCGCGACGCAGGGCAGATCGCCGGTGATTGACGGCGGCGGCGGGCGCCCACGCGCGCCTTACGCCGATTGACCGGACTCGCGCGTGCCGGGTAGCTTTGCGCGGTGTCCGTCGCTTCTCTCCCGCGCATCGCCGTCCTTCCCAGCGAGGTCGCCGACCAGATCGCCGCCGGCGAGGTCGTCGAGCGTCCGTCGTCCGTGGTGAAGGAGTTGGTCGAGAACGCGCTGGACGCCGGCGCGACCGCGATCGATGTCGCCGTGGAGGACGGTGGTCGGCAGCTCATCCGGGTCAGCGACGATGGCTGCGGGATGTTGCCCGACGACGCCTTGCTGTCGCTCGAGCGCCATGCCACGTCCAAGATCCGGCTCGCCCAGGACCTCGTCGGCGTGCGGAGCTTCGGTTTTCGTGGTGAGGCGCTCGCCGCGATCTGCTCGGTCGCGCAGCTCGAGCTCGAGACCGCCCCGCACGATGGCGCGGGCACGTACGTGCGCGCGGCCGGCGGTGCCGTCATCGAAAACGCCGCCGTCGCGCGTCGCCGCGGCACGACCGTACGCGTTGCCCGGCTGTTCTACAACGCGCCGGCGCGGCTGAAATTCCTGCGCGGCGCTCGCGCGGAGTGGCGCGCGATCGTCGACGTCATCGGCTCCATGGCGCTGACCCGGCGCGATGTGCGCGTCTCGCTGACGCACGACGGCAAATCGGCGCTCGTGCTGCCGGCCACCAGCTCGCTCCGCGAGCGCCTCGCCGCGGTCTACGGCGCGAGCTTCGCCAGTCGTCTGCTCGATGTGGATGACGTGAGCGGGACGACCCACGTCGCCGGACTGGTCGAGCGACCGGCCGACGTCGGAACGACTACTCGCCGCGTTTTCGTGTCCGTGAACGGCCGCGCCGTTCGCGATGCCGGACTGGTACGCGCCGCGGAAGCCGCGTACAAGTCGACGATTCCCGCGGGCGTGCGCCCGACGC
>DATJIZ010000358.1:0-6605 GCA_035492735.1 Gemmatimonadaceae bacterium | reverse complement strand
GCAGCTCGGATACTTCCAGGTGATCGCCGAGCCGGTCTCCACCTGCGTCCAGGAGATCTTCGCGCGCGCCTCGCATTTGCCGCGCTTGGTCACGAAGTTGTAGATGCCGCCGCGCCCCTCGTGGTCGCCGGGATACCAGTTCTGGATGGTCGAGTATTTGATTTCGGCGTCGTCGAGCGCGTGTTCCGCCCGACGTGGATCATCTTCGTCCCGGTGTCCGCCTGCTGGCGGTTGTTGGTGAGCGCGACCGAGTAGAACTCGCCGACCGAGCCGTCGCCCTTCAAGATCACGCTCGGGTACTTCCAGGTGATCGCCGATCCGGTTTCCACCTGCGTCCAGGTGATCTTCGCGTTGTTCAGCGCCTTGCCGCGCTTGGTGACGAAGTTGTAGATGCCGCCGTTGCCTTCCTTGTCGCCCGCGTACCAGTTCTGCACGGTCGAGTACTTCACCGTGGCGTTGCGCAGCGCCACGATCTCGACCACGGCGGCGTGAAGCTGGTGCGTGCTCCGCTTGGGCGCGGTGCAGCCCTCGAGGTAGCTCACGTACGAGCCCTCGTCGGCAACGATCAGCGTCCGCTCGAACTGGCCGGTGTCGGCCGAGTTGATGCGGAAATAGGTCGACAGCTCGATCGGGCACCGCACGCCTTTCGGCACGTACACGAACGAGCCGTCGGAGAAGACGGCGCCGTTCAGCGCGGCGAAGAAGTTGTCGCTGTACGGCACGACGGAGCCGAGGTACTTCTCGACCAGATCCGGATGCTCGCGAACCGCCTCGCCGAGCGAGCAGAAGATGATACCGTACTTCGCCAGCTCGTCGCGCATCGTCGTGCCGACCGACACCGAGTCGAAGATCGCGTCCACCGCGACGCCGGCCAGCATCTTCTGCTCGTGAAGTGGAATGCCGAGCTTCTCGTACGTCGCGAGCAGTTCGGGATCGACTTCGTCGAGACTGCCAAGAGGCTTCTTCGTCTTCGGCGCCGAGTAGTAGCTCGCGCCCTGGTAGTCGATCGGACCGTACGTGACGTTCGGCCAGTGTGGCTCCTTCATCGTGAGCCAACGACGATATGCCTTCAGCCGCCACTCGAGCAGGAACGACGGCTCGTTCTTCTTGGCCGAGATGGCGCGCACGACGTCTTCGCTGAGGCCGGGCGGCAGCGTATCCGCCTCGATCTCGGTGACGAACCCCTGCGGGTACTCTCGGTTGATGAGTGATTCGATCGAGCTGCTCATGACTGCTCCACGTGATGCTGTGGTTGTGGCCGTGTGGCGATCGGCACCATCGAGAGCGCGAAAGCCGTTCCCGATCCGCGAGGCGCAACTCTTTTCGAGTGAACCAGTTGCGGACCAGGTCGCGCGGCGCGCCGACGCCAGCTTCCGCCGACGCTTCAGGCGGGTTCAGCTAACCGATAAAATTAGTCGGGTTTAGGGGAGCGGGGTAGGTTGGCCGGTCGGGAGCATCGGGGCTGCGCCCCTCGCGGTCAACCGCGCCAACGGCGCTCCCTACCGCGCGCAGCGCTCCCCGCCGCGCCGAAGGCGCTCCCCACCGTTCTACCACCACCTCACCCCCCCAACTCCCTCATCGCGTCCCGCAGCAACGACGCCGCCAGCTCCACCTTGTACCCGTTCCCCGACAGCGGTCGAGCGTCGTACAACGCCCGCTCCGCCAATATCCCAACCGTGTCGTCGTCCAGCCCACCCGACGCGACGTCTTCCTCGACCGACGAGCTCACCCGCCAGGGCCGGGGCGCCACGCCGCCGAGCACGAGCCGAACCTCTCCATCCCTCCGCTTGACCGCGGCGATGCTCACCAGCGCAAAGTCCCAGGCGCCGCGCTGCATGAGCTTGCGATAGAACTGCCGGCCGCCAGCCGCGTCGTCGCCGATCTCGATCGCGCTCACGAACTCGCCGGGTTCGAGGACCGTCTCGTGGTCCATCCGCTCCCTCGGCAGAAGGTAGAAATCGGCGATCGGGATGCTTCGAATGCCGCGCCGAGACGTAATCTCGACGTTGGCGCCGAGCGCGGTGAGCGCGACCGCGGGATCCGACGGATGGACGATGTGGCACGGGCCTCCGTCGAGAATCGCCAGATACTGATTCTCACCGTCGACGGCCGGGCAGGCGCTCCCGCCATTCTTGTGGCACGAGATGCCGCGGCGGAAATACCAGCAGCGCGGCCGCTGGCAGAGATTCCCGCCGATCGTCCCCATGTGGCGCAGCGCGGGCGTCGCGACCACGTCGCAGGCCTGCGCCAGGGCTGCGTGGCGTTCCACCACGACCGGATGTCGCGCGATATCGTCGATGCGCGCCGAAGCTCCGATGCGCATTCCGCCGCGCTCGGTCGGCGTGACCTCGGCGCTGTGCGGGATCGCGCGCAAATCCACGAGTGTGTCAGGGGCGGCGAGGTGCTCGGCGATGCTCACGAGCAGATCGGTCCCGCCGCCGAGTGACATCGCGCCCGGCTCGGCGAGCTGTTGCGCGGCGTCGTCCAGCGACGATGCCCGACGGTACGTGAAAGGGTGTGTCACGCAGACAAAAAAATGGCGGACCGCCTGGGTCCGCCATAGCTCCATTCGGATCAGGCGCCCGGCTTCGTCCGGCTCCTCAGGGTGCCTTGCCGCTGGATCCGATGCCGTGCCAGGTCACGTCGGTCGGGTGCTTGTAGGTCTCCTTGTGCACCCACGTTGCGATCACGATGCAGAGCACCGCGAGCGCGACGACGAAACTGGCAAAGCCCCAGCCGCCGTTGGTCTCGGCGGGAACATGACGGTCGTTGAACGTAGTCATGGCGCGCAATGTAACGGGGCCCGGCAACGGGCGAAACCAGGCATGCGTTGACACTCATGGAGAGACGTGGTTCGCGAACGGTAAGAACTTGGTCACAGCGCAACCTTTCCGACGACGGTCGGTGTCTCAAGTAGTGCGCGGGAGCTAAGTTGCCTGGTCCCGCCGTGTCATCGGGATCGACGTGAGCGTACTTCGAGACGAGCTCCAGCGTACGTTAGGTGCCGCATTCACCCTCGAGCGGGAGCTTGGTGGTGGCGGCATGTCGACCGTGTTCGTCGCTCGCGACAACGCGCTCGGCCGGCTCGTCGTGGTCAAGGTGCTCCCCTACGAGCTCGCGGCGACGGTCTCCGTCGATCGGTTCAAGCGCGAGATCATGCTGGCGGCGGCGTTGCAGCACCCGCACATCGTTCCGGTCCTGAGCGCTGGTGAAACGGCACCCGACGATCTCGATGCGGGCGTGCGGCTGCCTTACTTCATCATGCCGTTCGTCGAGGGCGAGTCACTGCGCACGCGGCTGGCGCGCGGACCGCTCTCCGTTCGCGAAGCAGTGAACGTCATGAAGGACGTCGCGCGCGCGCTGGTCTACGCGCACGGCCGCGGTGTCATCCATCGCGACATCAAGCCCGACAACATTCTGCTTTCCTCGGGATCGGCCACGGTCACCGATTTTGGCGTGGCGAAGGCGATTTCAGCATCGCGCGAGCGTAGCACGACGGGCAATGCACCACCGGGCACGATCACCCTCGTCGGCACGTCGATCGGCACGCCGGCGTACATGGCGCCGGAACAGGCGGCGGGCGATCCGGCGACGGACCATCGGGCGGATCTCTACGCGCTCGGCATCGTCGGCTACGAGATGCTGGTGGGCACGCCGCCGTTTCACGGTCGCGCGCCGCAACAGCTCTTGGCCGCGCAACTCACCGAAAAGCCGGCGCCGATCGCCACGCGCCGCTATGACGTGCCGGAGGCGCTTGCCTCGCTCATCATGCGCCTGCTCGAGAAGGAGCCCGCCAACCGGCCGCGCGCCGCGGCCGACGTCGCGCGCGCGCTCGAGGATCCAGCGGTGGTGAGCGGCACTTTCCCGGCGCCGCAGCTCGATCGCCCAGCGCGTCCGCGACGCGTGATCTGGGCGCTGGCCGGCGCGGGGATACTCGCGTCGGTGGCGGCGGGCAGCGCCTGGTACTCCAATCGCCGCGCCAACAGCGCGGCGAACACCTCGCAAACGGTCGTGTCGACGACGAGCTCCTCGGTGAAATCGATCGCCGTGATGCCGCTCGTGAACATCAGCCGCGATACCAGCGACGCCTACTTCGCCGCGGGCATGACGGCGGAAGTGACGAACGCGCTGAGTCGCATTCCCGGATTGCGGGTCGCGGCGGGCACGGAGAGCGCCGCGAGCGATCGCGCCTCGACTCCCACGGAGCTTGGCAAAGCGCTCGGCGCCAACATGGTCCTCGTCGGCACGGTTCAGCGCGACGGCGGCCGCCTGCGCGTCACGGCGCGACTCGTCAACACCGCGGACGGCTTCACGGTGTGGTCGGACATGTTCGAGCGCGAGGTCAAGGACGTGTTCGCGGTGCAGGACGAGATATCGGCTGCCATCGTCTCGGCGATCTCGCCCGAGCTGTCGAGCGAACCAATCGCACCGAGCGCCGCGGCATCGTCGACCGAGCACGGCACGGCGGATGTCGCGGCCTACGATCTCTATCTTCGCGGGCGGTATTTCTTCGACAAGCGGGGTGAGGCGAGCCTGAAACGCGCTCTCGAGTATTACGAGCAGGCCGTGCAAAAGGACTCGATGTTTGCCCGCGCCTACGCCGGCATCGCCAACGTGTACGCGATGCTCCCGCTGTACTCGAACGTTCGCGTCGACACGCTGATGCCGCGCGCGCTCGCCGCGGTCAATCGGGCGGTCGCGCTCGACAGCGCGCTTCCCGAGGCGTACGCGGCGCGCGCGGCATTGCTGGAAGCCAACTGGCGCTGGGCGGAGGCGGAGCGCGACTACCGCCACGCGCTGCTGCTCGAGCCGAACGACTTGACCACCCACCAATGGTACGGCGAGCTGCTCCTGATCAACGGCCGCATCGCCGAGGCGCAGGCGCAGCTCAAGCGCGCGACCGAGCTCGATCCGTTGTCGCCGGTGGCGTTCGGCTCGTACGCTCTGTCGCTCGCCGCGGGAGGCGCGGTCGACGCAGCGGTGACAGCGGCTCGACGCGCCGTGGAGCTCGATTCGACCCTCGTCGCGACGCGGTTCATGCTCGGCGGCGTGTATCTCGAGGGCGGGCGGTACCCCGAGGCGGTGCGCGAGCTCGAAGCGACGTCGGCGCTGTTCCCCAACTCGATGCACACGCTCGGTCTCCTGGGGTACGCGTACGCCAGGGCGGGCAGGCCCGACGCGGCGCGCGAGATCCTCCGTGGACTCGAGGCGGCCATTGGCCAGACGAACGGCGCCGCGCCCGCGGCGGCGCGTGTGTACATCGGCCTGGGCGAGGGGCCGCGCGCACTCTCGCTGCTCGAGCGAGCCGTGGCCGATCACGATCCGTTCTTCTCGAGCGAATCGATGTCGGAGAACTTCTTCGATCCGATTCGTGGCGACCGTCGATTCGCGGCGATCGTCGCGGCATTGGGGCTCGATCGGCGACTGTTGACGATCACGCATTGACGTGTCTCCGCCGGCCATCGTCCATCCACCGCCGCAACCTTCGAAACGTCGAGTCGTCAGAACGGTGATGCGGTACCCCGTGCGTTCCATCCGTCTCGTCGCCGCGTGCGCGTCGCTCGTGACCGCCGCGTGTGCACGCCCGGTGCTCTACTATCCTGAACCATTGGGCGGCGAGACGGCGGCCTCGCCGAGCCGGCCCGCCGCGGCGCACGCGTCCGCACCGCCGGGGACCAGCGTCGCGATCGCATCAGCCAGCGTGAGCCCGTCGGCCGCAGCGGACATCGACTACCTTCGCACGCGGCAGCTCCTCGTACCCGTCGCCGGCGCCGACATGTCGAAGGTCTATGACACCTTCAACGATCCGCGCGACGGCGGCGAACGCGTCCATCGGGCAATCGACATCCTCGCTCCACGCGGCACACCGATTGTCTCGGCTGACGATGGTCGCATTCTTCGCATGTCGACCAACGCACTCGGCGGGATCACGATGTACACGGTCGATCCGCAGAACCGGATCGTGTACTACTACGCGCACATGGATCGCTACAACGACGCGATGTCGCCCGGTCGCGAGATCGTCAAGGGCGACACGCTCGGCTACGTCGGGACGACCGGCAACGCTCCCAAGGACACGCCGCACCTGCATTTTCAGGTGATGCGCTGGCCGGCCGACGGCAAGTACTGGAACGGCGAGCCGATCGATCCGTACGAGTTGCTCGGCGGGACGCCGCGAGGCGAGTGAGCCGGCGCTGTTGCGCCACGAGCCCGGATTTGAACGGCGCAACGCAGAGGCGCGGAGGGCGCGGAGGCCGCAGAGGAGCTCCGTGGGGCGCTCGAGATTGTCGCGCCGCGTCGGGTCGTAACGGCTGGGGATACGGATCATACGGATGGAACCGATCCCACGGATCGTTCGTGGAGCCGCGACAGCTCCGCGCGCGAGGAGCCCGGAATTCTTGTTGGGACTGCCGCTCGGGCGCGCTTCAAGTGGCGTCCCGAGCGGCAATCCCAAAGAAGGGTTCGTCCGGGCTCGTTGCGTGAGATGTCGTCGCGCCCCTCCGAGCGATCCGTGAGATCGGTTCCACCCGTTCAAATCCGTGTCCCAAGTCGTTACCGCCAGATTTGGCGCGACAATCTCGAGCGCGGCTCGGGTCTCCCTCTGC
>DATJIZ010000357.1:0-2764 GCA_035492735.1 Gemmatimonadaceae bacterium | reverse complement strand
CATGGCGCCGAGCTGCGCCGGCGCGGCACCGAGGGCCAGCCGAATGCCGAACTCTCGCAGCCGCCCGCTCGCCGCATAGCTGACCACACTGTACACGCCGATCACGGCAAGCAGGAGCGCGGACCCGCCGGCGACCGCGATGAGCAGCATCGTTAGCCGGACACGCGCGGTGGCGTCGTCGACCAGCGAGGTCACGCTGCGAACGTTCGCCGCCGGAACGCGGTGGTCGAGCTCCTTGACGATGTTCTGAATCGTCGCCGCGGTGGGCAACCGCGTTCCACGCATCACGTACTGGACCTCGGTCGGTCGGTGCCGCACGGGATTGCTGTCGGGCGGGAGCCCGTCGCCGTCGCGCAGGAGGGGGAAATAGACCATCGGGACGTCGCCGTCCTCGATGCGTCCCCACGGCACGTCGCCTACGACGCCGACGATCGTGAACGCCGTCAATCGCGCGCCCGCGTACACTCTTCCCGCAATGCGGCGGCCGACCGCGGTCGTGTTCCCGAACAGGCTTCGTGCGACACCTTCGCTCACCACCACCGCCGGTGCGCCGCGCAGGTCGCCCGAGTGGAAGCTCCGTCCGGCGCGAAGCGGAATCCCCATCGTGTGGAAGTAGTCGGCGCTCGCCATGTTACCTGCCGCCGCCACCATCGGACGGCCGTCGCCATTGCCGGCTTGCAACTGCGCTTCGAGTACCGGTGCGCCGCGACTCGCCAGCGGTAGGTACAGCGCGACACCGACCGATGTGACACCGGGAAGCGCAGCCAGTCGGTCCGTCAGTTTCGCATGGAACGCCGCCTGCTCGGCGTAGGACGTGTAGCCATTCCACGGTAACGATACCTGAAACGTCAGTGCGTGCTCGGGATCGAATCCGATCCTGGCGTTCCGCAGATTCGAGAAGCTGCGGCCGAGCAGGGCACCGGCGACGAGCAGCATGAGCGTGATCGCCACCTGGATTGCGACGAGTCCACTCTGTACGCGCCGCCAACCGCCGGTCGATGTCGATCGCGACGAGCGGAGACGGTCGTATACGCCGGTCGAGTCCGCGCGCGTGAGCGCGATGAGCCCGACGAGCGCGCCGATCAGTCCCGCGCAGGCCAGCAGGAGTGCGAGCGTCTGCGACGTGAACGAGACCTCGTGAAGCCGTGGAATCTCGCGCTCCGTAAAGCCGAACTTCGTTGTCAAAGCGAGCGCCGCCACCGGTAGCGCGATGATCGTCGATGCAAGCCCGAGCACGACGCCCTCCATGACGAAGCGCTGGGCAAGCGCAATGCGGGTTGCGCCGAGCGAGAGCGCGATGGCGATCTCCTGACTGGCGCGCTCGGCTCGGAGCAGAAACAGGTTGGCAACGTTGGTCGACGCGATCAGGAGCACGATCGCGACGAGGATGCCGAGGAGAACGAGCTGCGCGCGCACCGGCGCCACGATCGCGGCGTGGAGCGGCGTCACCGAAATGCGCGCCCGACTGCGCTGGAGCACGTCCGGTGTAATCGCCGAGAAGCGCTCCGAAATCCGCGGCAGCAGTCGATTCAACTCGCGCGCTGCGCTCGTCGCGGTCACCCCGTCACGCAGGCGGCCGATGACCGTGTAGTAGCCCAACGCGAGCTGTGGATGCATGACCGGCACCGTCGCGGGATAGTAGATGTCCACCGACGACGCTGGAAAGGCGAACGAACGGGGAAGGACGCCGACGACGATGCGCTCGCCGCGATTGATGTCGATGCGGCGGCCGATGATCGACGAGTCCCCGCCGTAGCGCCGCCGCCAGAAGTTCTCGGCGATGAGGATCGGGATGCGACCACTGCCATCGGTCCAGGAGGTGTCGCGAGTCTCGAACAGCTGGCCGAGGAGCGGGTGCACGCCGAGGAGGCTGAACAGGTTCGGCGTGAGCATGGCGACGCTGACGCGCTCCGGTGCGTCGCCGTCCGTGACGGTGAAATCGTCGCTCGTGTAATACGCGCCGAGCTCATCAAACGAACGGGCGCTTTTCGCGAAATGGAAATAGGTGGCGGGCGACAGCAGGTCGCCCGCCGTCGAGATACCGTCGGCCACGAAGCCCACACGCGCGAGCTGGTCGGACTTGGGGTATGGGAGGTCGCGCAGGAGGACGTCGTAGACGATCGTGCCGATTCCGACCGCGGCTCCGATTCCGATGCCGAGCGTCGCGACGACGCCTGCCGAGAAGCCGGGCGCGCGCCGGAGGCGTCGAAAGGCGAAGCGGGTGTCGCGGGCAAGGTTATCGAGCGCCACGACGCCGCGCGCGTCATCCGTTGCCTCGAGAAACCGTTGCGCACCGCCGAAGCGAAGCAGGGCGGCGCGCCGGGCCTCGGCCCCGGTCATGCCACGCCGGACGTTCTCCGCCGTTTCCATTTCTATATGGAAGGAGAACTCCTCGCTCTGCTCGGCGGCGAGCCGTGACCGACGGCGGAACAACTCCCGCACACGTGCAAGCGCCCGGCGAAGCTGGGGCAGCATCGACTCAGCGCTGCGCGGCGAGGACGAGGCCGACGGCGCTCACGAAGCGGTTCCAGGACGCGAGCTCCTGTCCCAGCGCGCGCCGACCGGCGGCGGTGAGCCGGTAGTACTTGGCCCGGCGGCTGTTCTCGGTGACGCGCCACTCCGTGTCGATCCAGCCGCGCTGCTCGAGCCGAACGAGGGCCGGGTAGATGGAGCCTTGGCCGACTTGCAACGCACTCTGCGAGAGCTGCTCGATCCGGTGGGTGAGTCCCCAGCCGTGCATCGGGGTGAGCGAGAGGGTCTTGAG
>DATJIZ010000356.1:0-2113 GCA_035492735.1 Gemmatimonadaceae bacterium | reverse complement strand
CAGCGGCTCGAGCGCTTCGAGCGGCAGATTCGGGTCGATCGCCTTCATCGCCGACCGGATGGCGCGAATGCTCTGGTCCGTGGGCAGCGCCGTTCGCACGTAGAACGTGTTCTCGCCCTGGAGCTCCGCCTGCTGCAACGGAAGGAAGTAGACAGGAGGAATCTTGTCCTTCACCTGCGAGTACTTCGCATCCTTGGCCAACCCCACGATCTCGATGTTCAGCGAGTCGTTGTACACCGACATGTGCTTACCCACGGCGTTGCGCCCGAGATTGAACTTCTTCGCGAACGCCTCGTTCACGATCGCGACCCGCGTGGCGCCCATCTTGTCGGCCGCGGTGAAGTCGCGTCCCGCGAGGAGTGGCACGCCGAGCACGTGGAAATAGTTCGACCCCACGTCGCTGTAGCGCGACCCGTCGTCGGCGTCAGGCACCCTCCTGAATCCCTCGACCGAAACGCCCCGGCTCCGGTTGCTGCCGCCGAGCAGCGGAACCGTGGACGATGTGACCCCGCGCACGCCGGGAAGCGCCGCGAGCGTCTGCTCGACGCGGTCGTACAGCGCCATGGTGCGAGTGCTGTCGTACCCGCTGCGACCGGGGGAGGCGCTGAACTGCACGACGCTGTTGATGTCGATGCCCAGATCGACGCGGCTGATGTTCCGGAGGCTCTCGATGAAGAGCCCCGCGGCGATCAGCAGCGCCATCGAGAGCGCGATCTGGACGGTCACGAGCGACGCGCGGAACCGTTCCGCGCCGCGATCGCCGGCGAGCTTCCCGGAGTTGTTGCGCAGCGCCGTCACTAGGTCGGGCCGTGTGCTCGAGAGCGCAGGGGCGAGCCCGAAGACGACCCCAGTCGCCAGCGACACCACCGCGGTGAACACGAACACCGGCGTGCTCATGTGAAATTCGTAGGCGCGGGCGGCCTGGTTCGACAGGAGGGCGCTGATGCCGGCCAGGGTCCAGTACGCGAGACCCAAGCTCACGATCCCGCCGAGCACGGCGAGCAGCATCGACTCGGTGAGGACCTGCGTGATGAGCTGCCGACGCGTGGCGCCCAGCGAGAGCCGCACCGCCATCTCCGCGGTGCGATTCGCGGCGCGCGCCAGGAGCAGATTCGCGATGTTGGCGCAGGCGATGAGCAGCACGATGCCGGTGACGGCGAAGAGGAGCGTGAGCGGCGTCCGCGACTTCGCGGTCGTCGCGCTCTGGCCCTTGCGCCCGTCGCTCAGCTCGAGGGCCTCGGCCCGGAATCGTGCCGCAGTCTGGGGGCCAACGTCCTTGAGCAGTGGCGCCTCGACGTCGTTGATGATCGCGTGATAGGTCGGGTTGATCGACGCGGCCGCGTGCTCGATCGTGGCGCCCGGCGCGAGCCGGCCGAAGATGTAGACGAAATGCTCCTCGCGACCGGATTCGACGCCCTTCCATCCGTCGATCATGGCGCCGGTCATGCTGATCGGGACGAACACGTCCGGGCGCGCGCCCAGGGTCGTGCCGCTGAACCCGTGCGGTGCGACACCAATGATCGTCAGTGGCCGGCCGTTGACCGTGATCGGTTTGCCGAGCACCGACGGGCTCGCGCCGAGCGTGTTCTCCCAGAAGGCGTAGCTCAGCACCGCCACGGTATTGCCGTATTGTTCGCCGGTGGTCTGATCGTCGGCCGGGGCGAGCAGCCGCCCGAGCGCCGGCTGAAGGCCGAGCACCGGGAAGTACGATCCCGACACCAGGACGCCATCGCCGCTGATCGGCGTCTGCCCGGGCATGGTGAGGCTGACGCCGAACGGCATGTGGCCGGCGATCCCGCTGAATGCCGTCTTCGCCGCCCCCCGTTCGAGGTCGCGGAACATCGGGTAGTCGAAAGCCCCGTCGCAGTCCCCGGCCGTGCCGCAGTTGTAATACATCACTTGCGGCCCCGTGCTGGCGAAGTTGACCAGCCGGTCGGGGTGCGAAACCGGCAGCGGTGCAAGCAGAACCTCGTCGAACAGCGAGTAGATCCCGGCGTTCGCGCCGATCCCGAGCGCGAGCGACAGAATGGCGACGATCGTCACGAACGGAGTTCTGAACAGCGTGCGGAACGGGAGCTCGAGACGGCGCATGGCGGAATGCATTGCCGAATGG
>DATJIZ010000355.1:0-25964 GCA_035492735.1 Gemmatimonadaceae bacterium | reverse complement strand
GCTCCGGACCGTCCGCCATCAATAGCCGGCGGATCGCGAATCTGTGAGTGGCCGAGCACATCGTCGATTGGACCAAGGCCCGCGGTTGCTGGCCGAAGGTCCAATTTTCCGCGGATGCAACGGTTGTCAATATCCGCTGATCCGGGCGAGGCAGGCGCCGATGCTCGGTGTGCCAGCGTCGTCGCGAACGGTATACAAAGGCAGAAGTTGTTAACATTGTCTTAACACATGTTGAGAACACTTCAAAGCGACGCACGAGCACGAGCTCGGACCCGATGCGGATTGGATATCCAATCGCGCACGGATGTCACCGACGTCACCGACACCCCGCGATGGCCTTGCGCCGACAAGCGTATTCGGCACTACTTATGCCCTCGTCCGATGTGCGCAGACGCGACCAGCCAGTGCGCACCGGATTGCACCGCATCGAGCTTGCGGTTGTCGAGATGCTCATCGGACCCACTCCACCGATCGCATTCCTGGAACCACTTCGCGGCCGCACGCGGGGCGTGCCAGCCGTCGTTCGGGAACTCGTCGACGCCGCGCCACGAACGACGCGCGTGCGGTCGATCGCACGTCGCGTAGCCACCGCCACTGCCGTCGCGCGTGACGTGTGGGCACGACCGGTGAACTCCTGCCGGCTCGCTCTGCGGCAGCATTCCAATTCAATCATGCGCACTGACCAACGTCCGCGTCCCGCCTCACCGGCCGCTCGATCGGGCCGCTCGCTTTTGGAGCATTCGTGCCGATTCCCCGCAGGTTGATCGCAATCGTCGACGACGACGAAGCACTGTGTCATTCGCTGGCGCGGGTGCTGACCGCGCATGGATACCGCGTCCGCGTGTTCTTCCGCGCGGCCGACTACCTGCTCGAGTGTCAGACGATGGATCATTCGTGCGTCCTCGTCGACATCCGGATGCCCGAGATGGACGGGCTGGCCATGCAGCAGGCGTCGCGCGAGCTCGGGGTGGCGGTGCCAGCAGTGTTCATGACGGCGACCGGCGACATCCCAGCCGTAGTGCAGGCGATGAAGCTCGGCGCCGCGGACTTGCTGGCCAAACCGTTCGATTCCGACACGCTCATCGCTACGGTCGAGCGTGCTCTCGGGACGTACGACGCCACGCGTGAGTCGCAGCGCGAGCTGGTGCGCCTGTGGCGGGACGTGAGCCGACTCACGCCGCGCGAGGCGGAAGTGTGCGCGCTCGTCACGCTCGGCCTGCTCAACAAGCAGGTGGCGGCCCTCATTCACACCAGCGAAAAAACCGTGAAGGTGCATCGCGCCCGCGTTCGGCAGAAGCTTCACAGCGATTCGTTGGCCGAGCTGGTGCGTGTCGTCGATCGGCTGCTCAGCGATGCCAAGCGACCGTTCGTTCGTTTCGACGGCCTGGACGTCACACGCCCCCGCACGGTCGACATGATCGCGCGGATGCGTGATCGCGTCGCCGATCGCATTGCGCTTCCGCACGGAGGGTCGGCCCCCACCGGTGCGACCATCGGACAATTCGGCGACGGCATGATGGGAGGGTAGGATTTGCTGAACAAAGCTGGAGCGCTCGATGGCAACGGGGAATGGGAACGGGTGGGGCGTCTCACCAGACGAGCTGAAACCCGCTTTGGAGCTCGCGCTGACGCTGGAACACACGCGTACGGGTATGCTCATGTTGCTGGACGAAAGCTCTGGCGAACTGAGACCCGCCGTGTACGAAGGCCTGTCCGAGGAGCAGTGCGTGGCATTCGGCCGGCTGCACACGCATGATGGGCCACTGGCGGCGCTGGAGATAGGACGCCACGCGGTCGCGCCGGCCGGACGCCGCCGCCGGCCAAACGAGATCGCCAATTTCGCGCATACGCTTGGCGCCGGACACATCGAGTTGTTTCCGCTGCAGCACGACGGCCATACGCTCGGCGCGCTCGCACTCGTCCAGCGCGGGCGTCGCCGACCGACGTGGCGCGAAGCGCGCATGGTCGAGCGATGTGCCAAGCTCGTGGCGATGGCGCTCGACGTCGGGCGATTGCGCGAGCAGGCCGACCAGCGGCGCGAGCACGCGGAAGCCGCGGCCGCATCGCGCGTCCAGTTGCTCGCCCAGTCGAGCCACGAGCTGCGGACGCCGCTCCAGTCGATCACGGGGTACGTCGAGCTGCTTCGACTTGGCGTTCCGGAGAAGCCATCGCACGAGCAAGAGCGGATGCTGGAGCGGATCGAAGTCAGCGAGAAGCTGCTGCTCACGATCATCGACGATCTCATCGCGTTCGCCCGCATCGAAGCGGGCCGGGTCGAATACGAGCTCAGGCCCGTGGCGCTGAACGAGCTGGCGCGAGAAGTGGAAACGATCATCGCGCCGCTCGCCCAGCGCCGCGACGTACGCCTCGTGATCGACCCCATTCCGGCCGGCCTCAAGGTGATGGCCGACGCCACGAAGCTGGAACAGATCTTCATCAACCTGCTCGGCAATGCAGTTCGCATTCTGCCGGCGAACGGAACCGTTCGTCTTGGCGCCATGCTCGATCGCGACGAGGTCCGGATCGACGTGGCGGACGACGGGCCTGGAATCGATCCCGCGAAGCTCGAGACGGTTTTCGAGCCCTTCGTGCAACTCGCCGGTGGGCCGGAAGTGCGCGGCTCCGGCCTCGGGCTGACGATTGCACGGGAGCTAGCCGTTCGCATGGGCGCCACGCTCGGCGTGCGGAGTGAAGTTGGACGCGGTGCCGTCTTCACGCTCAGGATCAAGCGCGCATAACGTCGGTTGATCGTCGAGATCAGTCGCGCGCCACGCCCCTCGATCCTCACAACCCATACGCGAACGTCACTGCGCCTGCTCCGGCTGCCGCGGCGCGCGGTCCAATCGATTCGCCAACGCACGACGTCGCGAGCGCAATGACGTGTGCACTCGCGACGTCGTCGATCATGACGGCTCCCGCCGCCGCCACGCTCTCAGCGTCGTGAAACGGTCATGGCTTCTCGACCACGATGTACGTGACGTTGTCGCCCTGGAACTGCGCCTGGTACCACACGTCGTTGCAGTTGTAGTAGGTCAGGCCGCCGTACAGCGACGACACGCACGACGGCGGCAGCGCATACACCGCCGAGCCGATGGCAGCGCTCGTCACGGCCGCGCCGACGACGGCGCCAGCGGCCGCGGCCGCGCCGTACCCCCAGCCGTAGCCGTACCCAGGATGCCAGCCCCAATCGACGTCGGCGTTGATGTTGCCGATTCCATCGCGATCGATGTTGATGTTGTTGCGATCGCCGGTGTTGATGTTGTTGCCGCGGTTACCGCCACTGATGTTGCCCCGGTTTCCGCCGCCGGTGACGTTCCCGCCCCGGTTTCCGGTTCCGACGTTTCCGCGTCCAGCGATGCTTCCGGCCGCGGTTCCCGTTCGGCCGCCCGAGGTCGACGGAAGCTGTGACGGCCGACTGGCCATTGGAGCCGAGGGCCGACTGATGCTCGGAGAGCTCACGGATGGGCGAGCGCCGCCGCTACTCGGGCGACTGATGCTCGGGTTCACCGACGTGCGGGCACTCGGACGCCCTCCGCCGCCGCGGCTCATCCCACCGCCACGGCTCATGCCGCCGCGCGAGCCACCGCCGCGCATGCCGCCGCCGCGCGAGCCACCGCCGCGGCGCTGCGCCTCGGCAACGCCGCTCAGGACGATGAGGCACAACGCGGCGCATGACGCGACGCGAGTAATGCTGCTGATCGAATGCAGTCGAAACATTTCATTCTCCTCGCGTCACTTCGCGCCGACGGCGGTGGTGTCCATGAAATCGTGAAGCTTGATCGGATGCGCATCCTTCGGCGGCGTGAACGCGAAGGTCGACGTGCGAAGCGTCGGGCTCAGATCCCAGGTCAACACCGCGCTGTATTCGGGCCGCGACGGCAATGACGTCGTCGTGATCACCAGCTTGCATGGCAGCGGCCGCGACCCACGCTCGATCCACAGCTGCCAGTCGACGCCGGTCTGACGGTAGGTGAACTGATCGCAGTCGCGTCCGCCAATGTTGGCCGGACCGACGTACGCCGACGCCTTGATCGAATCGAGATCGGCGCGCTCGGTACCCCACAGGAACACGTCCGCGACCGGGAACTCGAGATCGAAGCGAGCCGCCGCGGTGTCGAGCAGTTCGCGGATGGTGGGCGGCGCCGCCACCGTGGCGTAATAGCCCGTGCGCGGCGCGAAGATCGTGAGCGTCTTGCCGTCGTAGACGAAATCGCGGTACTTGCGGTCTGTCCGGACTTCGACGCGCATGGCGTCCGGAGTGCGGACGACATAGTGCACCGTGCCGGCGAACTGGAGATTCTCCCCGTCGGCGAGCGGTTCATCCTTCGTGCCGTTGACGTCGAGCTGGAAGGCCTTGAGCCCTCGCAGGTAGCTCCCCATCGAGCGCAGCGCCGAAATCGGATTCGTGTCGCTCGGAGCACTACTGATCTCGCCTGGCGCGGATTTTTCCGTCCGGTCGCTGGTGCTGCTCCGGACTTTGCAGCCAGCCAGCGCGATCGCGAGCAATGCGGCGAGCGCGGCGGCCGTCCTTGGGTGTGGGTGCATCGACCTTTCTCCTGACCTGATGGTTGACCGCCCGCGGCATCGGCGGCGGCGAACTCGCACACGATCATCGCGCGCGCGATGACGGCGACATTGGGCTTTGGGTCAAGCCCGCGCGGTGCGTCCAACGTCCACTCGCTCCCGAGGCGGCCGCGGCGAGATCCTCCGTCATCGCTGCACGCGAGGTCAATTCGATGCTACCCCAATTTCGTCGGCGCCTGTGTGGCGTAGCGGCGATGGCCGTCATCGTCACCGCCGGCTGTGACGTGACCAACCCGGGAGATGCGCCGTTCGGGTCGGTGATCACCCTCGTCGATAGCGCCAATCCGAGCCTGAACACGGCACGCACGTTCGCCATGCCCGACACGGTGATCGAAGCCGAGGGTTCGACGTTCAACTTCGATCATGCCAACGATCAGCAGGTCGTCGACCGCGTACGCCAGCACCTCCTTGCGCTGGGCTGGCACGAGGTCAGCGGCGTCGGGGCGGCGCCCGACGTCATCGTGCTCAACGCGGCAACGACCCGCATCGAGACCGGCGTGGCCTACTTCGGCTGGTTCGATTCGTGGGGGTATCTGCCGTACTGGGGTCCGAGCGTCGACGGCTCCTGGGCGTGGGGTCTGCCTGCCGGCGCCGTGCCATATGCGTTCCCTGCGGGCACGCTCGTCACGGTCATGCTCGACTTGCACGCGACGCGTGTCACGGATCCGAACAAGCAGATCCCGCTTCTCTGGGCCGCCGCGATCGACGGCATCGTGAACGGCGCGTCCACGATCGATCGCGTGCTCGACGGGATCGACCAGGCGTTCGTGCAGTCACCGTACTTGAGGATTCGATAATGCGCCCACCACTTCTGCCGACCGTCGTCGGACTGCTCGTCGGCGCGGGAACTCTGCCCGCCCAGCAATTCACGTCGGCGTCCGGCTACACGTTCGGAATTCCGATTGGCGACACGCGCGATTTCGTGACGACGCCGAGCTGGATCGGCATCTCCTGGGAGGGCCGCTGGAGCCTCACACCGCACGTCACGGCCGGCGCCGGCCTCACATTCCAGGACTTCTATTCCGCATCGTTCAAGACGACGAACTTCGCGTCGGGCGCCGCCACGGGCCAGCAGGTCCGCGATCTCGTTGCCGCCAATCTCATGGCGACGGCTCGCTTTTATCCGCTCCCGCAGGCGTCGAACCGGCCGTACCTGGCGCTCGGGGCGGGCGGCGCGTACTCGGGACAATACTTCCAGCTTGGATTGTCGCAGATCAACCGCGACGACATCACGCCGGCGATTGCGCCGGAGCTCGGCCTCGAGACGCCGGTCCTCGACGGGATCGACGCCGTCTTCAGCCTTCGATACACGCTGCCCGCGCGCACGAACCATCACATTGGCGGCGGACCGCGCAGCTTTCAGTACCTCACCTTCGGAATCGCGTTCGCCGAGCGGTGACCGCGGCTGCAGCTTCGCAGCATTATCACTGAGCGATCGCTGAACGATCGCTGAACGATCGCTGAACGATCGCTCACGCAAAACGGGGGAGCACTTTGTGCTCCCCCGTTCTCACAAGCCCCCGCCCCACCCCACCCCGCCCATTCCGATCCTTATCCGCTGCTCGATCCGCGGCTCAAGGCTCCTTCGCCCCGGGTCCGCCGCTGATGCCGGTGTTGACGAGCACCTGCACTTCGGCCCGGCGGTTCATTGCGCGTCCGCTCGCCGTGCGGTTCGATCCGATCGCGCGCGACTCGCCGAACCCCGTCGGGTTGAGGATGCGCCGCGGCGGAATGTTCTTCTCCTGCACGAGGTAGTCGACCACCATCTCGGCGCGCAGATCGCTCAGGCGCTGATTGACCTTGTCCGGTCCGGTCGCGTCGGCATAGCCGAACACCTGAATCAGGTAGCCGTTCACGCCCGTCGCGCTCGCCACGAGCTGATCGAGCGCACTCTTGGCCTCGTCCGAAAGCTTGGCGCTGCCCGTTTTGAAATTGACGGTGGCGGTAGCCTTGGTGCTGTACTCGTCGAGACTCGAGATGCGCTCGTGGAGTGCGTGCGCGCTGTCCATCATGCGCTGGCCGAGGGCGTTCACGCTGTCCGCCGCGCGCGCGATGCGGGCGTCCGCCGTATCGGCCCGAGTCTTCAACTGATCGACGTCGGCTCGCACCACTTCACCGCCGGCCTCGATTTGCTGCGCGACCTTGAGCGCTTCCTTCGCGAACTTCACACGACGGGCCAGGAGCCGGCCGTCGCTCATGCCGGTCCCGTTGACCGTGACTCCGAGGCCCGGGATGAGCACCGAGGCGTCATAGTGCTTCTTGTCGCTCTTGAACAGACCGGACGGCGCGACGACGCCGGTACTGTCGGTCAGCGTCACGACATGGATGCCGCTGCTGGCCCTCACGTACATTTCGTCCCCTCGACGCGCGACGATGAGCCCGCGGATTTCCGCGTCCGCGCCCTCGGCGGTGGAGACGATTGGCGGCAGGTTCACCGCCGGCTGTGGATTCTGCGCGAGCGCCGGTCGTGCAGCGATTGGTATGGCCCCGACAATCAGAGAGTTGAAGAGGATGCGACGGGCCCGCGCCGCCGCTACGAATGAGCACGTCATCGAGAGACCTCACGTCTGGGATGCACGACCCAACCTCGCGAGTGTCTGCTGGCGGCGACATTGGACTATCGGGTAGAGCCCGACTGCCACTGTGGCTCGCAGTACCGGGCCGGGCCGAGTGCGCACCTTGCGGCGCTCGCGCCGGTCGGATTCCTTCTGTGATCGGAGCCTTTCTTCCCCCTCGACCAGCCCGAATGTCCAGTACGCTCGACGAGTCTGCGCTGCTGCGCTCATTCTACGCACAGGTCCACGCCGTCCAGATTCGGCTCGAGCTTTCCTCCCTGCGCTTTCTGTCGATCGATCACAACATCGGTGCCATCACGGCCATCCCGCCCGCCGCCTGGCTCCGCCCGGATTTCTGGGATCTTCATCTGCATCCCGATGAACGGGTGCTGATGCGCCTTGCCAGGTCGAAAGCACAGGTGATCAGCGCGCCGCTCGAATTGCGTTTCCGCGTCGCAACGGACGCGTCCGAGTACATCGCGGTGCGAATCGTTTGCGCCCGGGATGACCACGCGACCATGCGCGGCTTCCTCGTCCCCGCGCACGAGCGCGCCACCCCGCGCGCCGCGTCGTATTTTCGCGACCGCCTCGCCGTCGCGGTGGAGACCGGTGCCGTGTTCCTCTCGGAGGTCGATGTTGCCCGTCGCATCGAGCGTGCGGACGCTCGGCTGTCCGCACTCCTGGGATTCAACCCCGGTGAGCTGTTGACGCTCGCTGAGTGGCTGGAGCGCGTCGTGCCCGAGGATCGTGAGCGCGTGGCCGAACACCACACCACGTCGTTCGCGCCCGGCGCGGCGCACAGCGTCTCCAAGCTCCCGGCCATCGAGTATCGCGTCCGCAGTCGTGACGATCGTCTCGTGTCTCTGCGCCGCGAATCGCGGGTGTGGCGTGGCCGGCACGGTGCTCCGGAGCGCGTGATCGCGGCGATTCAGGAAATCGGCGACTCCGTGGCCGCGGCCGCGACTCCGAGCGCGGCGGCGATCGCCACCGACGCAATGTTGGAGGCCATCCCCGGATTCGCGGCCGTGCTCGACGCGCGCGGCAACGTTCACGCCGCCAACGATGCCTGGCGACGCGCGACGGATGATGGTCGGTTCATTGCGGCGGGTGCCAATTACACGCGTGCACTCAGGAAGCAGCTCGATGCGGGGATGAAGGAAGCCGAACCGATCATTGCCGCGCTCGAGCGCGTCCTCGGCGGCAAGACCGCTCACGTCGTGACCGATCATGCGTGGCCCGCGCATGGAGCGACTCAGCGTTGGACCTTCATTGCCCAGCGGTTGGGGTCCCGTGGCGGCGCGCTGGTCATTCACCGTCCAATGATCGCCAGACATCAAGCCGCCGAACTGTCGGTGCTCGGCGACGCCACGGATCGCGTCGTGCAGCTCGCGATTGCCGGCGAGCTGCTCAGCTCCATCACGCACGACCTGCGGCAACCCCTCACGGCGCTTCGGTTGACGCTTTCCGCCGCGCTCGAGTTGGCGCGGCGCGCGGTCCCCGACGATCCCGAGCTCGCGGCGATCATCGCCGACGCGCTCGTGCAGGAGGAACGTGTCTCGCGGAAGCTCGCTGTCGTGCAGGATCTCGTGGCCCATCGCGCGCCAGCCAGCGAGCCGGTGGATCTGGCCGCGGTCGTCCAGGAGGTCGCGCTCATCGCCAAGACCGAAGCGATCGGGCGTCGTGTACCGTTTCAGTCGCGCGAGGCGAATCACCTCCCAACGGTCTTCGGAGACCGCCGCCTCATCCGCGCCGCGATGCTCGGACTCGTCCTCGATGCGCTGGGCGCGCTGACTGACACCGCCCCGGCGCGCGTGACGTTGACCGCGCGCGTGGTGGATGACGCTCAGGTCGAAGTGGCCGTGTGCCGGTTCGCGGACGAAGCGCCCCCCAGCGCCGACTGGGTCCTGAGCGTCGCGCGCGCCGTGGCCGACGTGGATTCGGCGCCGATCACCGTCGACTCCGATGGAAAGACTCGCTCGTGCGTACGGCTGCGCTGGCGGCCGCACACCGGAATCGTGCCAGAGTCATCGCCAGGCTGACCACATCAGGCGTCGCGTGCTCCGCGGGCGACACCCAGTTGTACCGCGGCGTCCAGACGACTCCGCAGCAGTTCCATCGCTTCCGTTCGAAGCGAGTCGTTGAGACGGGCACGCAATGCATCGATCAGCTGCCTGCGCACCGCGTCGCCAAGCCGTCGCAGATCGATACCCTCCCATCGTCGCTGGTCGGCGATGGCACTGCGAATCGCCGGAGCGAGTCGATCGCGAAGCGTGTCGTCGATGGCTCGACGCGCGACCGCGTCGAGCCGCTCACGCAGCGCCTCGGTGAGCTCTTCGCGGACTGCGGCCGCGATGTACGGACGCACGTGCTCGCCGAAGCGCGCATCGCCGGCTCCGTTGTGCTGCCCCGCGAGCGTGTGCGCCCACGCTCGACGGTCTTCGACCGGTCGCGACCAGACCACGCGGCGCGGTGCGCGTAGACCTTCGTCGACCCGCGCGCCCAGAGCTTCATGGACACTGTTCGTGACGATCGCGCGAATCCGGTCGCTGAGCCCGCGTGCGATGCTGTCGTGCACCGCTGCTTCGATCACCGCGGTGGTCGCCGCGGCGAATCGATCGGCGGTCGTTCCATCGTCCGCGCGCGCCTCGGCCGCCGCGAACCGCACCGTCTCGGCCACGCGGTCGCGCGCCGACCCGCGCACACCGTCCCGGATCGGGTAGCGCAGACCATCGCGCAGCCGATCGCGGATTCCGAGCTCCACGGCGCGACGCAGCTGCAGCGCCAGCTCGGCGCCGGCGTCGAGCGTGACGTCGTCGCCGCTCCGTGCGATCGCGGTGCCGAGCGCGGGATCGAGGCGCTCGCGCAGGACGCCGGTCACTCGGTCACGGAGCGCCGCGACCACTTCCTGCTCGACCACCTCGACGAGGCGATCGTCGAGGTGGCTCGTCGCGCTCACGACGGCCGACTCACGTTGATCGGTGTGCAGCACATCATATATCGCCGGCGACAGTCGTGTGTGGAGCACGTGGTGCACCGCTTCACTCGCTCCCGCTTCGAGACGTTCGGTAATGGTCTGCAGGACCTGCTCCTGCGCCAGGCTTTGACGCACACGATCGGCGAGCGCCCGCGTGAATCCTACGCCCTCGCCATCGGTGCCCCATTCGCCGTCGGTCGCCTCGGCGTTCGGAAGGTGCTCGTCGCGCATGATCATCGGCTCCGCCTCGCGCGACGAATTACCTCGCGCTCGTCGCACTCGTCGCGCTCGCGCCCACGCTCATCCACCGCGTGCCGACTCGCCATTGGACCAACGGGACCGACACCGCGCTCCCGTTCGCCCTTCGTCCAATGTCACGGCTATCGGCGCCATCGGTAACCTCGGGCGTTCGTACGGCCGCGCGAGCGCGCACCCTCGCTGCGCGCGCGCCGACCCTTTACTACCGGGGAGCACATGCCGATACCTGCCCTGCGATGGTTCGCGGCCACGACGCTGCTATTCGTCGCCCAGGCTTCCGTTGCGCGCGCACAATCGTCGGAGCCGTCGCAATCGTCGCAATCGTCGCAATCGTCGCAATCCGCCCGTCGCTCCGAGCGCATCAAGCGTTCGCGGGCCGCGAGGGCGCAGGCGGCGGCGAAGAAGAAGCAGCAAGCCGACACGGCGACGCGCATCGAGATCTATGGATTCGCGCAGGCCGACGCGATCGGTGACTTCAAGACGAACAATCCGGACTGGTTCGACGTCAATCGGCCGTCGAGGCTTCCCGCCACGCCGGGCGAGTTTGGCAAGGACGGCCACACGTGGTTCAGCGCGCGACAGTCGCGCATCGGCACCAAAGCGTCGATCCCGACGTTCGGGCCGGACATCAAGGTGACGTTCGAGTGGGACCTTTTTGGCGTGGGGCCGGATGCTGGCCAAACGACGATTCGCCCGCGGCACATGTACGGGCAGTGGGGCGACTTCGGCGGCGGCCAGACGAACAGTCCGTTCATGGACGTGGACGTGTTCCCGAACATCGTGGAATACTGGGGTCCGAACGGGATGTTGTTCTTCCGGAACGTGCAGCTGTTCTGGCAGCCAGTGCATCGTAGCGACGGAACGCGCGTCACACTCGCGCTCGAGCGGCCGGGGGCGACCGGCGATGCCGGGGTCTTCGCCGATCGTATCGATCTGCAGAGTGTGAAGCCCCGGTTTCCGCTGCCGGACCTGTCGGGAGAGTACCGGCTCGGCGGCACGTTCGGTTACGTCAAGCTCGGCGCGATGCTGCGCTACATGGCTTGGGACGACCTCGCGCCGGACACGATCGATCTCTCGGGCCACGCCGTCGGGTGGGGCGTTTCGCTCAGCTCGGGTCTCAAGTTCGGCAAGAGCGACCTGTTGCATCTCCAGACGATCTACGGCCAGGGCGTGGAGAACTACTTCAACGACGCGCCAGTCGACGTCGGGGCGCACTTGAATCCCGACGATCCGCACAAGCCGCTCACCGGCAAGGCGCTCGGCGACTTCGGGCTCGTCGTGTACCTCGATCACACCTGGAACTCGGAGTTCACCTCGTCCGCGGGGTACTCGCGCGTGGACATCAGCAACAGCAATGCGCAGGAGGGCACCGCGTTCCGCGACGGCCAGTATGCGTCGGTCAATCTGCTGTACACGCCGGTGCAGCGCGTGATGTTCGGCGGCGAGTTCCAGTGGGGCCACCGCCAGAACTTCGATCGAATCTTCACAGCCAACGACTATCGGCTGCAGTTCTCGCTCAAGTACAGCTTCTCACAAACGTTCGGAGGCAAGCAATGACGAGATCGTTCGCACAGAGGACCGATGTCGCGTGCCGGCGACTCGTCGTCCTTTTCGCGCTGCTCGCGGTATCCTCGCGGGCGCTGGCGCAGAGCGCCACGGATTATCAGCGCATCGTGAATCAGGCATACGAGAAGTTCAAGACGCTGCGCGAGGGCAAGAACGCCGACTACATCCCGGCGCTCGCCAAGGTCGACTCCAATCTGTTCGGGATCGCCCTGGTGACGGCTGACGGGAAGGTCTACACCGCCGGCGACATCGCGTCGGAGGTGTCGATCCAGTCGGTCTCCAAGGTGTTTACGATGGCGCGCGTGATGGAGGAGTCGGGCGAAAAGGCAATCGTCGACAACATCGGGGTGGACGCGACCGGCCAGCCATTCAACTCGATCGTCGCGATCGAGCAGCACAAGGGCTTCCAGCAGAACCCGTTCGTCAACCCGGGCGCGATCACGACCACGAGCATGCTGCGCGGCGGCACGGCGGAGGAAGTCTGGAGCAATATCATGAATACGCTCGACGGCTTCGCCGGCCGCAAGCTCTCGGTGAATCAGGAGGTGTACCAATCCGAGGCGGCGACGAATCAGCGGAACCAGGCGATCGCAGCACTCATGTTCGCGTACGGCCACATCAAGGGGAGCTGGGCGCAGGCGACTGATCTATATACGAAGCAGTGTTCTGTGAACGTGAACGCCCAGGATCTCGCGATGATGGCGGCGACGCTCGCCAACGGCGGCCGCAATCCGCACACCGGGCAGCAGGTGGTATCGCCCGAGCACGTTCCGGCAATTCTCGCGGTGATGGCGACTGCGGGTCTGTACGACGATTCGGGCCAATGGCTCTTCACGACTGGCTTGCCGGCGAAGAGCGGCGTGGGCGGCGGACTGATCGCGGTTTCGCCGGGCCGGTTCGGCATCGCCGTCGTGTCGCCACCGCTGGATGCCGCGGGCAACAGCGTGCGCGGCCAGCGCGCGATCGCGGACATTTCGGCGATGCTCCGCGGCAATCCCTATCTCACGGGCCAGCGTACGGCAGCGGGCGAGCTCGCGCCGCGAAAACCGTAGCGCGGCGCATGTAAGGCGCCGAACCGAACGTGCGCCGTCGTGGATCGCGTCCGCCGAGGCGATCCACGACGGTGCTTCGTCACGCCTGTCGGCTGTGGCCCTGCGGCCGCTCGGACCAGACGCGAGGTAGGCCAAAAGCCAATACGCCACAATTCGCGGCGCTGGTAGCGTGCGTGCGTGCGCGGCCGCGGGCCGCGCCGCATTCACTTACGCAGCAGGGGGAGGACCGCATGCTCGCACGTCGAACGCCGCCGCGCCCGGTCGCGTGGCGAACTACCGCTCTGGCCGTCGGATTGGGGATGCTCACCGGAATCGCCGCGTGCGGCGACAAGCTCGAGGTGCTATCGCCCTTACCCGTCGGCTCGGTGACCACGTTCCACGACAGTTCGTTCAATTTCACCACGTTGAATACGTTCGCCATGCCGGATACCGTGGTGCACCTCGCGCCGCTTACCGGCACGCCCCTCGAGGTGACCCGGCAGTTCGACCAGGTCGCCCTGGACCAGGTGCGCCAGAATCTGCTCGCGCGCGGCTACGTCGAGGACACCATTCCCGGAACGATGGCCACCTTTGTGGTGCTCGTCGGTGCCACGGCGACGACGAACTACAACGCGTTCGTCGGTTATCCCTGGTTCAACCTCTGGGGTTTCTGGCCGGGTTGGAACGAGTTCACGCAGGGCAACTTCGACACCTCATGGACGATTGTGTATCCCTGGTTCGGCGTTGTGGGAACGACGGCCTACGATCGCGGCACGCTGATCGTGGATCTGATCCCGACGTTGCAGGTCAACCCGCTCGACAAGAGCATCAAGTCGGCATGGGCGGGCGTGGCTACCGCCGCCGTGCTCGACCAGAACTCGATCACCTCGTCGACTGTGCAGGCCGCGATCGACCAGATGTTCGCGCTTTCGCCGTACCTGGTTGCCGGCCCGGTGGTCACTCCACACGACCGCGCGCCCTGATGCGGTACGCCAATACCGGCGTCCGCTTCGCGCTCAGCGAGCGGACGCCGGCATTGGGAACCCCAGCCGGTCACCGAGTGCGGCAAGCACCACGCGCGGCGACGCGGGCTTGGTGATCACCGCATCACAACCGGCGCTGAGCGCGCGTTCGTGCTCCTCGCGCTGGCCAACCGCCGTGACGGCGATGACGACGACGTCATGGCCTCCCTCGCCGTCACGGAGGTACCGCGCGACCTGCCAGCCGTCCAACCCGGGCAGCACGAGGTCGAGCAGCACAGCTGCCGGCCGAAGCGACGCGGCGACCCGCAAAGCCTCACCGCCCGATTCGGCCTCAGCGACGCGGAATCCCACGGACTCCAGGACGAGACGCGCGATGAGACGACTGTCGGCGTGATCGTCCACCACGAGGACGAGCGGCGCGGCGGGAGCGCCAGTGGTGGTACGGGTTCGGACGAACTTGGGACCGCGCGTGGAGGGGATGGCGGACATGGGGTCTGGAGGGGAGTGGGGTCGTGCCAAGATCACCCGCCAACGCCAAGTCTCTCTACTGGATCAAAGTCCTACATGCTCGAGCCTTGCGCCCGACCATCAGAGGTCTGGAACGGCTGCTAACCGGCCGCCGCTTGCTCACGCGATGGTCCGTCGGACCACGCGGGGTCGATCGCGATCGGCGGGCGAGGAGACTGCGCCGCCAGCACGTCGAGCAGGATCTCGGCGGCGCGCGGCCGCGGAACGATCACACCATCGATGCGGAGCTGCCGCCACTCGCGGTGGCCGACGAGCGCATCCGCCATTCGCACCAGGTCGGGCAGCGACCGGGCGCCGAGCTTCAGCAGTCCGCGTGCCCGATGCACCTTCACCGTCTTTTCAGTCGTCCCGATGCGCGCCGCCACGACCTTGTTCGCGAGGCCGCGCGACACGAGCGCGCACACCTCGGCTTCGCGCGGCGTGACGCGCGCCAGCCGCCGCCAGAGATCGGCAAGACTCCGCCGCTCGCGCTGCGTCAGCCGAGCCACGTCCATGGCGTTCGCGACGGCGGCGAGGAGCGCGTCGGCGGTGAATGGTTTGCTGAGCAGATCGATCGCGCCCGCTTTCATCGCGTCGACGATCGTCGTCACGTCGCCGATGGCGGTCATGAAGATCGCCGGCACGTATTCATCGGCGTCGCGCAGCTCCTTGAGCAGTGCCGGACCGTCGAGCTCCGGCATACGTACATCGATCAGGGCGCAGGCGGGACTGCTCGCGGGCATCTCCGCGAGGAATTCCCACGCGCTGGCAAAGACCCGCGCACGATAGCCGGTTGCCGTCAGCAGGCGCGCGCAGGCCGTGCCGACCGGCACGTCGTCATCGACGACGGCGATGAGCGGAGGATCATCGCGCATGCAACGGCCAGCGCGTCGCTACGCGCGTCTTCCCGTCAGCCACCGCGACCTCCATCTGGCCCTCGTGCTCCTCGACGACCGACCGCACGAGCGCGAGCTGCCAGTCGCCCATCCCGTCGTCGACGACCCGACCCGGATGCACGGCTTCCACTTCGATCACGTCGTCGACTCGCCGCACCGCGATGCGGATGGCCGCGTCGTCGAGACGGGCCAGCATCGTCGGTTCGATCGACTCGAGCAGCAGGCTGACGAACGCCTGACGGATCAGCGTCAGGTCGCCGAACACGAGCGGCAGCGTCGACGGCGCCTCGATTTGAATGCTCACGCCGTGGGCAGAAGCTTCGGTGCGAACGAGTGCCAGCGCTTGTCGCAGCGCCACGGCGAGGTCGCAGGCTTCACGGCACGGCGCTCGTTTCGTCGCGAGCTCCTGCAGCACCCGGACGGAGTCGCGGATCCGGCGTTCCTCGTCGAGCGCCGCTTCGAGCGCGCCGATCGCCGCCTCGAGAGCCGGCGCCGGTCGGCGGAGCAACTGCAGCCCGGCGGCGATGTTCATCTCGATGGCGGCGAGTGGTTGCCGCAAATCGTGCGCGACCGCGACGACGAGCTCGCCCGCCAGGGCGAAGCGGTCGAGTCGCGAGCCGTGTGCCGGTTGTTGCGCAGGACGCGGTATTGGTCCCGATGTGTCCTGTATGTCCTGCTCGGGAATCGACGATGAGAGTTCCATGCGGACGACTCTCTCTCATTCTGCGCGCGCGCATCATTGGCTCTACGGCCAATAGGCAGTCTCCCGGATCACCAGCAACGTGGCACATCGCGGCGAAGTCCGTCGCGATGATTCACCGATGGACGCAGAGGACGCGATGCCTGATCGCCAAGCTGCTGGCAGTCAGCGGCCCAACATTTCCCTCACGATCGTTGGCGGCGCACCGGGCGCAGGAAAGTCCTCGCTCGTCCGCCAACTCGTCACACGGTCCACCGATCGGCGCGTCGTCGCGATGGTCGATCGTGTCCCAGCCGATGCCGGCGAAACGGCATCCCGCTGGATCGTCGCCGCCGGCGACGGAGCCGACGCGCTCGCCGCACTCGCCGAGCGCGACGATCGTCCCGACCAGGTCATCATCGAATGCGGTTCCTCGGCCGACCTGCGCCGCGCCATCGGCTACGGCTACATGCGCGGCTACCGCCTCGACGGCACGATCGTCGTCACCGATCCGCTCGCGGTGCAAGCCGTGGAACACGGCATCGCGGGCGAGTGGCAGCTCCAGAAGCAGGCCGGCGTCGCCGACATCGTCGTGCTCAACAAAGTCGACCGCGTCGACGAACGAGTCTCGCAGGCCGCGCAACGAACCATCGAGCACCTGGCCCCGCTGGCCGGCATCCTCTGGGCGGAGCACGGACGCATCGCGCCCGCACTCCTGCTGGGACCCGCCGCGCCGGTCGATCCGCTCGACGGACACGTGACCGTGGCGCCGTGGAGCGCCGACTTCATTCCGGCGCACGCCCGCCGCGACCGCGGCGGCCGCGGAGCGGGCGTGTCGCGCGCGCGCGCCAACGAGTCGCACCGCACGTGGTGCCTCGTGGCCGACGAGCCGATCGACGGCCGTACGTTCCGGCGTTGGCTTCAGGCAGTGCCGCGCGGCATCGTCAGCGGCGGGGGTGTCGTCCAACTCACGGACGCGATGCAGCATCGACATACGTTTCGATTCCTCGGTCGTCGCTGGCGGCTCGAGCGCGAGCAGCCGTGGGGCGATGAATCGCCGTGTACGCGCGCGTGGGTCGTGGCCGCCGGGGACGTGTCGTGATGCTGCGCTCCGACGCCGACGATCCCCATTGGACCAAGAGGCGAGTTCGGCCGGCACCACGACTCTGCTTCTTTCGCGCATGGGCTTGCGCATGCTCGTCGCGCTACCGCTCGTCGCGACGCTCGGCGCGTGCGGTTCCGCGCGGGCACAAACGACGAACGAGGTTTGGCCGGAGCTCGACGTCTATTGGCGTCCGGCGGAGCACCAGCGTTCGCTACTCGAGCTCTCGGCGTCTGCCGAGCAGGAAGGTCCCAAGCACGAGGCGACCGTCGGGACGTATCAGGACTATCTCTTTCTGCCGCGCGGCTACGTCCGCGCCGGCTATCGCTTCACGTTCAGCACACGCGACGCGAGCTATCGCGAATCGCGCGTTGTACTCGAGAGTACCCTGAGCCACGACCTGTCGACGCTCTGGCACCTGGCGGATCGCATTCGCGTGGAGCCGCGCTGGGTCAACGGAGCGTTCTCCTATCGCATTCGCGAGCGGCTGCACGTGCAGCGCGAGCGTCGGCCGATACGCGCGTGGGCCCTCGCGCCGTACGGCACGGCCGAAGCGTACTACGACTCGCGCTACCGGACGATCGCACGGATCGGCGGCCGCGTTGGCAACGTCTTTCGTTTCAGCCCCACGCGTTCGCTCGATGTGTATCTCGCACGCCAAGTCAACTCGCGGACGCTCCCGCGCGCAATCGATGCGCTCGGGCTGACGCTCGCGCTCACGTATTGACCGATGCGCCCGCCGCGCCGCGCCGACTTCCAAGGATACCAAAAAGAAAGACGCCTCGGTCTGGAGAGCCGAGGCGTTTCCCGGTGGATGCTGAACCAGCCTGGTATTCGCAAACGCACCTTTCGATTCGTCTTCCGATCGGCGACCTGGCGGAAGGAGAAAAACCAGACCGGCGCGATCGGGGCCGCGACGAGATCGACGACCAGAAATTATCCCGCGATCCGCAGGGCAACCATGCGACCATCGTCCAACCCACGGACGACGACGTCCGACCCTGTGCGGGCATGTGCAATGCCGCCTCGGCGTGCTGCCGCGACGGCGTTCGTCGCACGGGGAGCACGGTGTGTGTTCTTCGCCCGGATCCATCCGCGGGGCACTCAGACGACCAACAGGAGACTCAAGCGATGAAGTTCACCAGCACATCTGCATCCGTCGTCGGCGCCACGCTGCTGCTGGCGCTCGGCGCCGTCGGCGCTCACGCGCAAGCGAAGCCGAAGTCGGCCAAGCGCATTCCGATCACGAAAGAGGCGGGGGGCGAAGTCGCGCCGCGCGTCGACACGGTTTCGCGGGTCGACACCGTGACCAACACGATCTTTCACACCGACACGCTCGTGCGGACGCTCGTGCGAGTGGACAGCGTGATGATTCCGCCACCGCCGCGGCCGATCATTCTGCCGGTCGGGTTCTACTTCGGCGTTGGCGCAGGCGCGGCGGCACCGGAAGGCTCGATCTTCGTCCCGAACAGCGTCGGCTATCTCGGGCAGATGCAGCTCGGATGGCAGTCTCACGATCAGCATTACGGCGCGCGTATGAGCGGGACGTACACCGGGCTCGGTGAGGACACCCAGTTCTCGCGCGGTGTGAACGCGCGACTCTGGACGTACAGCCTCGACGCGAAACTCGGCGCGCCGCTCGGGCACATCTTCGGGTTCCTGCCACGGCTCAACGTCTACGGCGTCGGTGGCTGGACGTACACGTGGTACCGAGACCTGCCACGAAAGCTCGACACGCCCGACAACACGCCGACGGTGTTCCTCGCCGGTGATCCGTCGTGGACCGGGCGCAGTGGCTGGGACGCGGGCGGTGGACTTTCGCTCACGTGGGGTCACAGCGAGGTGTTCGTCGAGTCCCGCGTGATCGGCTTCTCGCCGCCTGATTCGAAGGGCGCCCGGCAGATCCCGATCGTCCTCGGCTTCAACTGGTACTAGTCGTTTGAGAACGCCGGTTCGCCTTGCCGAACACCTGCGCATGTCATCGCGCCGGTGTTCGGCGCGGCACCGAGCGTCACCGCGGGGCGGCGGGATGCTCGGCACACAGACTCTCTTTACCCGCCTGCTGCGCGCGACGCTGGTCGGGTTCGGCCTGCTCACGGCCTGTCGCGCGACGCAGCTCGCGGCCGTTTGGAACGATCCCACGGCGCGGCGGCCGGCGTTTCACCGAACCGTCGCCGTGTTCGCCACCAGCGACGAGACGCTGCGGCGGACGGTGGAGGATCGTCTGGCGAGCAGGTACCCGAACTCGGTGCCGTCGTATCGCGTGTTGCCCAGCGCGTCGACCAGCGATCGTGCCGGTATCGTCCGCGCGCTCAGTGACTCCGGATTCGACGGCGCGATCGTCATGCGCCTGATCAGCGTGAACGACAACGTCACGTACGCACCGGGCGCCTACTGGGACGCGAGGCCGTACAGCTTCAGCGGCTATTGGAATCTCGCGTGGGCATATCCGTACGATCCCGGGTACGTGTCCGTGAACAGGATCTACACGGCCGAAACCGAGATCTACGATGTCCACACGGAGCAGCTGATCTTTGCCGCGCGAAGCGAGACGACCGATCCGGCATCCATTCCGAAGCTGGTGGATTCCATCATGCGTCACATCACCGAAGAGTTGCGAAAGCGGCAACTCCTCTACTGAGCTCATCGTTTCCGGGCGTCAGCCATGCTTCCCAACGTCCTGACCGAGCTGCTCGGCCGATCGAGCGGTCCCCTCCACGCCCGGCTGTTCCTGCAACCGACCATTGCCGTGGTGCTGGCGATCCGCGCCGGGTTGCGCGACGCACGGAGCGGAAATCCGGCATTCCTGTGGGGGATCACCGCGGGATCGAGCACCGAACGTCGCCCGCTGATCCAGAGCGCGTGGCAGGATCTCGCAAAGATGCTCGTCGTGGCGGTCGCGATCGACGTGGTGTACACGCTCGTCGTGTTGCACGCGATCCGTCCGGTCCAGACGCTCATCGTCGTCGTCGCGCTGGCCGTCGTGCCGTACACGGTAGCACGCGGACTCACGAACCGCGTCATGCGCCGGAGCGGCCACGCTCAGCCGCGCACCGCGCATTAGCGAGCCGGCCGTAGCGCAAACGCGGCGACGCTCGACCGAGCCTCGCCGCTTCATTCGCAACGCGTTAGAGATGTCTGAGATGCCCAGGGCGGGACTCGAACCCGCAAGACCCTAGAGTCGGGGGATTTTGAGTCCCCTGCGTCTGCCAATTCCGCCACCCGGGCGCATGCGAGTGAAGCTGAAATGTACCCGCGCCGCGAGCGCCGCTCAATGCTCGGCTCGATGCTCCGTTAAATTGACTGCGCGTACCGTCGCAGGCTCGACCTCCGCGCGCGCACGCGCGGCGCCGAGCAGCGCCGGCAGGAGCGCGTACTGCAGCACGACGGCCAGCGCCGCGCCCGCGATGGCGTCGAGCAGGTAATGGTTCTGCGTGTACACCGTCGCGATCGAGACGCCGATCCCGAGCACGGTCATCGCGCTGCCGAACAGCCGGTTCCCCGTGGCGCGAGCGGCGATGGCGGCGGTGAGAATGCCCGCGACGTGCGAGCTCGGAAACGCCGTGCCCGGCGAGTCGCCGAAATTTCGCAGTGCGTCGTTGAGGAGCTGAAACAGGCCTCCGGCGTGCCCAGCCGCATTCGCCTCCAGACCGGTCTGCGCGGCGCGTGGTCCGAGGGTCGGCACCGCGAGATAGATGGCGTCGCACACCAGATAGGTGATCGCGCCCCGCAGCAGCAGCTCGCGAAATGCCGCCGCTCGCATTCGCACCGCGACGAACGTGAGAATCGCCAGTTGACCCGGGAAGTAGCCGAAGTAGAGCAGCTCCATCGTGCCGCGCAGCCACGGCATCGCATGCCACCACACGGCGTGCACGTTGAACCCGAGCACGCTCCGCTCGAGCGCGACGATCCCGCTGTCCAGCGTGCTCGTGTGAAGCAACGGAAAGAGCGGGCGCAACTCGGCCCAGAACGCGCCGATCAACACGAGTGGCAGCAGGTCGATCGCCGACAGCCGGTCCGGCGCCTCGCGTTGTCGACGCGCCGCGAATCGAACGGCTGCCGCCGCGCCCAGGTGTGCGGCGGCGAGCCACGGCGCGGCGCTCGACCTGGGCGTCAGGCTGATCCAGACGCCGGCGAGCACCAGGTTGTAGGCGACGAGCAACGCGCTCAGCGCGCGCGTCGCTCGCTCGGGCGGTCGCTCTCCGAGCGTGGCGTTGAGTTGCATCATCCGTTAGGAGCGCTCTCGCCCTAGGATATCGGCGGCGCGCGCCGCGAGCAACTGCTCAGGGCGTCGGCGGCGGACCGCCTGGACGGCCGCTGCTGTCGGCCTCCGCGAGCTGCTGCAGCCGGCGGTTGAATCGCTCCTTGACCGCGAAATACTTCGCCCGCTGGAGCGGCGTGAGAAAAGTCGAAAGTTCCTTCTGCTCCGCCTCGAGCAGATCGGCGCGCTTGCGCTGCGCCTGTACCAGCGCGTCGAGCTGCCTGGCGATTCGCGCCTGGTCGGGCGACACCGAGTCAGCCATCGCCGCGACCAGGTCCTGTCGCGCCTGACGCTCGTCATGCAGCAGACCGCGCCGCTGCTGCTCGAACTTCCGGTCGACGCGCTGTAGCGACTGCATCTGCTCGTCGTTCAGGTTGAGCTGTCGTCGAACGACCTTGGCCAACGCCTCGCGTACCTGTCGCTGCAGCGCCTGTCGACGCGGGTTCGGTTGCTGCTGTGCCGCGGCAGCGCCGCCGCGCGCGAACGGGCGGGCGCGACCCGCCCCTCCCGGTGCCCGCTGCGCCGACAGACTCCCCGCGAGGACGATCGGCACGCATGCCATGACCCAGCGCCTCATCACGCGCCCTCCGGTGCGCCGGACGTGTTCTCGCGAACGTGCAGCGACACCGGCTCGGGATCGGTGACCGGCGTCGCCTGGAGCTGGTCGATCTCGCCGAGCAGCGCTTCGAGCTGCTGCTCCGTCAGGTCGCCGAGTCGACTCGCCCCGATCCCCGAGCCCTGGGCGTCCGTCGCCACCAGGGCGCGCGGCGTCGGCTCGCTGGGGGCCGCAGGCGCAGGTCGCGCCTGTGCGCTCGATCCCGACGAATCGGAGCGCCCATCGGCGCGGCGCACCGGCGGCGTTTGGACCGTCTGTCGCAGGGCCATGGCGGTACCCGGGTCGCGACGCAGCACGGCGACCGAGCTTCCACCGGCCACGAGCAGCGTGATCGCCGCCGCGATCCGCCAGTCGGTCCACACGGCACGCCCGCGCTGGACGCCTACGGGCCTTGGCTTGGCCAGCGGAAGCGCGTTCACGACGTAGCACACGTCGACGCGCGGCGTCTGCGCCTCGAACATCGCCCGAGCGGCGCGCAGGAGCTCGATCTCGTCACGGCACTCCGCGCACGCCTCGACGTGCGACAGGATCTCGGCACGCCGCGCGGCGTCGAGTCGGTCGTGCACGAGCTCCGGCAGTTGATCGCGGATCTCCGCGTTCATGCAGTCATTCATCGAGAAACTCCTTCACCGAGCGCATCGCGTTGTGGTAGTGTACCCGCGCGGCGCCTTCCGTGGTTCCGACCGCCTCGGCGATCTCCTTGTACGACAATCCTTCGGCAACCCGAAGCGTGAACACCTCGCGCTGCGTCGGTGACAGCCGTTCGACCGCCGCGCGCACGCGGCGCTGGGTCTCGTCCGCGAGGACGGAGTCCAGCGCGTCGTACTCGGTTGCCGCGTCGTCCTCCTGGATCTCGGTTCGGTCGCGCCGCCGCTTCTCGGCGCGCCGGCGATCGAGCAGCAAACGCCGCTCGATCGTGAACAGCCAGGTGCGAAAGGAACTGTCACCGCGAAATCCGTGAAGCGAGTTGAAGGCGCGAACGAACGTGTCCTGGACCAGCTCGTCCACGTCCGACCGCTCGCCCGATGCAACCGCGAAACGCGCCAGAGCGGCGGCGTGACGCTCGACGAGCGCCGTAGCCGCGCGCTCGTCCCCCGCCTTCCACCGCGCGATGAGCTCGGCATCGACCTGATCATCGCTCTCTCTCCCGGCGCCCGCTCCACGTGCCGCTTGGTTCATTCGGTCCAAGAGGTAGACGCCACGAGACTTAGGCCGTTAAGGTGGATTTCGGGAGGTTGGACGGCGACAATATATACGCCCATGAACCGGCCACAGCCCGTCGAACACATTGCCCATCGCGGGGCCAAGCGGGAGCTCGCCGAGAATACCGTTCCGGCCTTCCTGCGGGCCGTCGATCGCGGTGCCGACGCGATCGAGCTCGATGTCCACGCGACGAGCGACGGTGTGGTCGTCGTGCACCACGACCCGGACGTACCGGTCGCCGTGGGACCGCGACCCATCGCCGAACTGGCCTGGAACGAGCTGGCACACGCCGGCACCGAAGTACCACGCCTGTTGGACGTGCTGGAGGTGGTGCCGGACGACGTGGCGCTCTACGTGGAACTCAAGGGCCACGCCGTCGAAGATTTGGTTGCCGCGCTGCTCGGCGCCTCGAAGCGCTGCGCCGTACACTCGTTCGATCACAGCGCCGTCGCGCGCATGGGCCAGGTCGCGCCCGCACTGCCGCGCGGCATTCTGTTCGACCACTACCCCGCCGACGTGGAGGCGTCGATGCGCTACGCGGGCGCCCGAGACGTGTGGCCGGAGTGGCGGCTGATCGACCAGCGTCTCGTATCGACCGTGCATGCGGCCGGTGGCCGCGTGATCGCCTGGACGGTCAACGCGCGGAGCGCCGCCGAGCGTCTGGCTGCACTCGGCGTCGACGGCCTGTGTACGGACGACGTTCGGCTGCTCGAGGGGCTTTAGCGCTCAGGTACTCGACGGGCCGGTGCTCGGTCCGGTCGACCCACCGTTTGGATCGCGCATGCTCTGCATGAGATCCTTGCGTTCCTTGGCCGCCTCGTTGGCCATCGTCTCGAGCCGTGTCACCTCGGCGTCGGCCGCGGTCATGTTGCTCATGTGCGCCGTGTACTCTTCGGCGGGCAGCTCGCCGCCCGCCTTGCGCGCGCGATACACGGCGTAGCCAAACCGTTGAGCGAACCGATCGAGCGACTGCCGGGCGCGAAACAGGTCGAGGCGAAGCCGTCCCTCGTCGAGCGCCCGTTGGGCGGACCGTCCGGCGCGATCGAGCTCCTGGCGCAACTTGTCGAGCAATGCCATCGACGGCTCCGTGTCGCGAGTTGATGTTGATATGGAAACCTACGTCGGCGGGGGGACGATGGTTGCAGGGCGCGTTCCGCGTAGCTCCATCGAGATGTCAAAAAGCCCCCGGCATTTCGCCGGGGGCTCGGAGTGCGGTGACGGTCCGCTTAGGCCGCCGACGTGGCGCCGTTCTCGGCGGCCGTCGGGTAGACGCTCACCTTGTACCGCGAGCGGCTCTTGTGCTCGAACTTCACCACGCCGTCGATGAGGGCGTAGATCGTATAGTCCGTGCCGAGTCCGACGTTGCTGCCCGGGTGCCACTTGGTGCCGCACTGGCGGACGATGATGTTGCCGGCGACCACGCGCTCACCACCGTACTTCTTGACGCCGCGGTATTTCGGATTGGAATCGCGGCCGTTGCGCGACGAGCCGACGCCCTTTTTATGTGCCATTGGAGAGCTCGCTCAGCCCAGTGTGATGTCGTTGATGCGGACTTCGGTGAAGCCCTGCCGGTGACCGCGCTTGCGCGCGTAGTTCTTCCGGCGCTTCTGCTTGAACACGATGATCTTGTCCCCGCGTCCGTGCCGCACGATCTGGCCGGTGACCTTGGCACCCTGGAGCGATGGAACGCCCGTTCGAACGTTGTTGCCATCGCTGCCCAGGAGCACGTCGTTGAACTCGATCGTGCCGCCCTCCTCACCGACGAGCGAGGGGATCTTGTATGTACGGCCCGGCTCGACGCGGAACTGCTTGCCGCCGGTCTTGATGATCGCGTAAGGCATGGAAAGGCTCTGACTGGTGTTGCGGGTGAGCCTGTAAAGCTAGACAGATCCTTGGTTTGTGTCAATTGGTCGGCGACCGACGGGCGACGGGTGAGTGCCGCCGCCCGCCGCCCGCGTCCCGCCGACTACAGTCACGCGACGGCGTACTGCTGCGTGACGTCGCGACCGGCGGACTTCACAACCAGCTTGAACTCATCCGGCCGAAGTAGCGGATCGTCGCGAAGCTCGATCGAAAACCCAACGGCCTTCTCGAGCTTCTTCACCAGATCCTTCTCGTTCTCGAGCACGTACATGGCGACGTCGGGATGGAGCCGCACCACCAGAGGATCCCGCCGTCCCTCGTGTCCGGCTCGCCTGACCGACCGCTCGACTCGGCGAGCGATCGTCTCTGCGGTGAACACGCGGCCGGTGCCGTTACAGGTCGGGCAGGACTCGGTCATGTTCTGCAGATGGCTCTGCCGCACGCGCTGCCGCGTCATCTCGATCAGCCCGAGATCGCTCACCGCGAAGGCCTTGGTCCGCGCGCGGTCACGCCCGAGGTGGGTTCGCAATTCCTGCAGCACTTTGTCGCGATTCGCCTTGGTCTCCATGTCGATGAAGTCGCAGACGATGATGCCGCCCAGGTCCCGCAGCCGGGCCTGACGAGCGACCTCTCGCGCCGCCTCGACGTTGGTGCGGAGGATCGTCTTTTCCGGATCCTTCTTGCCGGTGTAGCGACCGGAGTTCACGTCCACCGAGACGAGCGCTTCGGTGGGCTCGATGATCAGGTAGCCACCGGACGGCAAATCGCACCGCCGCTTGAAGAGATCGCGAATCTCCTGCTCGATGTTCGCTTTGTCGAACAGCGGCTGCTCGTCCTCGTACAGCTTGATGCGATCGACGAGCTCGGGCGCGATGCCCTTGAGGTA
>DATJIZ010000354.1:0-2390 GCA_035492735.1 Gemmatimonadaceae bacterium | reverse complement strand
GATTCGATCCAAGCAGAACCGCATCACCGTAGCCGCGGGCGATCAGCTCGGCGCGACGCAGGATGAAGGTGCGCATCACGATCTGCCCGATCTCGCTCTCCAACTGCAACACGCGCAGTACGTGATCGCGATCGATCACGGCGACTTCCCCATCGTCGCGCGCGCGAATGCGCACGAACGCCGCCCGCCCGGTGAGCAGGTTGGCCTCGCCGCTGAACTGTCCGGGTCGAATGGTCTGGACGAGCGTCTCGTCCTCGGCGCCGGCGCGGAGGATCTCCACCGCGCCGCGCACGACCACGAAGCACGATGGGTGCGGATCGCCCGGCTCCATCAGCGTTTCCCCGCTCCGCATCGCCCGGCGAGTCCCGTACGCCGCGAGCCTTTCCACCTGGTGGGGGCTCAGCGTTGGAAAGAGGCGCTCGGTTTGCCAGCCTGCCGTCTCGGTGGTTGCGACCTCAGAGTCAACCGGCATCGAATCCGCTCCATCGCCACGTTCCAGCCAAATGTAAACGCGGTTGTGTCGTGAGCGGTCAAGGCGGCTCGTTGTGCTCGGGAAGCGCGCTGCCGACTTCCCGCGGCGGCTCGACGACCGGCTCCGGCGTGTCGAGCAGCAGCGACTCGAAATCGAGATCCCGCTGTACGCGGCGCATCACCGCGTCGTCGATGACGCCGTTGTCGCGCAGATCGAGCACGGCCTGCAGTTCGGCCTGGATCATCGCGCTGCGGAGGCGGCGGTACTCGACCGCTCGGGTGTCGTCGAGCGCGCCGGCCGCGTGCGATGGAGCATGCACGAAATGCTCGTGCCGGAGCCAGGGCGCTTGCGTTTGGCCGGCGGCGTGTTCGCGCGCGGCCCAACGCCGCGCCCGCTGCAGGTGGCGACTCCGGAGGTAGCGGACGAGCTCCTGGCGCGCGCCCGTCTTGGCCGCGGCTCCGTCCAGGGCACTCAACCCGGCTTCGACGGCAACGAGACGCGCATGCGCTTCTTCGGCTTCGTCGCTTCCACCGCGCCGGAGCCGCAGCGCACGCGCCACGTACGGGAGCGTCGGGCCTTGAAGCACGAGCGACGCAAAGATCACCACGAAGGTGATGAATATCGTCTGCTCGCGGCCGGGAAACGCCGTGCCCGCCGCCGTCGTGAGTGGCAGCGCGAGAGCGATGACGAGCGAATCGCCCCCGCGCAGCCCCGCCCATCCGACGAATGCGACCGTTCGAAAGTCCGGGGACGGGTTGCGCCGTCGAGTAATTCGGCGTTCGATCGCGTTCGCGGGATACACGGTGATCGCAATCCACACGACGCGGACTGCCGCGACGACAACGGCAATGGCCGCCGCCTCGGTGAACAATGTCGCGAGCGACGATGTGCCGAATGCCCGCACGACCTGTGGGAGCTCCAGGCCGACGAGGATGAACACGAGGCTCTCCAGCAGGAAAGTCACGACGTTCCACATGGCGACCGACTGGACGCGAGCCTCCGGCCTCACGACGCGCGGAAAGCCGCGGGCCGTGTACAGCCCTGTCGCGACCACCGCCAGAACACCCGATGCGTGCAGTTGCTCCGCCGCGAGGTACGAGGCGAATGGCGTCAGCAGCGAGACGGTCATCTCGACCGACGAATTGTTGCGCGCGAGCTTCTGCACGCGCAGCGCTGCCCACCCCACCCCGAGCCCCACCGCGACGCCGGCGGCCGCGGCGATCGCGAACAGCAGCGCGGCGTGCCCGAAATTGAAGGCGCCCGTCACGGCGGCAGCCACCGCCACACGATACGTGACGAGCGCAGTCACGTCGTTGAACAGACCTTCGCCCTCGAGAACGCTTTGCACGTCCTGCGGCAGCCGCAGCGACCGCATCATCGAGACGACCGCGACCGGATCGGGCGGCGCGATGATGGCGCCGAGGGCGAAGGCGCTCGCCCAGGTGAATGCCGCGTCGATGCGATGGACGACGACCGCCACCACCGCCGTCGAGACCAGCACGAGAATCACCGCCAGCCGGGCGATCGGCCCCGCCAGGCGGCGCGCATCGCGCAACGGGTACGACAGGGCCGCCCAATACAACAGCGGCGGGATGAACACGAGGAACAGGATGTCGGGCGGCAGCGCCGCCCTCGGCAATCCGGGGATCAGCGCGAGCACGGCACCGCCCACGACGAGCGCCGACGGATACGGCACGCGCCATCGATCGGCGAGCAACCGAAGGCCGCTCGACGCGGCGAGCAACAGCAGGATCAGCTCCAGCGCGGTCATGTATCGTGCCGAGGATCGGGACAATACGTTGGCCGCGATTCGTGCACGCGGCTAGGTGAACGTACGGTGCGCGCCGATCGGCATTCAACCGGTGTCGTGTCGCGCCGGCCGCCAACTCAGCGCGCTGGCGTACGCTGACTCGTATCG
>DATJIZ010000353.1:0-2399 GCA_035492735.1 Gemmatimonadaceae bacterium | reverse complement strand
CGGAGCCCCGGCAGCCGAACCGCGAGCCAGATCGCGCCGGCGATGCACACGACGCCTCCCCCGATGATCGTGGCCGACACGCCGACCCGATCGGCGACGATGCCCGCGAGCAGACTGCCGATCGGCGCCGTTCCAAGAAACGCCATCGTATAGAATGCCATCACGCGACCGCGGAGCCGTTCTTCGACGATCGTCTGCAGGATCGTGTTCGTCGCCGCCATCTCGATCATGAATCCCGCGCCAATGACGATGAGCACGATGAGCGCGAACCAAACGGTTCGAGCCAGACCGAACGCGACGAGTCCGGCGCCGAACGCGAGCGTCGCCACGACCATCACTCGCCCCAGTCCAAGGACGGTTCGCCGCGACGCCATGTAGAGAGCGCCGGTCACCGCGCCCACGCCCGTCGCCGTCATCAGAAAGCCGAGCGTGTGTGCGCCGCCGTGCAGCGTCTGCGACGCGACGAGCGGCATCAGCACGGTGTACGGCATCCCCATCGCGCCGACGACGCCGAGAAGAATCAGAGCGGTTCGTACCGGTGGAAACCGGGTGACGTATTGCACGCCGGCACGCAGCTCCTCGAGCATGGTCGTTTCGTGCGACCTTCGTTCGGCGCGCGTCACACGCATGGCGATCAGCGACCAGATCACCGCGAGGTACGAGATGGCGTCGATGAGAAAGCACCAGCCTTCGCCGACGGCGGCGATGATGATGCCGCCGATCGACGGGCCGATGATCCGACTCGCATTCACCATCGTGGAGTTGAGCGCGATCGCGTTCGGAAGGTCGGCGGGATCCTCGACCATCTGCACGACGAACGACTGCCGCGCGGGTGTGTCGAACGAGTTGATGATCCCCTGAGCGATCTGCAGCACCAGCACCCAGGGCACCGTGATGATGCCCGTCAGTGCCAATACCGCCAGCGCGAGCGATTGGAGCGCCGAGAGCGCCTGCGTCCACACGAGCATCCTGTGGCGGTCCCACCGGTCGACGAGGACTCCGGCGAATGGCGCGAGGATGAGCGTGGGGATCTGGCCGCAGAAGCCGACTGTGCCGAGGAGCAGCGCGGAACCGGTCAGTCGGTATACGAGCCAGCTCGTTGCGATTCGCGTGATCCAGGTGCCTATGAGCGAGATGCTCTGGCCGCCGAAGAAAAGACGATAGTTGCGATGCGCGAGAGCGCGGGTGATGTGCGGGCGCGGCTTGGTGCTCGGCATGATCGGGCGTCGGGCGCAACATTGAGACCGCCGCGAGTGGCGCGTGCGTGTCGAGTTGGCGGTTACTGATCGCGCAATCGGTTGTTACGCGGAGTGACGATCGAGTGTTCGAACGATTGTACCGCGCCGACAAAGGCCTTGGATTGGGCCTTGCGTTTGCCCAATCGACTTCGACCGGTCGGCGATCCGAAAGTGGGGGGAGACAATTCGCGAGGAGTCGCTACGTTCCATCTGGTTCTCCCCACCGATGGGCTGAATGACGGACGCCCCTTTCATCGCGATCGTTGACGACGAGGAGCATGTGCGTGTCGCACTGCGGCGGCTTTGCAGCGCGTGCGACCTCAATCCCCGCACGTTCTCGTCTGCGCAGCAACTGTTCGATTCACTCGATCACTCGCGACCGGACTGCCTGATCCTCGACGTGCAGATGCCGGGCTTCGGCGGGCTGGATGCGCAAGCGTGGCTGCTCGAGCGCGGCATCAACATTCCGGCGATCATCATCACGGGACGCGACGATGAAGAAGTGCGCGTACGCGCCGCGGCGCTTGGCGCCTGTGCCTATCTGTGCAAGCCGTTCGACGTCGAGGTGTTGCTCCGCGCGATCAACGAAGCGTTGAGCGCGGGCCGTCGCGCCGCGGCGGCGGAATCCGTCGCCGCCCGTTGATCGATCCGCTCGTCATGACCCGAGCGAAGGATCTGCTGTCACGGCGTTAGTGCGCCGTCGGAATCTGCGCGAAGTGCGTTGACGCGATGAACTTGATCGGATCGACCGGCGTTCCGTGCACCAGCACCTCGAAATGCAGGTGCGGAGCCGTCGCCAGACCACTTTCCCCAACCAAGCCGATCGCCTGACCCATCGCGACGGTGTCGCCTCGCTGCACGAGCGCGGAGCGACAGTGCGCGTACCGCGTGAGCACGCCGCCGGAATGCAGAACCTCGATCGTGAGACCGAAGCCGAGCCGGCGCTCCACCGAGGTGACGGTGCCCACGGCGGGCGCGAGGATTCGAGTGCCCATCGGCGCCGCGAGATCTACGCCGCGGTGCGCGCGGAAGACCTGCAAAATCGGATGGAAGCGCGAGCGCGTGAAACGGCTCGTGATCTCGCCGTTGATCGGCATGTGCATGCCCACCGGCGGCAGCTTGCTCGCGAGCTCCGTGGCAGTTGCCGCGCGGAGCGATTCG
>DATJIZ010000352.1:0-4255 GCA_035492735.1 Gemmatimonadaceae bacterium | reverse complement strand
GATCGATTTTCGGCATCGGTTTGTGAGCAACACGTACGAGGTGTCGGGCTCGCTGGATGCGAGCAACGTTCAAGGCACTCGCCAGGCGATTCTCGGTCTGCAGACGAATGCGGTGCACTACTATCAGCGGCCGGACGGCGGCCTGTCGGTGGATTCGGCGCGAACCTCGCTCGGCGGCGACGCCGAAGAGCTCAAGCTCGGCAAGGTGGCCGGCGCGCATCTGATGTTCGAGTCCGCCTACCAGCGTCGTTCGCCGGGTTTCGAGATCAACGACCTCGGCTTCCTGCGGCGCGCCGACCAGCAGTCGTGGAGCACGTGGGTGGGGTACTTCGATCGACACCCGCGCGCGTTCTACAACCGGTTCCAGTGGAACAACAACTGGTGGCAATACTGGACGACGAAGGGCCTGGCCGAAGAGGCCGCATACAACACGAACGTCCAGATCACCTTCAAGAACAACTGGGGCTGGCACATGGGCGGCACGCTCGGCCAGCTCGGCACGGTCTACGACGACCGCGAGTCGCGCGGCGGTCCGGCGGTACGACAGGAGCCGTATTTCGCGCCGTGGCTCTTCATCAACGGCGACAGCCGCCGAGCGATCGTGCCCGGACTGAGCGTCAACTACGTTCGGCGGCAGGGTGGGCGCGGATCGTCGTTCTCGCTCAGCCCGCAGCTCGATTACAAGATGCTCGGACGATTCAGCTCCTCCGTATCGTTCGGCTGGTCACACGACGTCAATGACAAACAGTGGTACGGCAACTTCACCGACACACTGGGCGCCACGCACTACACCTTCGCGCATCTCGACCAGACGACGACCTCGGCGACGCTGCGGCTGAACTACACGCTGACGCCGAACGTGTCACTGCAAGCGTACATGCAGCCGTTCGTGTCCAAAGGCACGTATCGCGACGTGCGTCAACTCTCGTCGACGCCCCGCGCGGCGGACTTCGACGCCCGGTATGCGCGCTACGACAATGCCGCGGTCACGAGCGATCCTGGTGGCTTCAACTTCAAGCAGTTGCAATCGAACGTCGTATTCCGCTGGGAGTACCGGCCGGGGTCCACGTTGTTCGTGGTATGGAACGAGGGCCGACAAGGGTCCGTGCCGTTCGAAGGAGCGGCGGATTTCGGCGGCGATGTGCGTGATCTTTTCCGGCTGCATCCGGCGAACACGTTCCTCGTCAAGATGGCGTATTGGCTGAATCGCTGACAGCCTGCGTCGGCAGGCTTGCGGGCGGGTGACGCCGGGTGACGGCGGCAGAACAGCGGAAAGCGAGGAACGCTCAGAGGCGAATCAGCATACGCTAATTCGCCTCTGGTCGTTTGGCGGACGCTAGTTGCTCGCCTGCGAACCTCAGCTGGGAAGCGTCGCGAGCAGCCGGTCGAGCGCGGCGTACGACTGGTTCATTCCGGTTTCCATTCCCGACTGGATCATGCCGTCGCGATCCTCGCGCGTATGGAAGATCATGTCGATGACGATTCGGGTTCGTCCGTCGCCCAGATCCTCGAGGTTCATGGTCTGAACGGCGACGTGGCCGGGCATCCCGTCGAACTCGAAGGTTTGCACGACGCGGCTGGGCCGTGTGACTTCGCGAAAACGACCTTCGAACCCGAACACGCCCTGCGCGGTGTGCTCGACAAAGCGCCAGTGCCCGCCGGGGTGCAGCTCCAGCCGCTCGATCACGCACTTGTTGCCGCGAGCCCACCATTGGGCCAGGAGCTCCGGTTCGGTGAGCGCGCGCCACACTCGCTCACGCGGCGCGTTGAACACTCGCTCGATGTGGATCTCGCGGTCACCGACGGCTTTCGCCACCGCGGTCGCGGACGACTCCTGCTTGGCTGCTGCGGTCATTGCTCCTCCCTGGTTCGCTCGAGGAACTCCCCGAGGCTGTCGAGGCGGCTCTCCAACATCCGCCGGTACTCCGCGATCCACGCGGTCTCGTCGTCCAAACGCTGTGACCCGAGCCTGCACTGGCGCACGCGCCCGATTTTGCGGGTCACCACCAACCCCGCCGCCTCGAGCACCCGGACGTGCTTCTTGATGCCCGTAAGCGTCATGTCGAACTCGTCGGCGAGTTCGCTGATCGCAGCGTCGCCGCGGCCGAGCCGCGTGAGGATGCCGCGTCGCGTCGGATCCGCGAGCGCCCCAAAGGAATCGTCGAGGCGTCTGGAATACTGAACCATATGGTTCAGTATAAGGTGCATGTCCGCTATCGTCAAGCGGCGTGTGTTATGGCAGCGTTCGAGCGCGAATCGAAGCCGCTCGGATGCGTGGCTAGGCTGGCGTCGCGACCCCGATCACGCGGCGGTACAAATTGAGGTACTTCGCCGCCGACTGTTCCCAGCCAAAATCGCGGGTCATCGCCTCGCGCAGCATCAGATGCCAACCGTCGGGATCTTCGTACTGATCGATGGCGCGCATCACGGCACGCATGAAGTCGGCGGATGTGTAGTCGTCGAAGAGGAAGCCCGTCACGCCGTCCTCGATCGTATCGGCCAGACCGCCGACTCGCCGCGCAATGGGGATGGTTCCATACCGCTGTGCGCGCATTTGCGTGAGGCCGCACGGTTCGTAGAGCGACGGCATGAGACACATGTCGGCGCCGGCCAGCAAGTGATGCTCGAGCTCTTCCGTGAATTGCAACTGCACCGAAATCCGGTTCGGTGCGCGCTCGGCGATCGTCGTCAAGGCTTCCTCGTAGCGAGGCTCGCCGCTACCGAGGAAGAGAAACTGCGCGTCGAGCGCGAAGTAGCCGGGATCGCCAAGCACCAGATCGAGTCCCTTTTGAGCAACCAGGCGGGCGCTCATCGCGATGATCGGCATCTCGTCGGTCGGGCGCAGGCCAGTCTCCAATTGCAGCGTCTCGCGGCATTGCAGCTTGCCGGCGAGGTTCTCGGTCGTGTAGCTCGCGGTGATGATTGGATCGGTCGCCGGATCCCACACGCTCTGATCGATGCCGTTGGTGATGCCGACGAATCGATCGCGCAGCTCGATGAACACACCATCCAGGCCGAAGCCGCCCGCCGCGGTGCGAAGCTCGTGGGCGTGCGTCGGGCTCACGGTGGTGACGGCGTCGGAGAACACGAGACCACCCTTGAGCAGATTCACGCGCCCGTACCACTCGAGCTGCCGCCAATTGAACAACAGCATCGGCAGCCCGAGGTCTTGCAGTGTCGACGGCGGAAAATGTCCCTGGAATCCGGCGTTGTGCACCGAGAGCACGACCTTGGTTCGCCGCGCGAGATCGGTCCGTCCGAGCAGCGTGCGCAGATAGACCGGCACGAGCGCGGTGTGCCAATCGTGGACGTGCAGCAGGATCTGACCTGACTCGGCGATGTGTTGAAGCGCGGCGAGCGCAGCCATCGAGAAGCACGCGTAACGGCGCGCGTTGTCCAGGTAGTCGGATCCGGGCGGGCCGTAGATGTAGGGACGCGCGAAGTACTCCTCGCTCTCGATGAAGAAAACTCGTGTGTTGATGAGTGAATCGTCTGGTGGTGGGACGAGCCGCCACAGACGGACGGTCTCGCTCCGGGCTCCCACGTGGACGCGGAATTCGGGGCCGACCGGCTCGATGTTCGGCGCCGCCCGTCGCGCGAGATCGTACAGCGGCATCACGATCGACACGTCGAGTCCCGAGGCGGATTGAAACCGAGCCAGGCTGTTCACCGCTTCGCCGAGTCCACCGCTGCGGGCAAACGGCGCGAGCTCGCCCACGATGTGAACGATCCGCACGGCGCGCATCGGATCGACGGACCGCGCCTCGGCGGGTGCCGGCGGATGGGTGGAGGGTGCGGATTGAACTGACGTCATGCGTGCCCCGTTGAGCGACGGATTCTCATACTGTCCCGTTCAGGGGGAAAAGCCAAGAGCCGTTCCCGAAAACACTCGCACGAGCTTTACTGTCGCGCCGCGCCAGAGGAGTGCAGTATCCAGCACCTTCCTGACACGCCACATGAACTCACGCCGCCAATTCCTGCTCACCGCTCCGCTCGGTCTGCTGGGCGCCGTCGCCGCCTGCCGCGACGATCACGGAACTCAAAAGACCGGCGAGCCCACCGCCGGCGCTCCGCCCGCGTTCAATACCGCACCACCCGTAGGGCCGGAGGTATCCGCCGCCACGTTCGGCGAGGCCGAAAAGCTCGTGCAGGTCCAGTTGACACAGGAACAGCGAACCATGGCATCGCGCAGCTGGCGCACGTCGATGGCCGCGCTGCTCGAGCGGCGCACAGGCCCGCGCAAGATCGCGCTCGA
>DATJIZ010000351.1:0-6281 GCA_035492735.1 Gemmatimonadaceae bacterium | reverse complement strand
TCGAAGATGTCGAGCCCACGCGCGATCTCCGAGCCCACGATGTGGCCGTTGTACCAGTACGTGGACCAGTAGCCGCCGCTGGCGAGACGCGTCGAGTCGTTGGGGCCGCGGTCGAAGAACGCGATCTCGTGCGGGTGCGCGGGATCGGTCCACTCGAACACCGACAGACCACCCTGATACCACGCCTGCGCCATGATCGTGCGGCCGGGGATCGGGATGAGCGACCCGTTGTGCGCCACGCAGTTCTCGTACTGCGTCTGTGGCGCCGGCATCTTGTAGTAGCTCTGGAAGACCATCTTGTTGTTCACGATCTTGAAGATCGCGTCGGCGCCCCAGTTCTTGGGATCGCCCGCGCGGCAGTACGGCGCGCCGCCGCCGCCCCACTCGTCGGAGAAGAGCACCATCGACCCGTCGTTGCTGAACGTGGCCGAGTGCCAGAAGGAGAAGTTGGAGTCGGCCACCGCGCCGATGCGAACCGGATTGGCGGTGTTGCGAATGTCGAGCAGGAGACCCATGCCGGCGCATGCGCCACCGGCGAGTCCCACCGCCGGATAGGCCGTGATGTCGTGGCACTGCGTCAGCGCGCCGCGCGGCGCCGGGAGCGGCGGAACGGGCACGCCGAATTCCTTGGCGAGTGAGTCTTCGGTCGCCAGGTAGCGTGTCGTGTCCGACTTGGTCGACTGGTCGGTGAGCGCGGGCACCTTGGCGAGCGCCTGCGCGAAGTTGTAGCGCGCCGTATCCGCTGCCGTGGCGTTCGGAGCGAGTCCGCGGCCGAAGCCACGACCGCCGCCGCCCGCACGACCACCGCGACCACCGGAGGCCACGTCGACCGGCGATGCGCCGTGCGAGCCCGGGTTGCGCAGCACGCCTTTCTCGTCGGCAAAGATTCGCGGCGAGCTCACGATTGCCGCCTGTTCGGGATGCGCGAGCGGGACCTTGATCACCTCGATCCGGAACAGCGCCGTGTTCGGGTCACGCGCGTCGGCGACGCAGCCGGGCAGCTCCTGCGCCGGCCGAACCGACGACGTGCCCGAGATGTAGACGTAGACGTTGTTCGGATCATTCGGATCGTGGACGACCGTATGCGTGTGCGATCCACGGCAGGTCTGCACGTTCGCCAGGTATTTCGGGTGGGCGATATCCGTGATGTCGAAGATGCGCAATCCACGAATGCGCTCGTTGCTCACCGGATCGCGCGGTGCGTCCTTGCCGCAGTCGAGCCGCGCCGTCGGCGCTTCCGCCGAGACGAACAGCAGATTCTTGTACACCGATACGTCGCTCTGCGACGCGGGACAAATCGTCGCTTCGCGCAGTTGCGGCTGCGCCGGGTTCGAGATGTCCCAGATCTGGAAGCCGTTGTAATTCCCCTGGATCACGTCGCTGCCCGTGAACGCGAGGTCCGAGTTGGTCACGCCCACGAAGCCTTCGGGCGGCGGGGTGTGCGACACGAGCTTGAGGTTCCAGATCGCCTCGCCGGCGTCGTGGAGTCCGGCCTTGAGCCCCACGCGCGGATCGGGCGACGGTGCCGTGACGAGCGGCGCGGACATGTCCGGACCGCGCATCGGACTGGCGGCAAGGGATACCGGCGTCGACGAGCTGCCGCCACAACCGGCGATCACGATCGACGCGATGAGGAGGCCCGGCACGCGCAGCGCGCGCGCCGTGTTGGGTGAACGGACGGTCGGGGTGAGTGTCATGTGACGGGTATAGGTGGAGGACCGACAGGTGTACGTGGAGGATCAATGAACTAGTGACGGTCGATCAGGGGCGTCCGAGGTCGAGCTCACCCGGAGCCGGCGGAAGGGCGTCGAGCATTTGCTGCATCCGGTCGATCTCGGTCGACTGATCGGCGTGCACGTCGTTGGCGAACTTGAACACGAACTCGTCCTGCGCCGCGCCAGGCGTCTTGAACAGCGTGTCGACCATCGTCAGCGCACCGCGGTGGTGCTGGATCATGAAGGTGAGGAACATGCGGTCGAACTCTACGCCACGCGCGGCGTCGAGCTGATGCATCTGCGCGGGCGACAGCATGCCGGGCATCATCTTCATCGGCGCGTCGTGCTGCATGCCGGGCATGTTCATGTGCATCGCCATATCCGCCGATGCGGTGTCGATCTCCGGCACCGGTTGATTGCGCTCGGCGAGCCACTGTTTCATCAGCCCGATCTCGGCGCTCTGCGCCATCGCGACGCGGCCGCAGTAGATCTGGAGCGACTTGCTCGCGCCGTGCGAAGCCGCCCAACCGGCCATCTTCACGGCCTGGGCGTGGTGCATGATCATCCCGGACATGAACTCGATGTCGGCGGCCGTGTAGGGCCGTCGCAAGCTGTCGATGCGTGCTTGCGCGATGCCGGCCTGCGTGGCCTGCGCCGCAACCTGCGTCCCGGATCCGACGACTGCGAACAGGAGGGCGGCTGCAACGACCGCCCTGGTCAGTGAGTGTGGCATGGAGCGAGTGACCGCTGCGTTGTTGGGGGGCGAGATTCGAACCTACGACGTGTACGCGCCGCGCGCGAGACGTGTTGGCGGGCCCGGCAATCCCGACAGCGACGCTGCGCCCGTCACTCGTAGCGCAGTGCCGCCATCGGGTCGATCCGCGACGCACGGAGCGCCGGAACGTATCCCGCGGCGAGCGCGACAATCGCGAGCGACAGCACGGCGATGGCGATCACTGCCGGATCGTTCCCCTGGAGCTGATACAGAAGCGACTGGGCCATCTTACCGAGACCGATCGCCCCGCCAATCCCGATCAGCCCGCCGACGATCGTCATGAGGCCGACCTGCCGAAGCACCATGCCGCGCACGCGGCCGGCGTCGGCGCCCAGCGCCATGCGTACGCCGATCTCGCGCGTCCGCTGCGCGACCGAGTAGGCGAGTACGCCGTACAGCCCGACCGCCGCGAGCAACGTCGCCAGCGCCGCGAATGCCACGGTGAGCATGCTGATCATGCGGTCGAGAAAGACATTCTCGCGAACCTGCTGCGGCATCGTCTTGAAGCTCTCGAGCGGCAGGTTGGGATCGAGCTTGCGCATCGCGGCGCGAATGGCGGGCATGAGCTGCGCCGCCGGCAGCGCGCTGCGCACGTAGAAGTTGTTCGAACCGACCACGCCCGCCTGGCGATAGGGAAGCACGAACACCGGCGGCACCTTGTCTTTCACCTGCGAGTACTTCGCGTCCTTGGCCAGCCCGACGATCTCGATGTCGAGCGAGTCGCTGCCCACCGACATGCGCTTGCCGACGGCATTCGCGCCGAGGTTGAATTTCTTGGCGAACGTCTCGTTCACGATCGCGACCTTCGTCGCGCCGGCATTGTCGGCGACGGTGAAATCCCGGCCGCTCAGGAGCGGCACGCCCAGTACGTGAAAGTAGTTCGCCCCGACGCGATTGAAACGGGAACCGGCGTCCGTATCGGGATCCTTGTGGAATCCCTCGACCGACACACTGTTGCCCCAGTTGCTTCCGGAAATCAGCGCGACCATCGACGTGGTGACGCCGGTGACGCCGGGAATCGCGGCGAGCTCGTCTTCCACTCGCTGGTACAGCAGTTTCGCCCGCGTGCTGTCATAGCCGCTGCGAGCGGGCGAGATGCCGAACGTCACCAGGTTGTCGATCCTGATACCCAGATCGACGCGGCTGACGTTGCGCAGACTCTTGATGAAGAGCCCCGCCGAGATGAGCAGCGCCATCGACAACGCGATCTGCACGGTGACCAGCGCCGAGCGGAACCTTGCCGCGCCTCGACCCCCGGAGAGTTTGCCGGAGTTGTTGCGCAGCTCGGTCACGAGATCCGGCCGGGTGCTGTGCAGCGCCGGTGCGAGGCCGAACAGCAAGCCGGTGCCCAGCGACACGAGTGCCGTGAACACCAACACGGGCGTGCTGAGCGAGAAGCTGACCCCGCCCAGCTCGCGGCCCGGAATCATCGCGGCCATTCCGGACAGGGTGAGATGTGCCACCAGCACGCTCACGACGCCGCCAAGCACGGCGAGCAGCACCGACTCGGTGAGGAGCTGCACCACGAGCTGGCGACGGCTGGCCCCGAGCGAGAGGCGCACGGCCATCTCCATGGATCGGCCCGCGCCGCGGGCCAGCAGCAGATTGGCAATGTTGGCGCAGGCGATGAGCAGCACGATCGTGGTGATCGAGAAGAGCAGCGTGAGCGGCGTGCGCGATTCCTTGATCGCCGAGCTCTGGCCTTTTCGGCCATCGGTGAGCTGGATGACCTTGGCGCGGAATTTCTGCATCGTCTGTGCGCTCATGCCTTTCTGCAGGGGCGCCTCGACGTCGTTGATGATCGGCCGGTACACCGCGTTGATCGATGCCGTCGCCCGATCGATGGTCGCGCCGGGCTCGAGGCGGCCAAAGAGATAGATCCAGTAGCTGTTGCGTCGCTCGAAGTCGTTGAACGGCGGCGACATCACACCACGCATCGAAATCGGGACGAAGACCTTTGGCTCCGCACCCAGCGTCGTTCCGTTGAAGCCCTCGGGCGCGACGCCGAGGATCGTCATGTGCTGGCCGTTCACCGTGAGCTGCTTGCCGACGACCGACGGATCCGACCCAAGCTGATTCTGCCAGTAGGAGTAGCTCAGCACGGTCACGTAGTTGGCGCCGATCGTCTTGTCGTCGTCGGGCGTGAACAGGCGCCCCATCGCGGGTCGCAGACCGAGCACCGGGAAGTACGACCCGGTGACGAACAGGGCTTCGCCGCTGATCGGCGTCTGGCCCGCCATGGCGAGGTTGGCCCCGAACAGGAAGTGGCCCGCGATGCCGCTGAAGGCGGTCTTCGCCTTCTGCAGATCGCGAAGCATAGGATAGCTGAACACTTCGTCGCAGTCGCCGGCCTGATTGCAGGAGTTCGACCCGTACTGGGGGCCCGGTCCGACGAAGTTCACGAGCTGCTCCGGGTGCGACACCGGCAGCGGCCGTTGCAGGATCTCGTGAAACAGCGAGTAGATCCCCGCGTTGGCGCCGATTCCCAGGGCGAGCGACAGGATCGCGACGACCGTGACGAACGGCGTCTTGAAGAGCGTGCGGAAGGCGAGCTTGATGTTTCGCATGGGATGTTCAGCGAGTGTGAGGACGCGCCCAACCATGATGTGACACCCGCACCGTCCAAGGCGTTTGCGCGAGACGACACGCCGTCACGGACAGAGGGCGCACCCAGATATCAGCCTCACACAACGCACGGACCGTCCCGCCGGATTCATCGCCGGCGTCACACCGCCGCGGCCTGCCGCTCCCGCGCCTGCATTCTCTCCAGCCGCTGCCGCGTCAAGTGTGGCACCACACCGAGCATCCGTTCGATCAGCATCAACTGCCCGCGATGATGCATCTCGTGCTCCTTCGCGGCCATCAGCATCTCGAGGCGCGACCGCGGGTTCTGGCCGCTCGGATCGGTCACGGTCTCGGCGAGGAATTCCGGGGAGAGCGACTCGAGCCACCCCGCGAAGTCCGCGCCGCGCGTCTCGAGGAGCTCGACGATCTCGGCTTTGGAGCGCGAACCGCTCTCCCTGGCCTGCGTCTCGCGCCCGAAGGCGCCGAAGTCGTACCCCTGGAGCGTCGACAGTCGCTTGACCCGGTGCACGTCCTCCTGAAAGCTCGCCGCGAAGGCGATGTGGCACAGCAGCTCGCGCACCGAGCGTGCACCAGGTGCGGGAACGAAGTCGTACTGCTCTTCCGGAATGTCTTCGGCGATCCGCACGGTGTTCTTGCGGACGGTGCGAAACGCATTGGCAAGCTGGGTCGGTCCATACACGAGCATGCAGTAATCCTCCAATGGTGGCTCGGGGTCTGATGACGCGTTCGATCGGCGGCTCACTCGCGCGGTGCGACCGCAGCCGTCGGGCGGCAGACTGAATGTAAGGCGCGCGACCGGCGCGGCGAGACATGCCGCCGACCGGTGTCGGGCATCGTTTCCGCTCACGGCGACTGCGTCAACACGAGCTGCCCATCGCGCTCCCTGGTCAGAACGCCTGAGAACAGGCCGAGCATCCGGCGCCGCCACCACGCACCGGTGGTGCGCTTCGTCTGCCAGTCGGTGAACCAGTACTGCCAGAGCACCGTACGGACCTGCGGCGGCGGATGCCCGCCGAACGGATCGCGTCGGAACAGTGCGAGGACGCTGGGGCTGCCTTCGACCAGCCGCTGCTGCGCCGCCACGACCCACGGCGAGGCTTGCCACGGCGCGAGCGACGCGAACCACAGATTCCACTCGAATCGCGGCTGATACGGCGCGTAAATCCCCGGTCGTTCGTAGATATCCTGCGGCTTGTAGCGGAATG
>DATJIZ010000350.1:0-7400 GCA_035492735.1 Gemmatimonadaceae bacterium | reverse complement strand
AGCTGCGCCGACAGAATCTCGGTGTCGGGATCCCAGGTGTACTCCACGTCGGCAGACGAACCAGTCGTCGGCTGAAGCTCTACGGCAATCTTCACGCGCTTCTCCTTGCGCCGGATGTCGAATGTCGAATGTCGCATCGCGCGCGGTCGGACGCGGTCTCGATCGCCCGCCACCCGCATCATCGCATTGCCGACATCGGCAACGGCTGCGGACCACCACCACTATCAGTCCCGCGGTCCTGAGATATACCAGTCGCGGCAATCCTCCGCACCCCCTCGAGAACCTGCTCGACCGGTGCCGCATAAGACACCCGAATCCACTCCGGAGATCCGAACGCCGCACCCGGCACGACCGCCACGTTGCTCTCTTCGAGCAACCGCGTGGCGAGTGTGGTCCCGGGCTGCGGGTCCGCCGAGCTCGCTCGCCCGGCGTGTACGAAGAGGTAGAACGCCCCACTCGGTTCGACCACATCCAGCCCGGCGTCGCGCAGGAGAGGGAGTGCCTGATCTCGGCGGCGTCGCAGTTCGGCGACCATGGCGCCCGTTGCGCGTGCAGCCGCGGACGCGTCGCCGAGCGCGGCGAGGACGGCGTGCTGCGACAACGTCGGGGCGTTGGACGTGCTGTGCGACTGGAGGGCCGTCATCGTCCTCGCCAGCTCGCGGGTCGAGATCGACCAGCCGATCCGCCAGCCGGTCATGGCGAACGACTTGGCGACGCCGTCCACCACGACGAGCCGATCGAAGTCATCGCAGACGGAAAGGAGCGAGCACGCCTCGGCGTCGTACGCAATGGCGCGATAGATCTCGTCGCTGATGATCCACCAGTCGCGCTCGCGGGCAAACGCAACGAGATCGGCAAGCTCGGCGCGCGAGTACACGGCGCCGGTCGGATTGCACGGTGAATTGATGATCAGGCCGCGAGTGCGTGGCGTCGCCGCGCCGCGCAGGTCCTCGACCGTGACCTTGAGCTGGCGCTCGCGTGCGCCGTGCACGGGAACCGGCGTGGCGCGCGCGAGCGAGATCATCTGGAAGTAGCTCGTCCAGCCGGGCGTCGGCACCAGCACTTCGTCGCCCGGACCGAACAGCGAAAAGCAGGCGTTGAACAAGGCCTGTTTGGTCCCGGTCGACACCACGACCTGCGCCGCATCGATGGCAGGGCCGCCGTGGATGTGGCTCGCGCGTGCGGCAATCGCCGCACGGAGCGGCAGAATGCCTTCGACGGGCGTGTAGCGAGTTGCGCCGGCGTCCAGCGCCCGGTGCGCCGCGTCGACCACGAACGATGGCGTGCCGCAGTCGGGCTCACCCGCTCCGAGGTCGATTACCGGGCGCCCAGCCGCTCGCAGCTCCTTGGCTCGGGTCGAGACGGCGATCGTAGCCGACTCACGGAGGTCGGCGACGTTGGCCGAAGTCGTGTGGGTGACGGACGTTGACGGCATGCGATCGGCAATTGGAGAGCGGAACCCGCGCGGGCTATACTTTACGCGATTGCGGCAAATGTTAGGTGTTGAGCTCGAGCCGCGCTACAATGTCGATTCGGGAATCCGGGGGTTTTGGTGGATCAGGCGGGACGTGATGTCGGGTCGGTGTCGCGCGGGCAGAATGTCGTGTACGTGATGCCGCACGATTGGGCGTCGATCAGCCAGTTTTTGTCGCCGCTGATCGATCGGATCGATGAGACCTGCGACGACCTTCAACTGTTGGTGATCACGCCCGACAGCGACGCCGCCGCCGCCGTTGCGGCGGCGGCCGTACGGCTGACCGCTGGCCGCAAGGTGCAGCTGCTGGCGGCGACGTCGGCGGCGCGTGCGCTTCGCATGGCCCGGATCCGGCCGCCACAGATCCTGGCCGGCCCCGACGCCGTGCTGCTGGAGCTGGTCGCCGCCGCGGCGATCAAGCTTGCGACCACTCGCGCGGTTTGCATCGCCTGGGTCGACGAGCTCATCGCGCGCGGCGGTTCGGCCGCGCTCGAGCCGTTGATGACGGAAATCCCGAAGGATGCGGCGCGCACGATCGTGACGTCGACGCTCAATCCTGACGTCGAAGCTCTCATCGAGCGATACGCGCGGCGGGCGCGGCGCGTCGTGGCGCACACACCGGAACTGCGTGAGCCGACGGCGCTGTCGTTCGTGACCACATCGAGCCAATCCCGACTCGGCGCGCTTCGGCGCCTGCTCGACGACGTGAACCCCACGTCGGCGCTGATATTCGTCCGTGATGCCGAGTTGGAGCCTGCGGTCCGCGCCCTTCTGCAATCGCTGGGATACACCGACCAGGACGACGTTCGCGTCGGACTGACCGCGGCGCCGGACACGGAGCTCGTCGTGCTGGTCGATCTTCCCGCCACGCACGAAGAGCTCCGCGAAGCGGCGGGGACGGCGCGAAAGACCATCGCACTCATTCAGCCGCGCCAACTCGCCAGCCTGCGGGCGCTGTCGGCCGGCGGCGTGGTCACGCCGTACACGCTGCCGGAGACTGCATCGCGGGCGCGCGCCCGCGAGGCCAGCGTCCGGAGTGAGCTTCGCGATGTGCTCGCGCGCTCGTCGGTCGAGCGGGAGCTGCTCGCCCTCGAGCCGCTACTCGAGGAATACGACGGCGTGGAGATCGCGGCCGCCGCGCTCAAGCTGCTCGAGCAGGAGCGGGAGAGCGCACGGGAGAGCGCACGGGAGAGCGCACAGGAGCGCGAGCGAAGCGCCGCCCCGGCGCGCTCGGCCGACGCGCCGGCAACCATCTCGCGCTCCCGCGATTCGGCGGCGATGACCCGTTTGTTCGTCAACGTGGGCTCGCGTGACAACGCCCGTCCGGGCGACCTGATGGGCGCCATCGCCAATCAGGCGGGGTTGAACAGCACCGACGTCGGCAAAATAGACATACGCGAGTCGCACTCGATCGTCGAAGTTGCGGCCGGCGTTGCCGACACGGTGATCGAGCGGGTCTCCGGGACGTCGATTCGCGGCCGCCGCGCCATCGTTCGCCGCGACGAGGAGCGGCCGCCGCGCGCGCCGGACCGCGGTTCGCGTGGACCAGGCCACGGTCCGCGCGGACCGGGCCGAGGTCCGCGCAGCCCAGGCCGTGGCCCGCGCCGCGAGGCGCGCGAGTGACGTCGGATTATTTCACCGGCGGCACCGCGGGTTGGATCGAGATCATTTGCGGTGTGATGTTCAGCGGCAAGAGTGAGGAGCTCATCCGCCGCGTCCGGCGCGCGATCATCGCTCGCAAGAAGGTGCAGGTCTTCAAGTCGCACCTCGATGAGCGGTACGCCGGCATCTACCAGGTGTCGAGCCACGACGGCCGAACCGTCGAAGCCGTGCCCATCGACACGCCCGAGCAGATCGGACGCCTCGTGCATCCCGAGACCCAGGTCGTCGCCATCGACGAGGCACAGTTCCTCGATGCCTCGATCGTGCCGCTCGTCACGGCGCTCGCCAATCGCGGAGTACGGGTGATCGTCGCCGGCACCGACAGCGACTTTCGCGGCGAGCCGTTCGGTCCCATGCCCCAGCTGCTGGCCATCGCCGAAGTCGTCGACAAGCTGCACGCGATCTGCGTCATCTGCGGCAACCCGGCGAGCCGCAATCAGCGGCTGATCGGCGGTCGGCCGGCGCGATACGACTCGCCGACGATCATGGTCGGGAGCACCGAGTCGTACGAGGCGCGGTGCCGGGCGTGCCACTCGGTGCCGCGCCGGGACGAAGACCAGGGACGGCTGTTGTAGCTCGGCGGCGGAGGCGCAAGAGCCACGCGGGCGAGACGCTAACGCGGCGCGTACGACAACGTGAGGAACTCTTCCCGCGTTCGCGGATCCGACCGGAACAGGCCGCGGACAGCGCTCGTGATCGTCTTGGAGTTCTGCTTCTCCACGCCGCGCATCATCATGCACAGGTGGTAGGCCTCGATGATGACGCCGACCCCCTGCGGTTTGAGCACGTCGTCGAGCGCGCTGGCGATCTGTTCCGTGAGCCGTTCCTGGACCTGGAGGCGCCTCGCGAACACCTCGACGATGCGCGGGAGCTTGCTGAGGCCCACGATCTTGCCGTCCGGGATGTACGCCACGTGCGCTTTTCCGTAGAACGGCAGCATGTGGTGCTCACACAGGCTGTAGAGCTCTATGTCGCGCACCATCACCATGTTAGTCGCGCGCTCGGCGTCGAAGATACCGTTGCCGACCACATGTTCCACGTCCATTTCGTAACCGCGCGTCAACCAGGCGAGCGACTTGGCGACCCGATCCGGTGTCCGGACCAATCCTTCGCGATCCGGGTCCTCGCCCAGGAGCTCCAACTGCCGCCGAATGATCTGGCGGAACTCGTCGTCGGCGCCGTCCGTTTGGTTGCGCTGCTCGAACGTAAGGCTCACACCGTCTCCCATCGCTCGTCTCACTCCATTCTTCGTCGTTGACGGGTCTCGCGGTCCTCCGTATGCTTGGACCGCCCCAGACGCACCCGCGGCCGGGCCCATCGAGGAATCCGTCATGCTCCTGGTAGGACTCACCGGAAATATCGGCAGCGGCAAATCGACCGTCGCGCAGATGTTCTCGGAGCGCGGAGCAACGATCATCGACTCCGACGTCCTCGCCCGCCGAGCCGTCGAGGTCGGCACTGCCGCGTACGGCAAGATTGTGGCCCGGTGGGGCACCGCGGTCGTCGCCCCCGACGGCCATCTCGATCGCGCCGCCCTCCGCCGGATCGTCTTCGCCGATCACGCGGAGCTCGAGGAACTTAATCAGATCGTCCACCCCGAGGTCGAGCGACTCCGTCTCAGGCTGATCGAGCAGGCGCGCGCGCGCGACGAGCAGATCGTGATCTGCGACGTTCCGTTGCTGTTCGAGCGCCACATGACCGACCGCTTCGATCGCATCGTGCTCGTCGACGCGAGCCGCGCCGTTCGTCTCGAGCGGCTGGTCAAGGATCGCGAGCTGCGCAGCACCGAAGCGATGGACATGATTGCCGCGCAGATGCCCGCGGAGCTCAAGCGCGCGCGCGCCGATTACATCATCGAGAACGACGGGACCTTCGCCCAGCTCGAGCGTCGCGTACAGGACGTATGGTCCTCGCTGACCCGCGAAGCCCAACGCCCGCGGAGCGTCAGCGCCGTTCCTTGACACTCATTTTGGCCCCGGATAGACTGCGCGCCACCGCACCTCACCATCGTTCCGGAGCGCGTCGTGGCCGAAATTCCGCAGGACCTGATGTATACCGAGGATCACGAGTACGTGAAATCGGCCGGCGGCGACAATGTCGTCGCCATCGGCATCACGGACTACGCGCAGGGCGAGCTCGGTGACATCGTCTACATCGAGCTGCCCAAGGTGGGCAGCTCGTTCAAGAAGCACGACGTATTCGGCACGGTCGAGGCGGTCAAAGCCGTCTCGGAGCTCTACTCGCCCGTGTCGGGCGAGGTCGTCGCCGTCAACGATCGTCTCGACAAGGAACCGGCGCTCGTGAACTCCACGCCATACGGCGACGGCTGGATGATCAAGCTGCGCATGCACGATCCGGCCGAGAAGGACGCGCTGCTCGACGCGAAGGCGTACGCGGCGCACCTGGGGCAGTAAGACAACGGCACGAACGCCGCCCGAGAGCGACGCGTCGACGCGTCGCTCGTGCCGTTGATCTAGCCTTCCGCCGCCACTACCTCCGCATAGGCATCGGTCGGAACGCACGAGCACACGAGGTTCCGGTCGCCGTACGCGCTCTCGACGCGGCCCACCGCCGGCCAGAACTTGTGCTGCCGTGTCCACGTGGCGGGAAACGCGGCGCGCTCGCGGCCGTACGCGTGCTCCCACTTGTCGCCAACGACGCGCGCCAGCGGGTGCGGCGCGTTCTTGAGCACGTTGTCCTGACGATCGGCGATCCCCATTTCGATTTCCCTGATCTCCTCCCTGATCGCGATCAGCGCGTCGCAGAACCGATCCAGCTCGGCTTTGGACTCGCTCTCCGTCGGCTCGATCATCAGCGTGCCCGCGACCGGGAACGACACCGTCGGCGCGTGGAATCCGTAGTCCATGAGCCGCTTCGCGATGTCCTCGACTTCGACGCCCGCTGACGCTTTCACCGACCGTGGGTCCACGATGCATTCGTGCGCGATCGTCCCGTTCCGCCCCTTGTACAGCACGGGGTAGTGCGCCTCGAGCCGTTTGGCCACGTAGTTCGCGTTGAGGATCGCGATCTTCGTCGCGTACGTGAGTCCCTCGCCGCCCATCATGTCGATGTACATCATCGAGATCGGCAGGATGCTCGCGCTGCCCCACGGCGCGGCGGATACGGCGCCCGCGCTCTTGCGCCCGCCCGATGCCACGATCGGGTTGCCCGGCAGGAACTCCACCAGATGCTTGGCCACGCCGATCGGACCCATGCCCGGGCCGCCGCCGCCGTGCGGAATGCAGAACGTCTTGTGCAGGTTCAGATGGCACACGTCCGCGCCGATGTCGGCCGGACGGGACAGGCCGACCATCGCGTTCATGTTCGCGCCGTCCAGGTACACCTGCCCGCCATGCTCATGCACGATCCGGCAGATGTCGGTGATCGCTTCCTCGAACACGCCGTGCGTCGACGGATACGTCACCATCAGCGCCGCGAGATTCGCCGAGTTCGCCCTGGCCTGCGCCTCGAGGTCGGCCACGTCGATGTTGCCGTTATCGTCGGTCTTCACCACCACGACCTTCATCCCCGCCATCACGGCGCTCGCCGGATTGGTCCCGTGCGCCGAGTGCGGAATCAGGCAGACGTTCCGGTGCGACTCGCCGCGCGCTTCGTGGTACGCCCGGATCACCAGCAGCCCGGTGTACTCGCCTTGCGATCCGGCATTCGGCTGCAGTGAGATCGCGGCAAAGCCGGTGATCTCGGCCAGCGCGCACTCCAGCCGATCGAACAGCTCGCGATAGCCTTTGGCTTGCTCCACGGGAGCGAATGGATGAATGGCGCCGAACTCGGGCCAGGTGATCGGATACATCTCGGCGGTCGCGTTCAGCTTCATCGTGCAGGAGCCGAGCGGAATCATCGACGTGGTGAGCGACAGGTCCTTCGCCTCGAGTCGCTTGATGTATCGCAGCATCTCGGTCTCGGAGTGATAACTGTTGAAGACCGGATGCGTCATGAACGGCGTCGTACGCGCGAATCGCTCATCGTACCGCGCGTCCACGGTTCGACGCAGCTCGTCAGCCGTCGGCGCCGCGCCATGGCCCGCCGCGAACAGCTCGAGCAGCTCGTTCACGTCGGCCAGCGTGGTCGTTTCGTCGAGCGCGACGACGACGCGTGACTCGCCGGGCCCGGAGGCGCGCAGGTTGATGCCGCGAGCGCGCGCCGAACCGATGATGTCGCTCGCCGGACGATCGCCCAGCTCCACGCTCACCGTATCGAAGAAGTCGTCGCTCGCCAGCGTGTATCCCAGCTGCTCGACGCCGGC
>DATJIZ010000349.1:0-2500 GCA_035492735.1 Gemmatimonadaceae bacterium | reverse complement strand
TGCATCGAGCTCGATCATCACGGTGTCGATCCCGAGCTGGTCGGTGATGTCGTGTCCCTCGAGCGCCGGTGCGATGCTCTCCTCCACGTTCTGCACGGCGCGACGCACGCCCTTGCCACCGTAGCGATTGGCCTCGCCGTCGCGCAGCTCCACCGCTTCGTGCTCGCCGGTGCTGGCGCCGCTCGGCACCGCGGCGCGGGCCATCACGCCGTTGGAGCAGATGACGTCGGCTTCGACCGTGGGGTTGCCGCGGCTGTCGAGGATCTCGCGTGCCTTGATGTCGGTGATCGTGACCATGGGTCGTGGATTCGCTGTTGCGCTGGAAGAGACGGCGACGAGTGGGCGTCGCGTGGGATTATAATCGACTTCGACCGACGGTGGCGCCGAGCGCTACTCCTGCCGTTCGCCCGCCGCGGCGATCGGGCGCTCGTTCGAGGTGACGCCGTAGCGCTCGCGCAGCTCGTCCGCCATCGCGGTCCAGACGGTCGTCATCAGCTCGCCGCGGTGGTCGTAGTCGTAGCCGACGGTCGGAACGGGCTCGAGAAAGTAGATGTCGACCACGCCCGACCGGATCCGGAACGAGCCCTTGGGCATCACCTCGCGCGCTCCGTGCACGATCGTCGGCACCACCGGCGCCTCGGCCGCGATCGCGAGCACGAACGGCCCTTTCTTGAACGGACGCAGATGATAGTCGAAGCCGCGCGTCCCTTCGGGACAGACGATGATCGAGCGCCCGCGCTGCACTTCCTTGGCCGCGACCTTGTACGACTCGAAGGCGGCCTTGCGATTGTCGCGATCCAGAAAGACGATGCCGACGCACTCCGCCACATACCCAAAGAAGGGGATCGAGCGCAGCTCGGACTTGGCGATGAAGCTGGACCACGGCACTTCGGACGCGAGCGCGAAGATGTCGAACCAGCTCACGTGATTCGACGCGAACACGATGCCGTGCTCGGCGTGCGTCCGCTCGCCACCGTGCACGCGCACCCGAACGCCGGCGGCGCGATTGATCGCGCGCGCCCAGCGGCGGACGGATCTCGCGTAGATGGAATTCGGCCCATGCGGCACCCTGAACAACCGGGCAACGATCACGACGGGGCCGAGCAGCAACGTCATGCACAGCGCGACCAGGGCGACGAGCGGTAATCGCATCAGCGCGAAAGGTGATTCCAGCCCGTCACGTCCGCAACGCGGGCGCCACGCACGTCGACGCCGGCCGATCCGCCGGCGACGGTCCCGATCTCGGTGAGCGGAATTCCGAAGCCGCGCTCGAACTCTTCCGTATCGAACGCCGATGGCGCGGTCACGATCAGCTCGTACTCTTCACCACTCGAGAGCGCCTGCTCCGGCGTCACCTCGGGCAGTCGCGGCACTCGCTGCGCGTCGAGCTCGATACGTGCCGCGCTCGCTGCCGCGAGATGCCGCAGATCGGCGAGCAGGCCGTCCGACACATCAATGGCCGCCGTCACGCCGCGATCGGCGAGCCACTGCGACTCGGCGAGCCGCGCGCGAGGCCGCGCGAAGCGTTGGCGATGCACACCCGGCGCCTCGCCGCGCAGCAGCCGATCGAGCACCGCGCCCGGACCGCCCAGGGTTCCGGTGACGTACACACGGTCGCCGGCGTGCGCGCCGCGTCGCGTCAGCGCGCTGAACGCGGAGCCGAGCACGGTCGTGGTGATCGACAGCATCTCGGCGTCGCTGACGTTCCCGCCGAGGATGCGCGCGTTCGCCGTGTCGACCGCATCGCCAATGCCGTCGGCAATGTCGTCCAGATCCGCGCGCCACGACCGCGGCAACGCGAGCGCGACGAGCACGCCGACCGGCTTCGCGGCGGCGGCGGCGAGGTCGCTCAGCGCGGCCGTGACCGCGCGGTAGCCGACCTCGCGCGACGAGAGCCACTCGCGCCTGAAGTGCTGGCCCTCGATCGTGGCGTCGACGCTGGCGACGAGCGCGTCGCCGCGCGGCAATCGCACAACGGCCGCGTCGTTGCCGATGCCGACGGCGCGATCGCCCCAGCGAGCCAGCATCTGCCGGATCGCGTCGAACTCGGCGCCCGGGCCGAGCGGAATCTCGTCGCTCATGCGCGCGGCGAGATGGCGGGAAGCTCGACGAGCACGGGGTATCGGGACGGCCGCGCATCGAACGCCCAGCCGCCGCGCAGCTCGGCGACCACGTCGTCGAGCGTGATGCCGCGGATCGCGCCGCCGCTCGACGACGGAACCCGCTCCGCCGCGCGCCCGTGCACCCACGCGCCCGCCGCGCCGGCGCGAAGCGGATCCCCGATCTGCGCGAGGAGCGTTCCCGCGATGCCGCTCAACACGTCGCCGCTGCCGCCGGTCGCCAAGGCCGGCGTCCCGGTGGCGCTCACGAGACGTTCGCCGTGCGGCGAGGAAACAATCGTCGGCACGCCCTTGAGCAGGACGGTCGCGCCGACTCGCCGCGCCACGTCGTGTCCGATGTCGAATCGGCGTGCGAGGACATCGGCCGCGGCGACGCCGGC
>DATJIZ010000348.1:0-5110 GCA_035492735.1 Gemmatimonadaceae bacterium | reverse complement strand
GTGGCGAACGCTGCAGCGCGACGCGTCGGCCAAGGCGCTCGTGCACACGGATCCGCACGCGCCGGCGAAATGGCGCGTGAACGGCCCGTTGTCGAACATGCCGGAGTTCGCGAAGGCGTGGGGATGCAAGGACGGAGATGCTATGGTCAGGCCGGACAGCTCGCGGGCGGTGATCTGGTAGCTCGAACGTCGAAGGGCGGGATGGAAACTCCCGCCCTTCGATTTGCGTACAAACACGCACGGGCCTATCCGGCGAGGAGCATATGTCCGCAGTTCGAATCGGTGCATTCGCGTCGTTGTTTGCCGTCGCAGCCACTCCGGCATTCGCGCAGGATTCGACCCGGCCCCCGGTTCATTCGAGACAGAGCGAGTTCGCGCTGCGCAGCGCGGGCGAGCTCACGGTCGTGCAGAGCCGGCCGACCGGCGAATTCGGCACCAACATCGGTCTGGGGTACGGCGGCAACGCGGCATACCTGTACCAGCTCGACCGCGCCGGCATCCTCTCGCTCCGGGCAGATGTCGGCTTCATCGACTACGGCAACGAGTCCAAGCGCGTACCGCTGAGCTCGACGATCGGTGGTCGGATTCAGGTGAAGGTGTCGACGAACAACTACATCGTTCCCGTTTCGGTCGGACCCCAGCTTACCTGGCCGACTGGCAGCGTCCGACCGTACGTGAACGCCGGATTCGGTGGGCAGTTCTTCTTCACCGAGAGCTCGATCGACGGCACGAACGATTCGTACTCCGGCCTGTCGACGACCAATCAGCACGACGAGACGCACGCGTGGGTGCTCGGCGGCGGCGTGTATGTGCCGGTCCACTCGAGCAAGGTGAACGTGATGCTCGACGCCGGCGTTCAGTACTTCACGGGGGGACGCGCGCAGTACTTGCGGCCGGGAAGCATCATCGATCTGCCGAACTCACAGATCCAGATCAACCCGCTCGAGAGCAGCACGCAGATGCTCGTCGTGCGACTCGGCGTCCGGATCGGAGCCGTGCGGCGCTGATCAATGGCGAGCAGCGGGGTCGGACGCCGTCGAAAATCCACTCGAAATGGTGTCTGACCCCAATTTCCGAAATTGGGGTCAGACACCAATTTCCCCAATTTCCGCCCGAAATGGCGGCTGGCCCTCTGCCTTACTGGTGGCTCACTGCTCCCAGCTCAGGCCGGGCTTGCCGAAGTGTCCGTAGTTCGTCGTTTGCCGGTAGATCGGCCGCCGCAATTCGAGCCGCTCGATCATCGCCGCGGGCCGATAGTCGAACTGGCGCACGAACTCTTCCGCGGCGCGCCAGTCGCCCGTCCCGAACGTGTCAACGCGCACCGACACCGGCTCGGCGCGCCCGATGGCGTACGCAACCTGCACTTCGGCGCGTTCCGCGAACCCGTTCTTCACGACCCGGCGCGCGACGAAGCGGCCGAAGTAGGCGCCGCTGCGATCGACCTTCGACGGATCCTTGCCGCTGAACGCACCCCCGCCGTGGCGACCCATGCCGCCGTACGAATCGACGATGATCTTGCGACCGGTCACGCCGCAGTCCGCCGACGGGCCACCTTCGATGAACTGCCCGGTGGGATTCACGAGGATCTCGACGTGCGGGCCGAACCACTCGCCCAGCACTTCGGGGCAGAGGCAGCTCGCGACGTAGTCTCGGATTTCCGTCTGTGACGCGTCCGGCGTGTGCTGGGTCGAGACGAGCACGGTCTCGACGCGAACCGGCTTGTGTTCTTCGTACCGGACGCTGACCTGCGTCTTGGAGTCGGGACGGAGCCAGGCTCGCTCGCCGTTCTTGCGCGCCATCGCGAGGCGCTGCGATAGGCGATGGGCGAGCTGCACGGGAAGCGGCATGAGCTCCGGCGTCTCCGTCGTGGCGTAGCCGAACATGATGCCCTGATCGCCGGCGCCGCCTGTGTCGACGCCCATCGCGATGTCGCCCGATTGCTTGCTGATGAACTGAATGACCTTCACGCCGTCGGCATTGAACGCCTCGTTCGGATCGGTATAGCCGATGTCGTTGATGGCACGCCGAGCGACGGCCTCGTAGTCGACGTCGGTTTTCGAAGTGATCTCGCCGGCCAGCACGACTTGCCCGCTCTTGCACAACACCTCGCACGCGACGCGGCTGCCAGGATCACCGGCCAGGTGCGCGTCCAGGATCGAGTCGGCGACGTAGTCGCAGACCTTGTCCGGATGCCCTTCGCTGACCGACTCCGACGTGAACGTGTACGAGCTCATCGTACTCTCTCCGCGCTGCAGCGCAGTCGAATGAAAACGGCCCCCGACTTTCGTCGCGGGCCGCTCTGGCATCCAGCGACTTAGACGGGTTTTTGCCGGGGCGCTCCCGGTGCGCGGCCCGTCAAATCGGGGAAATCGCCGCGCGCAATACAACCTACCGGTCTGACAGTGGCCGTCAAGTCTGATGCGGAAGAGTGACCGGCCGCCGGCTACGGTGGTTCGGCAGTTAAACGTGAGTGTGCCAAGAAACTTGTCGCTGCCCGTACTCGGGGACTCGAATGTCCATTGGTCATCTGCTCAGAGCTCTTTCCGTTGTCGGCCTGGTCGCCTGCGCGCACGACCCGAGCTCGCCTGCCAGCGGCCAGCGGCCGGCACTCACGGCGCTGCCCCGCGCCCTCACGCCGAGCGAGCACAGCGTTCTCGACGCGGCGAATGCATTCTCGTTCTCACTGTGGCGCACGATCAATCAGTCGGCGAGCGGCTCGAACGTGTTCGTGTCGCCGCTCAGCGTCTCGTTTGCGCTCGGCATGGCGCTGAACGGCGCCAATGGTCCGACCTTCGACGAAATGCGCTCCGCGCTGCAACTCGGCACTGCGCCGCTGGCGTCGATCGACAGCGGGTACAAGTCGTTGATCGCGCTCCTCGGCTCGCTCGATCCATCGACCAAGATGCTGATCGCGAACGCAATCTTCTACCGCAGCGGCTTCCCGTTCAATCAGAGTTTCCTGAACGACGCCGCGACATGGTTCGGCGCCGAAGTCAGTCCGGAGAACTTCACCGATGTCGCCAGGACGGTAGATGCCGTGAACGGCTGGGCGAGCACCAAGACGAACGGGAAGATTCCGAAGGTCATCGACGGCTACGACGATTCGATGGTGATGTTCCTGCTCGACGCCATCTACTTCAAAGGAAGCTGGCGTGATCGGTTCGATGCCGCCGACACTCGCCCCGACGTGTTCCATGCCGAGGATGGCGACCAGACCAGGCCGCTCATGCATCGGCAAGGCGTGATCTCCTACGCCGAATCGAGCTCCTTTCAGGCGGTCGATCTGCCATACGGCGATTCGGCGTTCACGATGACGGTGATCTTGCCAAAGCCGGGCAACTCGGTCGAGTCGGTCGCGGCTGGTCTCACGCCCGACGCGTGGCATTCGCTCGGCGAGAGCTTGCGCACGCGGTTGGTGGATCTCACGCTGCCGAAGGTGACGCTCTCGTGGAAGCGCAACCTCATTCCTGACATGCAGGGCCTCGGGATGAAGCTCGCGTTCACCGACCGGGCCGATTTCACCCGCATGGCCACCAGTCAACAACTTCTCATCTCGCTCCTGCAGCAGAACACATTCGTGGCGATCGACGAGGAGGGCACGGAGGCGGCGGCCGTCACCACTGTTGGTGTGACCGCCACCGCGGCGCCCGCGGTGACGACGGTGCACGTTGATCGACCTTTCATCTTCGTCATTCGCGAGCGACTCTCGGGCACGGTCCTGTTCATGGGTAAGATCGTCAGTCTTCCGTAACACAACGGTGGATCACGGCACCGTGATCAGGCCAACGGTGCCGCCCACGCCATCGTCGGCATGGGGCAGATTCGACGGGGCGATCCAGTCGCCGTCGTCGACGCGAAGCGAAACGCGGTGGAGGCCGGCCGATAGCGGCGCCGCGAACTGGAATACGTCGCCGGCGCGCTCGAGCAGAACCGGCCGCCAGTCCGTGAAGTCGCCGCGCAGTTCGACCCGCGACGCGTTCGGCGCGACGATTTCGATCCGCTGCGCGCCGTCGACGCCGCGCGCCAGACGCACCCGAATGCGGGCAGCCGGCCGACCGGTGAGCGCGATCCGCGTGTGCGGTCGCCCCGATATCCGGAGCGCCGCACTCACATACGTCGATCGCGGAGTCCCGCGCACCACGTCGGGGAGCGCCGTCCCCGCGGCGAGCACCACGGCGGCGCGCGACGATACCCAGACGCTCGCATCGCCGGTCGCCCACGAGCCGTCATCAACCTCACCCATGCCGTCGCGATAACCAACGGACGCACCGATCGACAAGCCGCCCGCTTCGTGTCTCCACCCGGCGGCGACGTCGAGGTAGCGCACGCGCGGGGTCGGCAACGATGGCGCCACGACGCCGAGCACCGGTGCACTCGTGAGCGCGGTGCTCGCCACGAACCGCTCGGCGCCCGATAGCATCCAGCCATCGGCCAGTCCGCGCCAGGTCTGGCTCGAACTTCCCGCGCGAGCCGTGGCACCAGCGGCCGCGCCGAGGCCCGCGCCGAAGCTCGGTCCACCGGCACGCAGGCGCGCGGCAAGTTCGCCGCTCGCGGTCGGTCGCGAATTCGATTGCGCAAACGAGCTCGCCAGCGCGTCGAACTGCCAGCGCGCCGCGGCGGCCGATGGCCCGATCAGCGTTCCAGCGAGGAGTCCCTGCCCGGTCCAGCGATCCTGCGTCGCACGGGCTGCGAGAACGCTCGACTGCATCCAGGCGCGCGCCGATGCGGCCTCGAAGGTGAGGCCCGCCGTACCGGCGCTCCCCGTGGGAATGCCAGTTTGCTGAAGATGTGAAACGCCGAAGTCACCGGTGAGCTCCCACTGCGCATCGGCGCGCGCGGCGGCGGCGACCAGTGCGAGACCAACGGTGAGGATGAGCCATTGTCGGCGCATCCCCCAACATAATGTTGGCCGCCGCGCTCAAGGCTTGCGTCGAGGATCGGATGCGGACTGCAGGCCAGCAGCATCGCCTTGCGCCGCCGCCGACGCGGGCGCCAGCAGCGGCGTCAATCCGCGCATGCGGATGTCGGCCGATTCCACGGCGCGCGCGCCACTCTGCACGTCCGCATTCACGTCGTTGCCCAACGCGACGAGCTGCGTCGCGCTCGCACC
>DATJIZ010000347.1:0-4952 GCA_035492735.1 Gemmatimonadaceae bacterium | reverse complement strand
GGCCACGTGCAGGGCTTCAACATCAAGAGCATCGTGCTGACGCCGGGGCTCGGTGTTCGGCTCTTTTCTCCGATCGGCCCCATTCAGCTCAACATGGGGTATAACTCGCACCCGAGTCAGCCCGGTCCAGCGTACTTCGCCGCGCCCGTGGATGTCTCGGGGCGCGCGCCACTGATCTGTGTGACGCCGCCTGGCGTGGAACCCGTCCCCTACAAGGAGACCTCGACCGGAATCCAGCAGGGGCAGTGTCCCGCCAGTTTCGCTCCCTCCAAATCGTCCAGTTTCTTCAGCCGCATCGTCTGGACACTGTCGATCGGTACGAACTTCTAGATTCACGCAGTCTCCCCGCACCCACATGAAGCGCCGCAACCTCGTTGCGCTCGTTGCCGCCTCGGTCTTCGGCACGCTGGCAGTCGTGGTGTTCGCCACGCTGTTCTTCGTGACGCAGACCACGCGTGGCCACGAGCGGGTGCGCCGCTTCGTTCAGCCGCTGCTCTCCGGCCTGGTCAAGGGCGGCGACATCTACATCGGCCATCTGAGCGGCAACCTGCTGAATCAGCTTGCGGTCGACAGCGTCGCCATCCGCGACAAGCGCGGCGAGTTGCTGGCGAGTACGGGTCGCGTGACCGTGTCGTACAACTGGCGCGATCTGGTGGACTATCGAATCCTGATCCGTCGCGCGCGCCTCGAGCATCCCTACGTCCACCTGATCCAGCACGAGAACGGCGTCTGGAATTTCAACGACATTTTCGCCAAGGCCGGGCCGGCCAAGCCGAAGAACGCTGCCGCGCGCGGCATCGGCGATTACATCGTGCTGGATTCCGTAACCCTGCACGACGCGACGTTTCTGCTGACGCAGCCGTGGCATGCCGACGATTCGCTGCACGGCGCCACGCTGGACAGCGTGATTCGCGCGCACCTCGCCGATCCCGACAGGGCAGTCACCAGGACGTTCGACGGCTACGGCCGTACGTATGCGTGGCGGAACGTCAAAGGGTTCGTCACGCATATCCGGCTTGCCGATCCCGACAGCGACGCGAAGTTCGGCCAGGAGTTTCGCGTCGCGTCCCTGTCGGCTGACGAGTTCGCGCCGACGTTCAAGTTCCGCAACGTGACGGCCGAGGCGCGGCGGCTTGCTGATTCCCTTTGGCTCGACGTGCCCCACTTCGACATGCCCGGCTCGACCGGTCACGCCAAGGGCCGCGTCTGGTGGGGCAGTGGCCTGCCGACTCGGTACGACATCGCGGTTCGCGGCGACTCGGTGTCGCTCGACGACGTCAACTGGGTCTACCCCGACCTGCCGCGCACGGGAGGCGGATCACTGGACCTGGCGATCGTGAACGACCCCAAGGACCTGCACGTGGTCGATTTCAGGATCTCCAACATGGACGTGCGGAGCACGAAGTCGCATCTGACCGGCGCGATGTCGTTCGGGACCAACGCGCCCGTGCTCCTGGTGCGCAACGTCGACCTGCGCGCCGAACCGGTCGATTTCGACTTGCTGCGAACATTGAACGGCAAACCGTTCGCCGAGGATTGGCAGGGGCAGTTGTACGGTACGGTGAAAGGTCGTGGCGGCCCGCTGACCCACTTCGTCGTCGACGACGTGAAGGCACGCTTCGAGGACGCGCACGTTCGCGGCGCCGTCTCGACGCTCACGGCCAGGGGCGAGCTGGACATCCTCAAGCCGGCGTACACTGCGTTCCACGCGTTCGACGTGAACGCGGGTTCGATCGACCTGCGGACGATCGAGTTCCTGTTCCCGGCGTTTCCGCAGCTGGGCGGTACGGTCTCGGGTACGGCACGGCTCGACTCGTCGTGGCTCGACGTTCGGTTCTCCAACGCCGACCTGGTGCATCGCGATGGCCCGGGTGAGCCGTCGCACGTCACTGGCAGCGGACGGATCACGTACGGCACGCCGTTCATGATCTACGATGTCTCGCTGAATGCCGAGCCGTTGTCGTTCACAACGCTCGCACGCTCGTATCCCGGTCTGCCACTGCGCGGGGTCGCGAGCGGGCCGATTCACGCGAAGGGCTCATCACCGGATCTCGAGCTCTCCGCGTCGCTCGAGAGCTCGGCGGGGAGCTTCAGCTTCGACGGCCGGGTCGACATCGACACGATCGGCGGAATCGGCGCGCATGGAACCGGCCAGTTCGCCACGCTCAGTCTCGCGGGCCTGCTCGACAAGCCGAGCATCCCCAAGGGCACGCTGAGCGGCCATTACGATCTGGACGTGGCTGGCGCGACGGCGTCGACGCTCCAGGGCAGCGCCAGCTTGGATCTCGAGCGCACGGTGATCGACAGCGTACGGGTATACCCGTCCTATGCGCGGCTGCGCTTTGGGGATGGGCGTCTCTTCGTCGACTCGCTTCGCCTACACACCGCGGTGGCCACACTGCTCGCCGCCGGCGGCGGGATCGGGTTGCCCAAGGGCAAAGCGGACTCGCTGCAGATTCGCGTCGTCATGGACTCGCTGGGCGGAGTCCGGCCGCTGCTCGCGCGGCCCGATACGACCGTCCTTGCGGCAGCCGCGGACGCTGTGGATTCACTGGTTGGTCGCGTCGAGTTCCAGGGCTGGGCGCGGGGGACGCTCGACAGCCTCGGGCTGCGCGGCACTCTGAGTGGGAGCGATCTGTTCTTCAATGGTACGAGCGCGCAGCGGTTCGTGGGCAACCTCGATCTTCAGAACGTGCTCAAGGCGCCCACCGGAACCGTGCGGGCGAGCGTCGATTCCGCGATGCTCAGCGGGATCGCGCTCGACACCATCGGCGGCACGCTTCGCGCCGACGAGCCGACGCGTGCCCAGTTCGCGCTCGGCGCTTTGAGTCACAACGGGCCTACCGTGTCCGCTGGTGGAACGTGGCACCGCGACGCCGACTCGAATGCCGTAGTTGTCGATCGCGCCGAGGCCGCCACCTCGGCGGGTACGTGGCACCTCGCCGGCCCCGCGCACGTGGTGCGCGACCGCTTTGGTACACGAGTGGATTCGCTCGTCGTGCGCAACGGCGACTCCGCGCTGGTCACGCTCAGTGCGAGCGTGCCGGACACCGGTGCGGCCTCCGTGCGGCTGCGCGGTCTACGGTTGCCGATGCGGGACTTCGCGCTCGCCGCGCAGCTGGTCGACACCGTCTCGGGGATCGGTGATCTGGACGTCACCGTGACCGGTAGCAAGGCAAAACCACTGCTCACAGGCACGGCCGCGATCACGGGAATCAAGAGCAACGGCATCCAGCTCGATCGGATCGCCTCGAGCGTGCGAATGGACGACCGGCGCGCCGCGGTGAAGCTCGCCGTGATCCGGCAGGGTGACTCCTCGCTCGTCGCGAACGTAAACCTGCCGGTCGACTTCCGACTCTTCGGGCTCAAGCTCCGAAACGATTCCGTGTCGGGCCAACTGCGTGCCGACACGACCGATTTGTCACTGCTTCAGCTGGTGTCGCCCAGTCTCAAGAACGTGCAAGGCAAGCTGCACGCCGATCTCAAGTTGTACGGCACGCTGCACCCGATTCTCCTGAGCGGCAACGTGAGCATCGCGAACGGCTCCGCCGACGTCCCCCAACTGGGCCGGATCAGACTCACCAACATAAATGGCGGCATCTCCGGTGCGGCGAGTAGTTCGGGACAGGACAGCATCAGCGTCGACGTCAGCGCGGTGAGCGGCGGCACGATCGGCGTGACGGGCTGGCTCAAGAACTCGGGTCAAAAAGCCGTGCCGCCGTCGTTCAATCTCGCGGTGAACGCCACCGGCTTCCACGCATTCAGCGATCGCAACCTGGCGGATCTGTATCTCTCGACACTCAGCCCGCTCCAACTGACCGGCGATCTGAACCGGCCGGTTCTGAACGGTTCACTACTCGTCGACCGCGGATCGATCTTCCTGCCCGATCGCGACATTGCCCGCAAGCAGACGGCGGACGTACTTGCCGAGGTCCAGACGAACGAGGCGCCGACGGGCTTGAGCGCGCTTGCCGCAATCCAGAAGCTGCGCACCAACCTGCAGATTCCGAATCTGACGGTGCACCTCGCAGAGAACGAAGTGCGGTTGCGCTCGGCCGAAGCGAACGTACGACTGGCCGGCGAGCTTCGCGTGCTCAAGTCGGCCGGATCGACGCGCCTGTATGCGTCTCGCGCCGAAGCGCTGCCGGGGCTGGCGGTCGAGGGAGCGTTGAGCACCGTGGGCGGCACGTACAATCTGAACCTCGGCATCGTGCAGCGAGAGTTCCAGGTACTGCCCGGCGGGACCGTGACGTTCAACGGCGCTCCGGAAAACCCGACGCTCAACATCTTCGCGCAGTACAACGTCAAGCAGTTCCGCGATCGAGACCTCGAGATCAGAGTGAACCTGCACGGCCCGCTGCTTCCTTACCCGCAGATCGATTTCAGCAGCAACCAGGAGTACATCTCGACTTCGGACCTGTTGAGCTACCTGCTCACCGGCCGCCCGGGTTTCGATTTCGCGTCGAACCCGAACACCCAGCAGGTCGTGGCGTCGTTCCTCGCGCCGACGGTCAGCGCCTACACGGCGGACAAGCTGCGCCAGAGTTTCGGGTCCGTGTTCGACGCTTTCCGCTTCGAGCTCGGCGGCACCAACAACGCGCAGAATCCCGGGACGCAGACGGGGACGCTCGGCTTGAGCAGCTACTTGTACGGCGCCACGATTGGCGCGGAAAAGCAGTTCGCGAACAATTTGTATTTGAGCGTGAACACCGGGCTCTGTCAGTTCGACCCCAACCGCGTTTCGAACAACACGTCGTTGAATCCACTGGCGAACCTGGGCGCCAAGGTGGAGTACCGATTCAAGCCGACGCTCTCCGGCCAGTTGACCTACGATCCGTCGACGCAGGCGCGCACCTGCTCGCCCGGTCTCTCGACCATTGGCGTGGTGCCGACGCCGCCGCAGTTCGGGCTCTCGCTCTCGCATACGTGGCGGTTCTGATCAAGCGAGTGAT
>DATJIZ010000346.1:0-14107 GCA_035492735.1 Gemmatimonadaceae bacterium | reverse complement strand
GACGCTGCGACAGGACGAACGTGGCGTGGTCGCGCAGCGGCTCGGGCTCGAGATCGTCGTACAAGCGCACGAGGTCCGCGGTCGGTGCGTCGGACTGGCCGAGCCAGAACAACGCCTCCTTGCGCGAGTCGAGCATCGCGCCGGAGTCGCGCACGAGGCGCGCGAACTCGGGCCACACGTTCGGCGCATCAGCGAAAGCGGCCGCGCTCAAGGCTTGATTCGAGCTGCGGCCGCCCAGCGTGTGGGCAAGCTCGATCAAATAGCGCGCGGCGTCGGATGCGGGCACGTTTCCCAGGTCGAGATCGGCCGCGGGCGAATCGACGCCGCCGACTCGCGACCGCACGCTCACAGTCTGGCCGCCTGAGCGCCCGATCGCGACGCGGATCGGGCCGGGTATGCACGGTCGCCGGGCGTCGCCAAATCCGCCGTGGCGTGCGTCGATGATCCAGACGTTGCCTTCGCCGTCACCACACACGCCGGGACGCGAGTCGAAGTTCATGCGGACCGTTCCGTCGCGCACCGACGCGGTCCGCGACGCCACTGTCTGTGCCCGCACGACCACGGGGATGCTCAACGCCAGGACGCCGAGCGTGAAGGTGCGCGCGGGGCGGCTCATTTGTTGATCAGGTCGCGAAGGAACTGTCGCACGCGTGGGTCGTTCTTTTGGCCGAGCCAGAAGAGCGCCTGCTTTCGCATCTCGATGTCCGGGTCGCTCTTCGCGACGTCCATCAGCTTATCGACGGCGGCCGACTCGTTGCGCTGCGAGAGAACGAACAGCACCTGCCGCTGAATCTCGTCGTCGCCCTTGTTCTCGGCGTAAATGCCGGACAGCGCGTCGAGGTTGAGGGCGCGCCGCTGCGACGCCCAGAAGATCGCGCTCTTGCGCGTCTCGGTGTCGAAGCTCTTGTCACGTGCCAGGTCGAGGAGCCACGTCGTGCTCTGCGGGACGTTGCTCGTGGCGACGGCATTGAGAATCCTCGAGCGGATGTCCTGGCTCTTCGTGCTCTTGAACAATGTCTTGAAGAAGTCCAGGTCGGCCAGACCGCTCTGCCCGAGCCAGAAGACCGCTTCACCACGAATCTCGTCGGGCATGTGCTCGTCCTCGGCCGCGCGTCGGAGCGCCTGGCGCGCGACGTCGCCCCGTTGCTGCGACAGCGCGAAGATCGCCTTCTTGCGAATGTCTTCGTCCTTCGACGAGAAGAGCACCGAGTCGAGCGCCGGCACCGCCTGCTCGGACCGCGCCTGCGACAACCAGAAGATTGCTTCGCCGCGGACCTCTGTGCTGGGATCGTTGCGCGCCACGTCGAGCAGCGTGCGCACGAGGTCGGGTCCGCTCTTTTGCGAGATCAGGAACACGGCGCGCTTGCGGAGCTCGGCGCGGCACGCGTCGCGCTGCTTGAGCACGTCGGTGAGGATCGGAATCGCGTCATCGGAGTTCATGCTCAGAAGCCCTTCGAGCGCCGCCATGCGCGTTTCCTGATCGGCGGTGCTTCCCGAGCAACCAGATTGCCGGAGGTCGTCGGCGCGTTTCGTGATGTCGCCGGCGGCGGCGGCATCGCCGAGCCCTGCCTGCGCGGCGCGAATCCGCGCGTGCAGATCGGTTGCGTCGCCCGCCATTTGCTCGTTCTTGCCGTAGTTCGAGTTGTAGCGGTCGATCGCCGCGAGCGCCGCATCCAGATCGGTCTTGTTGCGATTGGTGCTGCCGAGCTGGTACAGCGACCAGGCGCGCCAATAAAGCGCATCGCCGGCGTGGTCCGACGATCCGTAGCGATCGCTCAATTGCTTCAGAACCGTCGCCGCGCGCCGATAGTCGCCCGCGTCGATCGCCGCGCGACCGGCGCGATAGAGCGAGTCGGCGGGGCCCGGCGCGCGGGCGGCCGATCCGCCGCGCGACTCCTGGGCCGGCATCGCCGCGCTCGCCGCCGCCAGTCCAACCATGATGCAGAGAACCTTCTTCATCGTCGATTCCTCGAGTGTCGTCAGGTGCCCGCGGTCCGGCCGCGGGTTGGTGTCGTGCCGCGCAGCTTCGCCATGATGCCGCGCGTCTGGATCGAGCGCTCGATCAGATCGAGCTCCTCGGGGTTCGTCGTGCCGTGCGACGCGTACTGAACGATCTGCGCGATCACGAGGTCGAGATCCTGCAGCATGCGGCGCATCGTTGGGTCCGCCGACGCCGGCGACGACTCGAGCAGCCGTGTCGTCCCGAGCAGCTCGCGCGCCCAGCGCGCCATCTGCGCGTCCACGTCGCCGCGTCGAGCAGATGCACGGAATGCCGTGATCATCGCCTCGCTTCCGGCCATGTGCTGCAGCATCACCAGGCGGTAGGCGAGCCGCATCGACTCGTCGTCCCGCTCGCGGCTCGCGGCTCGATTGCCATCATTGCTGTCGCGCGATGCCAGCTCCAACTGCCGAGCATGCCGATCCGTCGCTTTCGTCTGCTCGTGGATGCGCTCGATGAGCGAGTCTCGCCGTCCCGCCGCGGCGGCCGAGTCAGTGGCCCGGTCGGTGCCGCTGTCAGCCGTCGGGCCGACGCTTGGCGTCGTCGCGGCGACTTTCGTTGGACTCGTGATTCGGCCCTGATCCACGCGCTCGATGCGCCGGCCGAGGAGAATCCCCATCACCAGCACGGCAGCCGCGGCAACGGCGCCGCCGACCCCCGGCCAGAGCCAGCGGCTTCGCGATGGCGCCGGCACGCTCGCCCGGCGCGGCTCCCCACGCGCGGCCTGAATCCGCCTCCACATCTCCTCGCGCGGCACCGCGCCTGGAGCGTTGTAGTCGCGAACCGCGTCGCCCAGCACCTCATCCATCCTGTCGTCGTTCATGCGATGTGATCTCCAGCGAACGCCGCGAGCGCCACGCGCAGCTTGGTGCGGGCGTCGAACAACCGCGCCTTGGACGTTCCCACGGGAATGCCGAGCACTCCGGCGATCTCCTCGTGGGTGTAGCCCTCCACGTCGTGCATCACGAACACGGGCCGCAGCTTCTCCGACAACGCGTCCACGGCCGCGTGCAGTCGAGCTTTGAGGTCGACCGTGAAGCCCGTCGGCTGCACCGCCAGTCGCTCGTCGGCGTCGACCGCCGCCACCGGCTCGCTTGATGTGCGGAAGCGTTTCACTTTGCGCATCCCGTTGAGCGCCACTGAGACAGCGATCGAGTGCAGCCACGTGGCGAGTGCAGACTCGCCGCGGTACTGCCCGAGCCGTTCGAAGGCGCGTATGAACGTTTCTTGAGTGAAATCGGCTGCCAGATCGGGCTCGCCCGCCATTCGATGCATCAGCCGGTAGATTCGGTCGACGTGCGCGTCGTACAGCGCGCGCTCGGCGAGCGGATCGCCCTGGAGGCACCTCGCGACGAGCTGCCGGTCGAGGAGGCGTGGGTTATCGGTCACGTCGTTCAGCAAAGGCCGCGAGCTCACGGTGGTCCAGAACCAACCCATAGACACGGGGCAGGCCCGGAGGGTTGGGTTGCCAGTCGAGCCCTCTCGTGGAGCCCTCTAGCCCTGGCCCAGCGCCGCCGCGAACCGTCGAACGACGTCGCCGACCGGGGCCACGTCGTGAATGCCGACGACGCTTTTTCCGGCCTGCCAGTACTCGTTCGCGCCCGCAGCGGTCAACGAGGCGTGTTTGAGCCGGCGGAGCGACGTGAGGGCGTAGATGCTCCGCATCCAGTACTTCAGCTTGTGGTGCCGGAGCATGAACCGGGCGATCGGGCCGGCGCGGGTCCCCAGGCGCCGGATGTACTCGTTGTTGATCACCGACACCGGCAGGCCCGTGAGCCGTTCGGTCAGCACGATGTCGCTGGGCTCGGCGTCCACGATGGCCTGTTTGTAGGCGGGGTGAGCCAGGCATTCGGCGGTCGCGATGAATCGCGTTCCCATCTGCACGCCGTCATAGCCCAGGTCCATCATCCGGCGAAACGTCGCGGGGTCGCCGACGCCGCCCGCACAGATCGTTGGCAATCCGAATTCCCTCAGCTCGTCGAGCAGCGCCTCCGGCGAAAGGCGGCCCGCGTGCCCGCCGGCGACGTTGTTCACCGCGATCAGCCCGTGCACACCGGCGTCCATCGCCTTGAGCGCCCACTTCCGTTCGGTCACGTCGTGGTAGACGATTCCGCCGACCTGCGACGCCTTGTCGACGACCCAGCGCGGATTGCCAAGCGAGGTGATGAAGAACCGCACACCTTCTTCGATGGCGACATCGACCCAGCGTTGAAGCCGCTCATGGTATCTCGCCGACGATCTCTCGATCAGCGCGTTCATGCCAAAAGGGCGGGGCGTGATCTGTTTGATCAGCCGCAGCCCCTCGCGAAAATCGTGGCCGTAGACGTAGGTCATCGAGACCGGTTGCACCACGCCGATGGCGCCGGCGTCCGATGCGGCGGCGACGAGCTCCGGGTTGGAGCACGGGTACATCGCACCGCAAATGATCGGCACCTCGATCCCGACCTGCCGCGTGAATCTGGTCGAAATCTGGGTCACGCAGCGATCCAGACGGTCTCAAGAACCGCCAATCTGCTCCGAAAATTCATGTTGATAGCGATATGCTAAACCGGATTATGAGGACCAGGAAAGTACGTTGATTTGTTGGAAATTGCAGCGCGATCACAATTCTTCAGGCATCGTGCACGCGGGTCGACGCAGACCGTCGCGGCCCCAAAGTGCCAGTTGCGCTGCGCTGACCACGCCGCTGCGCTCGTCTTACGCCAGCTTCGAGCGCAGCGTGAGCATCGCGCCGGGGTCGTCAGTGATGATGCCGTTCACCCGTGCCCGCCAAAGCGCCGCCGCGATTTCCGGATCGTTGATCGTCCAGACGTGCGTTGCTGCGCCCACGGCGTGCGCCATCCGCGCGAGTCGCAGGACCGGCACGGGAATGCCGTTGTACCGCGGTGGAATGCACAACGCCGCATATGGCAACTTGGCAGGAGGACGACCGACCATCGCGCGCGGCAAGAGCTCCAGCACGTCGCGCAACGATGCGCCCGTCAGCAGCCGGGTTCCACGGAACGGCTCCACGGCATCGCTGGCCGTCGAGTCCATGAGGACCCGGTCCTCCGCGGCGTGGCGCTCGATCGCGCGCAATGCGCCTTCGACCGCCGCGGCGACCTTGACCTCGATCAAGAGCGGGATCGACCGGTAGCGATCGAGCAGCTCGTCGAACGTGAGGATCGAGATGCCCTGGCCGCGGTAGGGAAACGCCTCGCCGTCCACGGTGAACCGGGCTCCTGCGTCGAGCTCGCGCACTTGGGCGAGCGTCATCGCGGCGATCGCACCGGTGCCGTCGGTCGTGCGGTCGACCGTCGGGTCGTGGTTGACGACGATCGCGCCGTCCCGCGTCACCCGCAGGTCGAACTCGATCGCGTCCACGCCCAGCTCGATCGCCCGGTCGAACGATGGCGCGGTGTTCTCGGGGAAATGGGCCGAGTCGCCGCGATGCCCAATGACGAGGCGGGCGATGGGATCGCCGAGTACGTTCACGCTCGGTGCCCCATCGCCCGCTTCGTCGTCACGTCCGGCCGTTCTCGTGCCGAATTAGTACTGGTACTGGATCCTGGTCATGACCAGCGCGCCGAGCGCCGGCACGCCGACGAACGTGGGGACCCGGTTGTCGAGGATGTTCGTTGCGCTCACCGACCACCGCGGCGACCCGCGCACCGGCAGCACCCACGACATGCTGGCATCGATGAAGGCGTTCACCGGCACGGGCGGATAGGGAGTCGGCGTGCCGATGTTGTACGAGTTGAACACGCCCGAATTCACCGGGAAGGCGTCCGCGTAGCGCCCGCGGAGCTCGGCGCTGTAGCCGTGCATCTGGTTCTCGTAGCGCAGCGTCATGCTGGCGCGGTTCTTCGGCGTGTTGGAGGTGAGGGGGTTCGCCGCGCTTGCACCAGGCGCATCAGTCCAGACGTTCTTGTCCAAGTGCGAGTACGTCGCGGAAAGCGTCCATCCTGGAACCAGGAGCAGGTCCGCTGAGAGGTCCTGGCCAGTCACGTTGACGAAGCCCGTCGCGTTCTGGTAGGTGAACACGAGATAGGGCTGGTCGTACAGCGGGCTGGTGAACGCCGCTGCGCCGACCGGTACTTTCGCCAGTATTGTGGCGTAGCCGCTGCCTAACAGGGTCGCTTGAGCCACAGCCTGCGCTTGCGGCACGCCCTGCGCCATCAGGGCCGCGGTGATCTTCGGAACCAAATAGGCACCGAGCGCCTGGCCATTAAAAAGCACCGCCGGATTGACGATCTGCGTTGTCGGCTCAGCCGGTCGCTTTTGGAACCACGCGTCCAGCTCAATCCCGAGACGCTTCGCGACGAAGCCCTTGTAGCCCACTTCCCAGGTGTTGGAGAACGTCGCCCCGAGTGGTGACAAGTTGCCTGGTGCAGCCGTGTAGACTGTCGGTGGACTCGTCGCGATGTTCGCCAGGATGCTTCCCACATCGGAGTTCGTGGGCTGAAGGCCTGCAATGATCGGCAGCCCCTGGAGGAGTGCTTGCCGACCCTGCTCGCCAGCGGGTCCGAAGGCGCTCGCGGGCGCCGACCGAATGAACGCCTCGAGCGGGGCCAGGCCGCCGAATTGCGCGCTAGGCTTGAAGAACCCCGGATAGGCTGCGGCAGCGGAGGCGGCGACCACGCCCGTCGCGTACGGCGAGCGCATACAGAGTGAGCTGAAGGCACTGCCTTGACAGCCGTTTGCGAACTGCCAGCCCTCCTTCGGCGGGTTGCCCAGGATCTGCACCGGCATTCCCGGCGCCGGCGTCTGACCCGAGTACTGGTCCAGGAAGAACGAGAACGATGTGGGCGAGGAGTATGCGCGATTGAACGTCACGCGGAAGTTGTTGTTCGAATCAGGCTTGAACATGATCGCGGCGCGCGGCGAGAACTGCGATCCAGTGATGCGCGAGTTCGCGTCGATCCGCGCCGACGCCTGGAATTCGATTTGCCTGGTGAGCGACGTCGTCGACTGCAGGTAGCCGCCGTACTCGTTGATGTCGTCGTTGCTCTCGTTGCGGCCGTTGATGGTTCCAGCGGTCTGCGGTCGCGTTGCCAGGTACTCGCCGCCGAACACGAGTTGTGTCCGGCCGATCTTCGTGCCCTGCTGCAGCTGCCCGGCGAGAATGCTCGATCGATCGACGACCGGAATACCGGTGCGCAAGTAGTACGTGCCGCTCGGATCCTGGCCGTTGTCGTTACCCGAGTTCGACTTGTCGTAAAAGACCTGCGCGAACAAACCTTTGTGATGGAGCCGCTCCTGCAGGTTCAAGTAGCTCCAGTTGCGCGCTTCCGCGGCGCCGAACGTCGTCGTGATCTCGCGCGCGTTGCCGATCATCGAATAGCCAACGGTGCTGATCAACTGCGTGGACTCCGACGGGCGGAAATCGAGCCGCCCCTCGCCGCTGTACCGCCGCAGGTTGAAGTCGTGGGTCACTGGCTGGCCGCGACGCTCCACGGGGATTCGCGTGTCGTTGCTCGGGTAAACCGTGGGCTCGTTCGGATCGACGTACTCGAAATCGTGCGCCGAGAGCGCTTCGCCCGAGAGCTTGTAGGCCAGCTTGTCATTGGCGAAGATGCCGGCGTTCCGAATGCTGCCGCGGATCATGTCGCGGTTGCCGCCGTCGAGTGTGAAAATCGTCCCCGGCGAGTCGAAGGGCGACTTGGTGATGACGTGCAGCACGCCGTTGCCCGAGTTCGGGCCGTACAGCGCCGCGGCAGGTCCCTGCAGCACCTCGATGCGGTCGATGTCCTCGTCGGTGCCGGTGAACAGCAGCGGCACGTTGACGCGCAGCGACGGCACGTTGGCGTACCGGTAGTCCTGCAGCGTAAGGAGCTGCGTCGAGAACGCATTGTTGAAACCGCGCGACACGATGTTCGCCTGCGCGATACCACCGGTCGAGATCGACAGCCCGGGGACGGCCTTGAGGTGATCGGTGATCGTCATCGCCGGCCGCTCGGCGATTTGCGTCGAGCTGACGACCGAGATCGAATTGGGGGAATCCTGCACGCGCTCGGGGGCCGCACCGCCGGTCGCCGTCGTCACGACCTGCTCGAGTTGGCGCGCGATCGGCACCATGGCGAAGTCCAGCGTCGTCGTCTGGCCCGGCCGAACGACGACACTGTCGACACGCTTGGGGGAGAGGCCGATCTTCGCCGTCACCTGGATGGTGTACGTGCCAGGCGGGAGATCGGCCAACGTGTAGCTGCCATCCGCCGCGGAGCGAGTCGACGCGGAGCCCCCGCCGCCGGAACGGGAGCCGTTCACCACCGAGCCGCCGACCGGCGTTCCAGAGACCTGCTCGGTAATCCTGCCGCGGATCGCGCCGTTTTGGGCGGCTGCGGAACCGGCGGCAAAGGCGAGGAGCGCCGCCGAGGTGGTGAGACCTCTGAGCTGGCGTACAACGGCGCTGCGACGCGGAAGGGTCGTGAGGGGCATGCCACAGCCTCCAGGAAGGAAAACGCGGGGCGGACGGGAGACGTCGCGCCGGAGGAGTTCACACGAACTCGATCTTACCAGCGGACCGCCGAATTACAAGTACGTCATGTGTCGTAGTGACTTGCCGGACCGACGCGAAGATTCGGCATCAACAAACCTTTGTGTCCCCATTGCTCGTTACGGGTTCAGCACGATGGAAAGGTACGCGCGCACGCGGTGCCGGAACGGCGCGTCGAGTGATTCACCGATGCCGACCTGGCCCCGAGCGGCCGGTGTCCCGGCGATCGGGATGGCCGGAACCGCTCCGGACCATTCGAGTCCCACGACGCGGTGCCACTCGTGGAACGACTCGTTCGTGTGCGCCGTGCTGCCTGCCCACACGTAGGGCGCCAGCGGCAGCGTGTTCAGAGAGATCCTATATGCGAACACTAAAGCGCCGACGTTGATGCCGTCCGGCAGCACCGGCATCGGCACGCGTTGCCCGAGCACGTCGCGGTCAATGAGCGGCGAAGCGCTGCCACCGAGTGAGAACTGCTCGAAGGGCGGAGTCGTTGCGGCGGTGAAGCCATACAGTACGCTCGCCGACACGGGCAGGGCACCGGATCCCGACGTCGCGATGCTCGCTCCGAACGTGGTGCGCTGAAAGCGCGTGTCGAACGAGTGTCCCTCGGTTCGAGACGCGCCCAGTGACTCGGAAAAGGTCGACCGTGCGCCTCGCTGCAACCAGGCGCCGCTGACGCGCGCGAAGACGATCCCGCGCGTCGTGCTCGTGCTCACGACCGGTGAGAGCGTCGGGATGTCGAGCCTATCGTGCGCGATGCTGCCGCCGATTCGGTACCCCACTGCCCAGCCGTCGGACAGCCAGTTCCCGTCGACGGCGAACAAGCCGCCATCGAGCTTCGTGTCGAACGCGAACGGCCGGTCGACGGAAGTTCGGGTGGCGCTCTGGCGCTCGTCGGCCGAGAACAAGCTCAGTCGCAGCGCCGGCCGCGTCCCACGCCACGTGAAATCGAGATCCGAGCCTCGCCAGGCCGCGGCGTCGCCCGCCGCGATTCGGGCCAGCACCTCGCTTCGCCCGATGATGTCCGTGCTCACGAGCCCGAGCACTCCACTCAATCCGTCGGCATCTGCTTGCGGCGCCGGAATCCATCGAAAGAGCCGCGGACCCAAGCCAAATGCTCGAGGGTTCGACACCGCGGTCGATCCGGCGATGCTCGACGGTTCGCGCGGCGTCGGCAGCGCGGGCTCGAGCGCGGATCCGAACGCGGCCGGGTGAGTGTCGCCGCCGTCGATCCGGTCGATTCGACGGACGTCGTAGCCGCGCGCGTAGAGCGACAGGAACCAGATGCTGTGATCCGATCGATTCGGCTCCGGCGCCACGGCGGCGCCGGTGACGCTCGACATCGTGCGGCGATCGCCGCGTGGAAGCGTGATCCGCTCGACGTTCGTCACGCCACCGTCGTCGGTGGCAGCGACCAGAGTGGTGCTGTCGACCCACGCGGCATCGTATTCGTTCGCCGGTATCGCGCCGGGAACCTCGTGACGCGCGCGTTCTCCGAAGAGATCGACCGTTACCAGATGCCAGCCCGCGGCCGTGTGCATTGAGACGATGACTCGTCGTCCGTCCGGCGAGACGCGCGGCCGGTAGAACGACGTCCGTGGGTCGCCGGCCAGGATCGAACTCACACGCCCGTTAGCGAGACTCACGAGGACGATGCCGCACGTTCCGCCGCGGCATTGGGTGGCAGCCGCCGATGCGCCATCGGGCAGCGGATCCGCGTCGCGCAGCGCCGCGCCGTGCGTCAGGCGGCGCACCGATCCGCCTCGAGGATTCCATATATAAAGATCCGGCGACAACGTGCCGTCGGGCCGTCGGGCGTCGCGCCAGAGCACGATGCGGCCATCGCGCAAAAAGCGCGGCGACTCGTACGGCGCGCCAGCCGTGGAGCGGAGCACGGCAAGCGTGCGCTTGTTCGGCGGATAGATGGGCCGCGCCGGCACGTCCTCCGGGTCGCCGGCGAGCAGGATGGAATCACGCCGCGCCTTGCCGGTATCCGGTTCGGGTGCCGTGCTCCACACGACGACTCGTGACGGCATGGTGGCCGATCGCACGACGAGCGCAACGCGCTTGCCGTCGGGGGAAATCGCAGGATCTCCCGTGCTCCAGGCCAGCCGCTGCACGATGGCGCCCGTATCGAGACCCGCGCCGCGCAGCGCGCGCTGCGCGTCGATCGCCTTACCCGTGAGGTCCGTCGTGAAGCGACCGTACAGCGCGCGCGGCGACTCTCCGAACACGCCGGTGAACGCCTCGTCGAACGTCCGATTCTGCCGCGCCGTCAGACGGCGCCACAGGAATACGAGACTCGAATCGCCCTGCCGCTGGGCGAGCCATTCCAGAAACGCCGAGCCGGCCAGGTACGCGAACTCGCCGCCCTCGTAGCTGCCCGACGCGTCGAGCTGCTCGTACCGTGGCAGTTGGCCTTCGAGTGCCCACTGTCGCAGGAACGCAGCGCGCCAGACACCGTGCGGCCGTCCCGAGCCGGTGACGCGCCCTTCGACGTAAGTCGCGTAACCCTCCACGACCCAGCGCGGCGCGCGGAGCGCGATCGGCCCGATGTCGACCGGCAGCGCCTCCCACAGGCGCCGAGTGAATGCATTGCGCGACGGCCGGGTGAGATGCGCGATGTGCCCGAACTCATGCGACACGAGCATCTCGCCCCAGTCGCGAAACTCGCCGATGTCGTCCCGTGGGTCGGGCGGCGTCGCCCAGAGATTGATGATCGGCCGTTTCAGGAACGGCCACGCCGATCCGTTGGACGTGGCGTACGGATCATCGACGACGACGTTGGTCCGCAGAGCCGGCGCGTACCCCACGACTTCGGCAACCGCCGAGTCGATCGCATCGGCGCGCGCCGCGACGTCGCGCGTCCATGCCTCGAGCTCGACGGGGTAGTGAAACGCGAAGTGCTTCGTCTCGATCGTTCGCCACGGGAGCCAGGATCGCACGATGAACTGGGCATCGAGTCGCTCGGCAGCCGCGCCGCTGAGCATCATCAGCAACGCGATTGGGCGGAGACGACAAAGGACGGGGCAAAGCCCCGTCCTCGCGCGTTTCGTCATCTGCGTGTCGACCCGGCCGCGCTCGAGCGCGTCAGCCTCAGACGTTCGACCGGCGACCCCGGCCCAGCCGGTCCTGCAACCACGTCGCGGGAATGACGAAGAGCGGCGTGAGAAAGAACCCGAGCAGCGTGTTGAGCCAGATCAGCGCGATGTAGAAGCAGCCAAGCGCGATCCCAACCCACAGCGTTCCAAGCGGACCATGAGTTTCCAACCGAGCGCTCCTGAAAGTGACCCGTCGCGCGGAAGTATAGTCGCCCTGTGAGGTGCGTTCCAGACCTGGCTATGTGCTTCGGCGCTATCTTGTTCCAATGCGCCAGTCGATCCACCGTGTCGTCCAGGAGCACGTCGCCGCGCCACTCCGTGGCGAGGACCGCATCGTGCTCGCCGTGTCGGGCGGCGTGGATTCGATGGTGCTCCTGGATGCTGCCGTCGCCGCCCTGGACCGATTGCGCCTCTGCGTCGCCACCTTCGACCACGGCACGGGCGCGGCCGCGCGCGACGCCGCCGTGCTGGTGCGCGATCGTTCGGCTGCCCTCGGCGTCGAGTGCGTCAGCGAACGCGCGTCGCGTCCGCTGCGGGGCGAAGCGCAACTCCGCGCGGCGAGGTGGACGTTCCTGCGCGCGACCGCCGGGGCGCGAAACGCCCGCATCGCGACCGCGCACACGATCGATGACCAGATCGAGACGGTGCTGATGCGCATTCTGCGCGGTGCCGGCGCACGGGGGATCGCCGGTCTGTACGCGCCGAGCGACGTGGTTCGCCCCATGCTGGCGCTGTCTCGCCGCGACGTGGTGCGCTACGCGCGGGCGCGCCAGATCGACTGGGTCGAGGATCCGTCAAACGCGTCACTGTTTTTTTTGCGAAATCGCGTGCGACACGAGCTGCTCCCGGCGCTTCGCGCCGAGCAGCCGGCGCTGGACGGCGAGCTGCTCCAGATCGCTCGCCGCGCCGCGACGTGGCGCGCCGACGTCGCGAGCCATGTGGATGCCGCGATCGCGCCGCTGGTCTCTCCACGCGGCGGGGCAGTGGACGTCCACGCGGACGCCGTGCAGCCGCTCGGGGCCAAGGCGCTCAAGGTCGTGTGGCCCGACATCGCGGCGCGAATCGGTCTGGCGCTCGATCGACGCGGTACGGAACGGCTTGCTGCTTTCACGCATGACGGCAGGATTGGTGCGCGGGTCCAACTGTCGGGGGGATGGGAGGTGATCCGGTCGCGTGACGCATTCCAGCTTCGCGCGTCGGAACTGTCGCCGCCGACCGAGGCCTCGTTGCAGCCGTTTGCCGAAACTCGCTGGGACCGTTGGGAATTCCGGCCCGTCCGCGGTGAGGCGAATGCCGACGCATGGTCGGCCTGGCTGCCGCGCGACGCTGCGCTCGTCGTTCGGCGGTGGCAGCCCGGCGATGTGATGCTGGTCGGGGCCGACGGCCACCGACGAAAGGTGAAGTACTTTCTCTCGGATGCGGGTATTACCGGACACGAACGAGCGCGATGGCCGGTAGTATTGGCGGCAGATCAGATCGTCTGGATTCCTGGAGTGCGACGGAGCGCCGTCGCGACCGCACGGTCCGGTCGGCCGGCCTTGGCATTTGCCTGTGAATACATCAACTGCTGATCCCCGTCTGCTGGGCCGTGCGGTCCGTCGAATCGTCTATACCGAGGAACGGATCGCAGCCAGGGTGGCAGAGCTCGGCGCCGAGATCAGCCAATTCTACCCGGATGGCGAGCTTCTGGTGCTCGGCCTCTTGAAGGGGAGCTTTATATTTCTGAGTGATCTGGTCCGGAAGATCGAACGGCCGCTGCAGGTCGATTTTCTGGTGGCCTCGAGCTACGGCGACTCGACGGCGTCGAGCGGCAACGTCCGTCTGTTGTACGACCCTGAAACCGAGCTCGAGGGAAAGCACATTCTACTCGTCGAAGACATCGTCGACACCGGTCGGACGCTGAGCCGGTTGATGGACCTGTTGCAGGCACGGAAACCGCGGTCCTTGGACATCTGTGCCCTCCTGCACAAGCACGTTGCGTCAGAGCTCCGATACCCCGCGCGCTTCATCGGCTTCGATGCACCAAATGAGTTCCTGGTGGGGTATGGGTTGGATCACGCGGAGAATTTCCGGCACATTCCGTATATAGCGAGCTTGCAGTAATGCCTCTTCCAATGCCTCCGAAAAACAAGAAGGAATTCAGTTGGGGTCGGTTCTCCAAGACCCTCTCTTTCTGGATCCTCATCATTCTGATTCCTGTCGTCCTGATCCAGCTGTCGGGGAGCAAGGCGGAGGCATCGAAGCAGATCTCGTACACACAGTACCGTGACGAGCTCGAGCACGACAACATCGCCAAGGTGACCATCACGGCCGGCAAGATCGTGAACGGCTCACTGAAGCAGCACATCAATGTCGGCGGCCAAGACGTCAAGAACTTCACCGTTCGGCTGCCGGTCGAGAACTCCGAGGCCGAGGTCGCGGCGCTCAACGCCAAGGGTGTGTCGATCGATGCCAAGGACGCCGGCGTCTCGGTCACGGCGTGGGTGCTGAACTTCGTGCCGTGGCTGCTGCTCATCGGGTTCTACCTGT